>JAXIPB010000270.1:0-14373 GCA_045403155.1 Micromonosporaceae bacterium
GCGGTCGCCGCGACCGCGTCGGGTGGAGCGACGACCGCCCCTAGTGCGAGGCAGGCCGCGAACGGCACCGAAGGCATGAGCGCGTGCACGACCACGCCGACGGCAGCCGCTATGAACAGGACATGCCCGACCGCGAGTAACAGGATCGGGCGCAGGTTGAAGCGAAACGCCGGAACTGAAATCTCCACCGCCGCGACGTAGAGCAGCGGTGGCAGGATGCCGGTAATCACAAGCTCGGGGTCCAGCTGAGGAATCGGAATGCCGGGCACGAAGGACAGCCCGAGACCAACGACCACCAGCAGAATCGGGGCGAGCAGCCCGAAGCGACGGGCGACGGCGGCCACAGCCACGACTACCGCGATCAGGCCGACCAGCTCGATCAGCGACTCCATGCCAACGAGCGTAGGCCGGGGCCGAGCGCGCACCCCGCGAACACATCCCGATCGCGGAAACCGGCAATCGCCAATGTTCACCCCGTACATGGATAAGATCAGCGAACCGTACGAGAAGCGGCAGACATTCGCTCCCAGCGCCGAGCCTTGTCCTGGTCCATTGCGGATCGCTACTGTGCGAAAGCCATCACGATCTTTGGAGGACGCCCGTGACGCGGCCACCACCGCATCCGTTCAAACCCTTGCCTCACGCCTCCGGCTAGGCCAGACTACGGACTCGTCATGGGAAGACTCATGCAAATGTCCTGGATGGTTCCGCTCGCACAGCGGAACGGTCGACTGGCAGCGCGCGAAAGCCGTCGCGCACCACCACGTACCCGACCCGCTGGACGCTAAATCGTTCCTTCGACCCCCCAACCCCTCGACCCCCGGAGCTCCCTAATGTCGTCTCCCATCCAAGGCTCCTTGGCGAAGGACAGACTCGGCGTACCGTCCGTGGTCTTCTTCGTCATGTCCGCGGCCGCACCAATGACCGTCGTCGCCGGCGTCGTCACGACTGGATACGCGGCAACCCAGATCACCGGCATACCGTTCGCGTTCATCACGATCGCAGTCCTGTTGATGCTGTTCAGCGTCGGTTACGTGGCGATGTCGCGGCACATCAGCAACGCAGGGGCCTTCTACACCTACGTGACTCATGGACTCGGCCGTCCACTGGGTGTGGGGGCGGCCTGGATGGCGCTGGTCGCCTACAACGCCCTCCAGATCGGCCTGTACGGGATCATCGGCTTCGCCGCCACGGAACCGCTCAAGCGATTCTTCGACATCGAGCCCCAGTGGTGGGTCGTTGCGCTAGTGACCTGGGCAATCGTTGCGATCCTCGGCCTGCTGCGGGTCGACATCAACGGCAAGGTCCTCGCCGTCCTGCTCACCACGGAGATCGTGATCGTCCTCATCTACGACTTCTCCTACCTCACGAAGCCGGCGGAGGGCGGGATCACCTTCGACACGTTGCAGCCAGGCAACCTGTTCGTGACCGGTTTCGGCGCCGTCCTCGTACTCACACTGCTAGGCTTCACCGGCTTCGAGTCCTCGGTGGTGTTCTCCGAGGAGAGCAAGAACCCGAAGCGAACCATCGCCCTGGCGACCTACATCTCGGTCGCGATCATTGGCGGTGTCTATGCCCTCTCCTCGTGGGCCATGTCGGTGGCCACCGGCCCGGAGAACATTGTGGGCGCCTCGACTGAGAACGGCCCGTTCCTCATCTTTGGACTCGCGGGGGAACGAATGTCCAGCGTGCTTGTGGACATCGGTGGCGTGCTCTTCGCCACCTCCGTGCTGGCCGCGGCGATCTCCTTCCACAACACCGTCGCCCGTTACACCTTCGCATTGGCCCGGGAGCGGGTCTTCCCGGGATTCCTGAGCGCGACCGGCCGTCGAAGCGGCGCCCCCATCGCCGGATCGATCGCGCAGAGCGTGCTCGGCCTCGCGGTGATCATTGTGTATGCACTCCTCGACCTCGACCCGGTCTTCCAGCTCATGTTCTGGGTCGGCACCGCGGGCGGCTTCGGCGTCCTGCTGCTCCTCACCATCACCTCGGTCGCCGTCATCTCATACTTCGGTCGCAACGGCAACGGGGAGAACGTATGGCGGCGCCTGCTGGCCCCCGCGCTGGCGTCGATCGCCCTCGGCACGGTCGTCTACTTCGCCGTCATCAACTTCGACACTCTGCTGGCGGTCCCGCCAGGGCATCCGGGCGAGTCGGCCGTGACCACCCTGAGCTGGCTCATTCCCGCGATCTACCCGGCCGTGGGAGTGCTCGGCATCCTCTGGGCGATCATTCTGAGGTTCTCGCGGCCGGAGGTCTACCAGGCCATCGGTCTGGGCGCCAATACTGCCACCGGCGTCACCACCCAGAGCCGTGTTCTCCCGACCCAGTATTCAGCCCAGCACGGCGCCGACGTCGACGCCGGGCAGGACGCGCAGCCGCCCGGCGTGTACCGGTAACTAGCGCTTACGGCCACCCAGAAGGAGGGGACTCCGATCACGGAGAACCGTTGATAGGATCCCCTCCTTCATCCGCGGTGGGCGCTCAGAGCGATCTGGGCGACCGCGGACTCAACGCCTGCGATCAGCGCCTGGAGATCCGGCCGCAGCAACCCAGACATACGAGCGAGAGCATCCCGAGTCTCCCGGGCCGAACCCCCGCCGAGCACGAAATCGAGGCCGGCGGCCAAGACGAGTCCGCCCAACACCGCGGTCTGCTCGTCGAGGTGCGCCGGGTGGTCGACCGTGTATCGCAGCCTCGCCTGCGCGGACGCGGCCCTCAGCGCGTCGGTCGCGGGGTAGCGCACGGTCTGCTTCAGCATCGATCGGGCCTGCACGCGCTCGACCAGTCCGTTCTGGATCAAGCGCGGGGCGACCATGGTGCGAGCGTGGTCGCGCAGGTACTCGACCCACGCCCGGACCGGGTGGACCTCTCGCTGCTTCAGAATCTCCGCCAACGCCGCGTCCGTCACATGCTCGCCGTACGGGCGCTGGTCCCGAACCGCGACGTGGGTCTCTTCCCCGACCGTCAGGCGTCCGGCGAGCACCAACTCGCCGAGTACGGCTCCGGCCAGGCCGGTGTCGAGGGCACCGTCGCTGACCTGGGGTTTTCCGCTGTATTGATCATGGCCGACCAGGAAGAACTCGTCCGCAAGGGGCAGCGCGATCATCTTCGTCCTCTGCTCGGCTCTGCTCGGATCAGCACGCTCCCCGCCGCGTACAGCGCCGAAGGTTAGCGGATGACCACCTAGGGTTCAACAGTTCGAGCGTGTCGCGACTCAGTCCTCCCCATGCCCGTGATGGCAGTGGCTCGACGTCGACGCGGGGACGTCGAGCGTTGGATTGCGATCGAAGAACCCGACCGGCTTGAGCGTGAATCCGCAGGTCTCGACCGGCATCACGGGCCAATCCTCCGGCCGGGGGAAGTGCACCGAGCCGAACGTGTGCCAGACGACGATGTCCTCACCGTCGATGCCCCGATCCGCGGATATGTACGCGGGAAGGCCATCCCCGCCCGGGTTCTGGTTGACGAGGTCGCCGGCTGCATACCGCTCGGCCGGGTCGTAGCGGGTCACCCAGAGATGATGGGTCGCGAAGGCGGCCCGTCGGCGGATGGCCGCCTCGTCGGCCGCCAGCAGCAGCGGCTGGCCCTGTGGCACCAGGGCATAGCCGACGGGTCGGCCCAAACGGTTGGTGCTCGCCGGGTTCATCACCTGCCAGACCCGTGCGGCGGCCGGATGGGCGACCCTGGCGGCCTCCGACTCACGGGTGAGGCGAGTGACGGATCTTGTGAACGCGTTGCCATGCGGGTTGGTGGCCCCGACTCGCACCCGGACCGCGTCGAGTTCCTCGACGACGTTTGTCGACCCATCGACCGTCATGTCGAGGCGGGCGTTGAACAGGTGTTGGTGGTAAGGGGCACCGAGTTCCGGGCCGACCCGGGACGCCCAGTGGCTGCCTTCGACGTACGAGGAGGTGAAGATCACACCGGTCATCTTCACCTCGAGCTGGATCGTGCCGTCGAGGTAGAAGTACCAGTAGAAGCCGTAGTCATAGTTCCCGACGGTGGTGAAGAAGGAGACCACCAACCGGCGCTGCCGGCGGGTCTCCTGCGACTGCGTGAAGATGTCGGTGTGCTTCCACAGCACGCCGAAGTCCTCCTCATGCATGCAGACCGCGTTCGCAACCTCGCGTGGCTGGCCCTCGCCATCGGCCATGACCACATCGAAATAGTGGATCTCGCCCAGACAGTCGCAGCCCAGGACGAGCGAGTTGACCTGTTGGCCGAGTAGGTACTCACCAGCGTCGAAGTAGTTCTGCCAGAATCGGACCGGGCTCGGGTCCGCGTACGGCACCACCATCTCGGCGATCGAGGCCCGATAGATGATCGGCCGCTCGCGCCCGCCGTCGGCGAACGAGATCTGCTGCAGGACGAGACCTTCGCGTGGGTCGAACCCGACTCGGAACTTCCAATTTTCCCAGGTCACGACGTCATCGGTGACCGAGAAGCTCGGCCCCTCGGGCTGGGTGATCTCCAGCGGCTTCAGCGTGGTCCTGGGTGGCCCCATGAATGCCGGGTCGTCGATGTTGGCCTCCTCCGCCGGGACCGGCAGAAGTTCATGGTCGATGAGCTCGATGACCCTGCGCTCCACCAGGTCCACGTATGCCACGACGCCGTCCACGGGGTGGGCCCAGCAATGATCCTCCGGCCGGTGAGCGACGAATGAGAGCACGCGCAGCATGCGACGGCCGCGTTCGCCTGGCAGGCCGAAGTCTCCAGCGGAGAGGGGGCAGGGACGCACCAGGTCGAGATCGGTGATTCCGCGCCGGGCCATGGCCGCGCACCAGCCCGGATCGGCCTTGACGATCTCGTCGACGGCGATGAACTCCTCAAGCAGAATCGGTGCCTGGCCGCCGGAGGCGGTGTCCACCTGGGTGACGCGTTCGATCTGATCCTGTGTGAGCGACGCCACTACATCGTGCGTTCGCCCGTCGGCGACGTCGAGCAGCACGGCTCGAACGCGGCGTTCGACCGGCTGACCCGGCTGGAATGCGAGCACCTCGGCCTTGGTTGGTTCCTCTAGCGCGAGATACGCGTATCGCGTTGTCGGCGTTATCGGGCCGGACTTCTCGATCAGCGTTCGGGCCGCGTGGATCTCGTTCGCGGTCAGCCGAGCGAGTGGATGATCAACCTGTTGAGGCGGCGGTTGGACTGTAGCGGGCTCTGTCGAGGGCTCTGTGGCGTCTGTGGCGTGCATGGCCACTCCTGGGTTGGCGAGGGGGGCAGTGTTGACCATCCTTTGCCTCCTCGTCCCGTCTGTCCAATGCGAGACGCCCGCCACACATACGCTCACGAACTGTAGTCAGTCGCATGCAGCGGGTACGATGTTCATCACCTAGAAAGGAGTTCACGTTCTGACGCACCTCCCCCTCCCCCCACCCCCGATCTCGACGAAGAGATGTTGCCGTGTACCAAACCCACAGCCCCCCGGCTGGCCAAAGTGGCGACCACTCCCACCCCGACCGCCAAGTCCAGTCAGGCCCCGTCCAGCTCGTGCTCGAGCACACATTGTCGATCATGAAGGCGACGACCGAGGCTCAGCTCGTCGCGCGTACGCTCGCAGCGTCCTGCGCGGTCACGGGCGGCAGCGTGGCGGTCGCATTCGATCGAGACGGAACGCGGTGGATCCACGGCGACCAGGACACCGCGCTTCGGCTGGTCAGCGCGGGCCGCGCTGCGCTGATGGGACGAGTGGGCGGCGTCAGCACGGCGTTTACGGGCATCGGCCTGCCGTCCGCGATCTCCGTGGCCTTCGGCGAGGCAGTCCTGCTTGTCGCGTCCGCCGAACGGGGAAATCTGGGTTCGGAGGAGGGTTCGCTGCTCGCGCTGCTGGTCGCGCATGCCCAGTCCGCCCGCGAGCGACTGCGCGAGCTGGATCAGCTGTCCCGCCGCGCGAATCGTGATCCGCTCACCGGTTTGCGCCACTACCGGCCGTTCGAGGAGCGGCTCTGCGTGAGCTCGCCCGGGCGTACCGCGGTCATCGCCGTGGACGTCGATGACTTCAAAAAGATCAACGACGAGTACGGGCACCAGGCGGGCGACGACGCGCTGCTCTCTCTGGTCGGGGCTCTGCGGGCTGCGCTACGCGGCGACGACCAGCTCTACCGGATCGGAGGCGACGAGTTCGCGGTCGTCGTTGATGTGAACGGCGCCGGCGAAGTCGAGACGATCACGCGCCGGCTCCTGGAGGCCGCCCGCAGGATCGGGCAGTCGATCAGCGTCGGCGCCGCCCTGCACGTTCCCGGTGAGACCGGCCGGGAGACGCTGCTGCGGGCGGACCGGGCGCTCTACGATGCGAAGCGCGCCGGCCGCAACACCGCTCGCCTCGCCGCCTGATCCCCTCACCCCCCGAGCGCCGATCATGAGGTGGGCGTCACCCCTAAGCGCCGATCATGGGGTGGGCGTCACCCCTAAGCGCCGATCATGACCTGGAGGTCATGATCGGCGGATTTTGGGGACTCTCAGTTCATGATCGATGCGAGAGCAGGTCGGCGGCGACGAGCTCCGCGATCTGGGCCGTGTTGAGCGCCGCACCCTTACGTAAATTGTCTCCGGTCACGAACAGATCCAGGGCGCGCGGGTCATCGAGCGAGCGACGGATCCGTCCGACCCAGGTCGGGTCGGTCCCGACGGCATCCGCCGGGGTCGGAAATTCGCCGGCGCCGGGATCGTCGACCAGGATCACGCCCGGTGCGTGGCGGAGGACCTCGCGGGCCCGCTCGGCGTCCACCTCAGCCCGGAAGACCGCGTGAATGGCCAGGGAGTGCCCCGTGACCACGGGTACCCGCACACACGTCGCGGAGACCTTCAGGTCGGGCAGCCCGAGGATCTTCCGAGACTCATCGCGGACCTTCACCTCCTCGCTCGACCAACCACCGTCTCGCAACGAGCCGGCCCACGGTACGACGTTGAGGGCGAGGGGTGCGGGAAACGGACCGAGATCATCCCCGACCGCCTGACGGATGTTGCCCGACCGGGAGCCGAGTGCGCGGTCGCCGGCCACCTTCGCGACCTGGTCCAGAAGCGTGTCCACACCGGACTGTCCCGCGCCCGAGGCCGCCTGGTAGGAGGCGACCACGAGCTCACGCAGCCCGTACTCCCGATGCAGCGCGCCGACCGCCACGATCATCGACAGCGTGGTGCAGTTGGGGTTGGCGATGATGCCTCGCGGCCGGACGGCGACCTGATCGGCGTTGACCTCGGGAACGACGAGCGGCACGTCGGGCTGCATGCGGAACGCGCCGGAGTTGTCCACGGCCACCGCGCCCCGCTCCGCCGCGATGGGCGCCCACTCGGCCGAGACCTCGTCCGGCACATCGAACATCGCGACGTCCACGCCGTCGAACACATCCGGGGCCAGGAGCTGGACCGTGAGCTTCTCACCGCGTACCACGATCATCCGGCCGGCCGACCGCGCCGACGCCACCAGTCTGATCTCACCCCAGACGTTCCGGCGGGACGAAAGCAGATCGCACATAACGGTCCCGACGGCCCCGGTCGCGCCGACCACCGCAAGGGTTGGCAGCTTGCCCATGCCCCGCCTCCTATCTCCCCGTACCTGCATAGACGACTGCCTCGGTCTCGCCGCCCAACTCGAACGCGGCGTGCACGGCCCGCACGGCGGCGTCGAGGTCGGTGTCACGGCAGACCACCGAGATGCGGATCTCGGACGTCGAGATCATCTCAATGTTCACCCCGGCGTTCGCCATCGCCGCAAAGAACTTCGCCGCCACACCGGGGTGCGAGCGCATGCCGGCGCCCACGAGGGAAACCTTGCCAATGTGGTCGTCGTAGAGCAGACCCCGGAACCCGACGCCGTCCTGAATCTTGCCCAGCGCCGTCATCGCGGTCGGACCGTCGGTCTTGGGCAGCGTGAAGGAGATGTCCGTGCGCCCGGTCGCCTCCGTCGAGACGTTCTGCACGATCATGTCGATGTTGCTCTCGGCGGCGGCGACGGTCGCGAATATCCGAGCCGCCTCACCCGGCTCGTCGGGGACGCCGACAATCGTGATCTTCGCCTCGCTCCGGTCGTGCGCGACGCCGGTGATGAGTGCTTGCTCCATGGGAAGGTCCTCCATTGAGCCGGTCACGATGGTGCCGGGCTTGGACGTGTACGACGAGCGGACGTGGATCGGGATGCCTGACCGGCGCGCGTACTCCACACAACGCAGGTGCAGGACCTTGGCGCCGCACGCCGCGAGCTCGAGCATCTCCTCGTACGTGATCTGCTCGATCTGCTTGGCGTTGGACACGATGCGCGGATCCGCGGAGAACACGCCATCGACGTCGGTGTAGATCTCGCAGACGTCCGCCTTGAGCGCGGCCGCGAGTGCGACGGCGGTCGTGTCCGAGGCGCCGCGACCGAGCGTCGTGATGTCCTTGGTGTCCTGCGCGATCCCCTGGAAGCCGGCGACGATGGCGACCGCGCCCTCGTCGAGCGCCGCTCGTACCCGGCCCGGTGTTATGTCGATGATGCGCGCCTTGCCGTGCGAGGACGTCGTGATGACGCCGGCCTGCGACCCCGTGTACGAGCGAGCCTCATACCCGAGGTTGTGAATGGCCATCGCCACCAGCGCCATGGAAATCCGCTCGCCCGCGGTCAGCAGCATGTCGAGCTCGCGACCGGGGGGAACGGGGCTCACCTGATGCGCGAGGTCGCGCAGCTCGTCGGTCGTGTCTCCCATGGCCGAGACCACGACCACCACCTCGTTGCCTGACTTCCGGGTGGCGACGATCCGCTCGGCGACCCGCTTGATGCGCTCGGCATCGGCAACGGAGGAGCCGCCGTACTTCTGCACGATCAACGCCACGGTGCCGCCGCTCCCTTCCGCGGTTCGCCGCTCGCGCGGCAAGGCGCCGCCAGCACTTGTGTGGGCCGACGGCGCCGACGAGCTTTGCCCAGCGTACAGCCGGTGCCTGCGCGCCGGGAGAGTCGATCCCACGATCCGGTGCTTCGGTCACGGAGAATGGCTTGCGTGTTTGGGCATGTCGGGCGGGTCGGGGACGTCGGGCCGGTCGGTGCTTTGGGGTTGCTCGCGGGGTTCAGGCGAGTCAGTGCCGGGCTGGCCGCGCTCGGGCGGGCCGCGCTCGTCGTGGCGGGGCTGGGCATCGCGGCGTCTGGATGCGCCGGTTCGCCGCCCGGCGTGGATGCAACGCCAGCGGCGATCGCCCGCCAGGCCGATCGAGACGCGCTCGCTGCCCTCGCCGCCGCGGCCAAGGACCGCCACTACATCGCCACGTACACGCTGTCCGCCGCGGGACGACCCGACCGTACGGTGACCGTGGCGATCGCGACCGACGGCTCCTGGATCGTTGGCGTTCCGGGCGGAGCGCTCGGAGGCCTTGCCGATGTCGCGGTGTTCTCGTCCGCCGCTGGCCTGTTCCAGTGCTCTCTCGGGCCGGCGGCGGGCAGCGCCACCGCCCGTCCGGACGTCCCGCCGCAGGTCGCGGGGTGTGCGGCGGTGGCCCGGATGACGGCGACCATCGACCCGCGCGTGCAGCACGTCTTTACCGACTGGATCGACCCGCTCGTGGACAAGGCGACGGCCCTCTCGGTCGCCGCCACCTCGCGGCTTCCCGGCGCCCAAGGCACCTGCTACTCGGTCGAGTCGAACTCGGCCGCGCTGGCTCCGCCGGTTGATCCGGGCGTGTACTGCTATGCCAGCGATGGCGTCCTCACCGCGGCCCGGGTCGGCTTCGGCATGCTCGTGCTCGCCGGCCCGGTGGCGCCGGGGCCTCCGAGCGTCGCCATTCCCGCGCCCGTCGTGGGCCGCGCCGCTCTGCCAATGGCCGCGCCGCCGCCGCAACCCACACCGTCGCCGTCCGCGGCGACAAGCCCCAACCATCAGGGCTGAGCGTTACGAGCCATACGCGGCTTCCAAGATCGCCGTTTCGGTGGTGCATGCGCCCAGGTCCACTTCGTGAGACGGCGGTCACACACGACTGCCTGAACCAGCGGGTCACGTCGTACGATGTGAGCACCATGTGGCAGGCGCTCCTTCTTCCGTGCCGCGGCGAGGCCCCAGAGGCCGGCACCTCGTCGCGGTGTTATGTGCCGCGCTGTTCGCCTCCGGCGAAGTGCGCATTCGCCGAGAAGCCACTCGCCTAGCGCCGCCGGTCGATCCCCGTTCAGGTAACCCGCTACGACATCGCGGTCGTCGGGATCGAGCCCAGCAATATCAGCCACCTGGTCAGGTTGGAGCGCCATGCCCACCGTCGCATCGTCCGTCACGTCGCCCGTGACGTCGCCCATCGCTCAGCAGACCGCGAGCGGGATGCCCGTTCATCGTTATCGGCCCTATGCCGCGCCGTTCAGCGTCCAACTGCCGGACCGACGATGGCCGTCCGTGCAGATCACCGCGGCGCCCCGTTGGTGCGCGGTCGACCTCCGTGACGGCAACCAGGCACTCATCGACCCCATGTCGCCCGAACGCAAGCGGCGCATGTTCAACCTGTTGGTTCGCATGGGCTATAAGGAGATCGAGGTCGGCTTCCCATCCGCGAGCCAGACCGACTTCGACTTCGTGCGCCAGCTCATCGAGAACGACGCGATCCCCGACGACGTGACGATCCAGGTGCTGACGCAGTGCCGGGAACACCTCATCGAGCGCACCTACGAGTCGATTCGCGGGGCGCGGCGGGCCATCGTCCACTTCTACAACTCCACCTCGAGTCTTCAGCGGCGAGTCGTCTTCGGCTTGGACCGGGCGGGGATCACGGCGATCGCCGTCGACGCGGCGCGGCTGTGCCAGAAGTACGCCGAGATCCACACCCCGGACACCGACATCTTCTACGAGTACTCGCCAGAGTCCTATACCGGTACGGAACTGGAGTATGCCCTAGAGATCTGCTCGGCGGTGATCGATGCCGTCGATCCCAGCCCAGCCCGGCCGCTCATCGTGAACCTGCCAGCGACGGTGGAGATGGCGACCCCGAACGTCTACGCCGACTCCATCGAGTGGATGCATCGGAGCCTGCCGCGCCGCGCGTCGGTGGTCCTGTCGTTGCACCCACACAACGACCGGGGCACGGCGGTGGCCGCCGCAGAGCTGGGAGTCATGGCCGGCGCGGACCGGGTCGAGGGCTGCCTATTCGGAAACGGCGAGCGGACCGGCAACGTCGACCTGGTGACGCTCGGGCTGAACCTCTTCTCTCAGGGGGTCGACCCACAGATCGACTTTTCGAACATCGATGAGGTTAAGCGGGCGGTCGAGTACTGCAACCAGCTGCCCGTACACGAACGGCACCCGTACGCCGGCGCCCTCGTTTACACCGCGTTCTCCGGCTCACACCAGGACGCCATCAAGAAGGGATTCGAGGCGCTCGAACGCGACGCCGTCGTCGCCGGGGTTCCGGTCGACTCGTACGAGTGGGGCGTTCCCTATCTGCCGATCGACCCGATGGACGTCGGGCGGACGTACGAGGCGGTTATCCGGGTCAACTCGCAGTCCGGCAAGGGCGGCGTCGCGTACATCATGAAAACCGAGCACCAATTCGACCTTCCGCGCCGTTTGCAGATCGAGTTCTCCGGTGTCATCCAGCGGCACACGGACGACGCCGGCGGGGAGGTGGCCCCCGCGCAGATGTGGGAGATCTTCTCGCGGGAGTACCTGCTCGAGCATCAGATGGCGCCACGCCTCGCGGTCGCGAGCTACACGGTGGCAACCGTGGACGGCAAGGTTGAGCTCGCCGCGGATGCCTCGCTCGACGGCGACGAGTGTCGACTGAGCGGAGTCGGAAACGGGCCCATCGACGCCTTCGTACACGCTCTCTCCGATGTGGACACCGATGTGCGGGTGCTGGACTATGCCGAGCACGCCATGTCCGCCGGCGGCGACGCCCAGGCCGCGGCGTACGTCGAGGCGGAGGTGAACGGCGAGGTCTACTGGGGGGTCGGCGTCGACGCGAACATCGTGACCGCCTCACTTCGTGCCGTCGCCGCCGCGGTCAACCGCGCCGCCGCCAACCGCACCGCCGCCCGCCCTTGATCATCGCAACTGTTCAAGCGTCGCCCCGTTCCGGGCCGCCGGT
Source organism: Micromonosporaceae bacterium (assembly GCA_045403155.1). Taxonomy (GTDB): domain Bacteria; phylum Actinomycetota; class Actinomycetes; order Mycobacteriales; family Micromonosporaceae; genus JAXIPB01. The sequence goes on from JAXIPB010000270.1 coordinate 12,031, forward strand.
ACGGGCAAGTCGTGAACCCTCGCACCGCCACCAGCGTCGCCGCCGGCCCGCTTGAGCACCGGGAAGTGGCAGGCGACCAGGTGGGCGCCGGCGTCGACACCGGCGCTGGGGCCGACGTCGGGGCCGGGCGCCAACGGCGGTGGAACCTCGGCGCAGATCTCCTGCGCCTTCCAGCACCTGGTCCGGAATCGGCATCCGGAGGGCGGGTTGATCGGGCTCGGTACGTCGCCGGTCAGCAGGATCCGTTCCCGGCGCGCCCCGTCGCGACGAGCCGGGTCGGGCACCGGTACGGCCGACATGAGCGCGTTCGTGTACGGATGCATCGGCGCGCTGTAGAGCGCGTCGCGGTCGGCGAGTTCGACTATCTTGCCCAGGTACATGACCGCGACCCGATCGGAAATGTGCCGGACAACGGAAAGGTCGTGGGCGATGACCACATAGGTCAGTCCCAGCTCCCGCTGCAGATCGTCGAGCAGGTTCACGATCTGAGCCTGGATCGAGACATCGAGCGCGGAGACCGGCTCGTCCGCGACGATCAGCTTCGGCCGTAGCGCGAGCGTCCGCGCGATCCCGATCCGCTGGCGCTGGCCTCCGGAGAACTCGTGCGGATACCGGTTGTAGTGCTCCGGGTTGAGCCCGACCAGCGTGAGCAGGTCCTGGACCGCGCGTTTGACGCCGTGCTCCGTCGCCACCTTCTGGATCCGGAATGGCGCGCCCACGATCGTCCCGACTGTGTGGCGTGGGTTCAGCGATGAGAACGGGTCCTGGAAGATCATCTGGACGTCGCGACGCAGCGGACGGAGCCGACCCTGCGACATGTGGGTGATGTCGCGACCTTCGAAGACGATCCGGCCACCGGTCGGCTCGAGTAGCCGCGTCAGCAGGCGTCCCGTCGTCGTCTTGCCGCACCCCGACTCGCCAACGAGGCCGAGCGTGTCGCCCTTCACGACATCGAAGTCGACGCCATCGACGGCTTGTACCGCCCCGACCCGCCGCTTCAGCAGTCCCTTGGTGATTGGGAAGTGCTTCTGCAGGTCGCGCACGGAAAGCAGCGCGCCCTCGTTGATCGCCGTACTCACGGGGACTCCAGGTTGGGCTTGATGTCGGTCTCCCACGCGCTGCGCCGCGCCTCGGCCGACAGGTGACACCGCACCGGATGGCCTCCCGGCGCGGCGAGAAGGTCCGGCATCACGGTCTGGCTTGCGCCACCGGTGCGGTCCGCATAGGCGCAGCGGGGGTGGAAGGAGCAGCCCGACGGCAGGTGGATCAGCGACGGCGGCGTGCCAACGATGGGAATGAGCCGGTCGGTGCGGGTGCGGTCCAGCCGGGGCATCGAACCCAACAGGCCCCAGGTATAGGGATGCTCAGGCCGCTCAAAAACGTCCACCGCCGAGCCGTACTCAACACATCGACCGGCGTACATCACCAGAATGTCGTCGGCGAGCTCGGCTACGACACCGAGATCGTGGGTGATGATGATGAGCGCCGAGTTGAACTCGGCCTGCAGGCCACGCATGAGGTCGAGGATCTGGGCCTGCACGGTCACGTCCAGCGCTGTCGTCGGCTCGTCGGCGATGAGCAGCTCGGGATCGCAGGAGAGCGCCATCGCGATCATCGCGCGTTGACGCATCCCGCCGGAGAACTGGTGCGGGTAGTCATCCACCCGCCGGGCGGGCTGCGGAATGCCGACCCGGTCCAGCATCTCGATGGCGTGTCTGCGCGCCACCGCCCTACTCACCGGATTGTGCACGCGATATGCCTCGATGATCTGCGCCCCCACCGTGTAATACGGGTGCATCGCCGAGAGCGGATCCTGAAATATCATCGCCATCTTCTTACCCCGAAGCCTGCGCACCGCGGTGGGCGAGGCGCCGACGATCTCCTCACCATCGATCCAGATCTCGCCGGAGACCCGCGCGTTGCGCCGGTTGTGCAGGCCGAGGATGCCGAGGCTCGTCACCGACTTGCCCGAGCCCGACTCGCCGACGATGCCCAGCGTCCGGCCGCGCTCCAACGTAAAGGAGAAGTCATCGACCGCCCGGACCACGCCATCATCGGTGGGGAAGTGAATGCGCAGGTTGCGCAGCTGAACGAACGCGCGGGGAGCCACGCCCCGGCTGACCGTCGCAGGTAGCGCCTCGTAGCCAATCCCGACCATCAGCCGATCCTCACTCTCGGATCGACGACCACGTACAGAAGATCCACGATGAGATTGGCGATGACGATGAAGAATGCGGCGAACAGAACGCCGCCCATCACCTTCGGCAGGTCGTTGTTCACGAGGGCGTCGATGGCGTACTTGCCCAGACCGGGCAGCGAGAACGTGCTCTCGGTGAGCACGGC
>JAXIPB010000313.1:0-10751 GCA_045403155.1 Micromonosporaceae bacterium
CGCGAGATGGTCCGCGTGACGAAGCCGGGAGGACGCGTGCTGGTCATCGCGTACGGCGATCCGCAGGAGTTCGAGGCGCTGCACTTCTTCGTCGCCGCGGTGCAGGCCGTCGTGCCCGACTTCGAAGGGCCCGCGGAGGACGAGCCGCTCCTGGAGTTTCAGGTCGCCGATGCGGAGGTGCTTCGTCAACGGCTCACTGATGCGGGCCTCATGGATGTCATCGTGGACACCAGCAACGAGGAGCGGATCGAGATGCGGACCGGGCAGCAGCTGTGGGACTGGTGCCTTGGGGGGAACCCCATCCCGGGGATGCTGGTTGCGGATCTGACGGAGGAGCAGCGCGCCGCCGTCATCCGAGTCCTCGACGGCATGGTCCGCGAGCGTGCCGGCGGCCACGGCACTGCGGTACTGACGGCGCCGTTGAACATCGGAGTGGGCACCAAGTAGCGGGAGCGTGTCCCGCGCCCGCGCGTCGGCGATGAGCACGGGGCGAAGCGAATCCAACAGCCGCCCTGGGTGGCCGCGGAGTAGGTTCGCGATGTGGCAGCTGACGCATCGCCGGCCGCGGTGCCCATGCGCGCTGCAGAGGTGATCGCGGCTCTGTCGCTCGCGACAGATCTTGGCATGGGCTTGCCCCTGGAGCATGGTCTCGAGAGCACGCTGCTCGCCATGCGGCTGGCCGATCGGCTGAAGGTCGATTCGGAGACGGCGACCCAGACCTACTACGCGTGCCAGTTGTTCTACGTCGGGTGCACCGCCAACGCGGATGTCGCCGCCGAGCTCTTCGGCGCCGACGACGCTCTCACCACATATGCCACGCCGGGTAGGTTCGGGTCGCGGGCCGAGATGACGGCGGGCTTCCTCCGCGCCGTGGCGCCACCCGGCGGCACGGCCCTCGTGCGCGCGGGGCAGCTCGCCCGCGGCCTGCCCAAGGTCGCCAAGGTCTTCAAGCATCACATCGCCGCGTTCTGCGAGGTCGCGACGATGCTCACCGACCGGCTCGGCGTCGACACGTCTGTCGGCCCGCTGTTCGCATACGTCGCCGAGCGCTGGGACGGCAACGGACAGCCGGGTCGGGCGAAGGGCGACGAGATACCGCTTCCGATGCGGATCACTCACGTCGCGCGGGACGCGACCTTCCAGCGGATGCTGGGCGGCGCCGACCGGGCAATGGCAGTCGTCCGCCGTCGTGCCGGGCACGCGTTCGATCCCGACGTGGTCGCGGCCTTGGGCGACGAGACCGCCGGGTTGCCTGCGATCGACGCCGCGTCGGCCTGGGACGAGACCCTGGCCAGCGAGCCGAAGCCCTACCTGCTTCTGGAAGGCGAGTTGATCGACCAGGCCTTATCGGCCATGGGCGACTTCAGCGATCTCGTCTCGCCGTACTTCGTGGGGCACTCGAGCGGCGTTGCGGTGCTGGCGGCGAATGCTGCCCGACGGTGCCGTTTCGACGTCGGTGACCTCGCGACGATCCGGCGGGCGGCACTCATCCACGACATCGGGCGGGTAGCCGTGCCGGCTCGCATATGGCAGCAGCCGGGGCCTCTGACGACCGACGATTGGGAGAAGGTACGCCTGCACCCCTATCAGACGGAACGAATCCTGCACCGCTCTCCGTCTCTTGCCGTGCTCGCCGGAATCGCCGGCACGCACCACGAGCGCTGCGACGGGTCGGGCTATCACCGTGGGACCGCATCCGCGGGGCTGGCACCCGTGGCCCGCTTGCTCGCCGCCGCCGACGCTTATCAGACGAAGATCGAACCGAGGCCGCACCGGGCGGCGCTCACACCGCAGCAGGCCGCCGAGACACTGAGTCGCGAGGTCCACGTTGGACGGCTGGACGCCGTCGCCGTGAAGGCCGTACTTGAGGCGGCTGGCCTACGAACGCCGCGAATCGAGCGACCGGCCGGGCTGACGCAGCGCGAGACAGAGGTCGTCGGACTACTGGCCCGCGGGTTGCAGACCAAGCAGGTCGCACGCGCGTTGGGAATCTCGGTCAAGACGGCCGACAACCACATCCAGAGCGCGTACGGCAAGATGGGCGTGTCCACGCGGGCGGCGGCAGCCCTCTTCGCCATGCAGCACGGCCTGGTGCCCTAGGGAGAACTCCCTATCCAACCGAGTAGGCGCCGCGCATAGCGTCATGGCAAAGGAATCCACTCAACAGGAGGTGGCTCGGGTGGACGCCGTGACTGATGCCGAACGGATCGGGACGGTGATCGTTGGCGGCGGCCAGGCCGGCCTGTCGGTCGGCTACCATCTCGCCAAGCGAGGTCTTAGGTTTGTGATCCTCGACGCGAACGCGCGGATCGGCGACGCCTGGCGCAACCGCTGGGACTCACTCCGGCTCTTCACACCGGCGCGCTTCAACGGCCTCGACGGTATGGCATTTCCGGGACCGGCAAACTCGTTCTCCACAAAGGACGAGGTGGCCGACTATCTCGAGTCGTACGCGGCGCGGTTCGGACTGCCCGTGCAATCTGGGGTTCGGGCAAAGCGCCTATGCCGCGAAGGAGTTCGATTCCTGGTTGACGCCGGCGATCGGCGGTTCGAGGCCGACAACGTCGTGGTGGCGATGGGAAGCCACCAACTTCCCCGTACGCCCGCGTTCGCGGCGAGTCTCGACCCCGGCATCGTCCAACTTCACTCCAGTGGCTATCGCAATGTCGCACAGCTTCGAGACGGCCGGGTGCTCGTGGTGGGGTTGGGGAATTCCGGCGCGGAGATCGCCCTCGACGTCGCGGCCTCCCATCGGACCTGGCTCTCGGGGACCGAATCGGGTCGGGTACCCTTCCGCCCTGACAACGCCCTGGCCCGGCATGTCTTCCTGCCATTGATGTTCCGTGTCATCGGCCACCGTGTACTTACCACGCGAACTCCTGTCGGACGCAGGATGCGTCCAAGGCTGCTCGCCCACGCCGCCCCCGTTGTGCGTGTGAAGCAGGCCGACATCGCCGCTGCTGGCATCGAACGCGTCAGCCGGGTGGTGGGGACTCGAGACGGCTTCCCCGTCGCGGCGGACGAAGGCGTGCTTCCCGTCGAGAACGTCATCTGGTGCACGGGCTTCAGCCCGGACTTCTCCTGGATCGACCTTCCCGTCTTCGGTCAGGACACGGAGCCGAATGAGCCAGTTCACGTGCGTGGCATCGTCGGCGACGAGCCCGGGCTGTACTTCGTCGGCTTGCATTTTCTCTATGCGATGTCGTCCGGATTTCTTCCGGGCGTGGGCAGAGATGCCCAACACGTCGTCGAGCACATCGCCTCTTCTCGTCGCTGAGCGCGGATAGTGGTGCCAGATGCCCCCCGGGCGCGGCACACCGCCTTAGCCTCGGGCCGAGAAGTCGGCCTCGGCGATCGTCCGGGCGAGCAGAACCGCGTCGGGCCCGACGCCGAACAGCAGCGATGACCTTCTGGTACGCAGGAAATGCACGCCGCCGAAGTAGAGCCCCGGCACCGCCGTGCTCAGGTCGTCACCGACAACGGGGAAGCCGAGCTGATCGAACACGGGGAAATGGACCCAGCCCGTGTAGTCCGGCCGGAATCCAGACGCAATGATGACCGCGCCGAAACCGCGCAGGTCCACCTCGAGCACCCGCTCCTGGTGGAACGGCGGCGGGTCCGGCATCTCGGCGACGGCGACGGCCTGTTCGCCGAACCGATCCGCCAGGAGCCTGCGCACATCCGCGTATCGCGCATCGCCGAAGGCCACGGAGTCCACGAGGTCGTCGGCGAAACCTGCCCGATGCGCGGCCGCGCCGGCCAGACGACCGGCCAACCGCACCCCCATCTTCTGCAACACCCGTAATGCAGGTCGTGGCCACCGTCGGCTCCAGTCATCTGGACATTGGCGACGAGACGTGCCGCTTGGTCGGTGAGGGCGGACCGCGGCTGATCATAGTAGCCGGCCCGGTAGAGCCAGGTCACGGTGTCGACGTCACCCAGCCGCCTCGGCGCCCATGTGCCCGACCGCGAGTGCTCATCACTCGCCCCGGTTGGAGCCGGCTGACCGGTCAAGAGATGAACACATACGACAATCTTGACGGCGTCAATCCTCGTCGGCTACCTGGCCCAGGAGTGAGATCACCTCTCTGTCGTCGGTCTGCGGGAACGAACGGTAAAACCGGCTGACCGCGCCGAAGTGGTCGGGGACGAGCGGGCATACCACCTCATCGGCGTCGCCGCGGAGAAGCCGCAGCGAGTCAGCGGCGCCTACCGGGACCGCGACCACGACGGAGGCGGCACCGAGCTTGCGGGCCACCGCGACGGCGGCTCGCGCGGTCGCTCCAGTCGCGAGCCCGTCGTCGACGACGATCGCCACCCGGCCGGAGAGCGACAACGGTGGCCGCCCACGGCGGTAGACCAACTCCCGCCGGGCGAGTTCGTCGCCCTCGGCGCCGACCACCTCGGCCACGTCCGCCTTGGAGAGCCGCGACTCCACGTCCGGGTTGTGCACCGCAACGCCGCCGGGGCCGAGCGCGCCAAAGGCGACCTCGGGGGCCCATGGCACGCCGAGTTTCCGCACCACCAGAACGTCGAGCGGTGCGCCCAGGGCGGCCGCGACGCGGGCGGCCACGGGAACACCGCCGCGTACCAGACCGAGCACGATGACGTCGTTTCGACCCGCGTACGCACGAAGGTACGTCGCGAGGACATCGCCGGCCTGGCGGCGGTTGGCGTACGTCACACCTTACTGTCTACGCGGATGGGGCGAATCCGTCACGCAGGCGCAGAAACTCAGGGGCGCGTCGTCATACCCAACAGATACTGTCGTTGTCGTGCGCAGGGACCTAAGTATTCTTCGTGACCGCCGCTTCGGCCTGCTGCTCAGCGCCCGTACGGCCTCGGTGCTCGGCAGCGCGTTCGGCCCGGTCGCGCTGACGTTTGGGGTCCTCGCGCTGCCCGGCGCGACCGCGACGAAGCTCTCGATCGTTCTCGCCGCCGAGTCGATCAGCATAGTCGCGTTCATGCTGCTCGGCGGCGTGATCGCCGACCGGTTCCCACGATTTCGCGTGATGGTCGCCGCCGACCTCGTCGCCGCGGCGGCCTGGGGCGGCATCTCCGCCATGCTCATCACGGGCTGGGTACCCATGTGGTTGCTCATCATCCTGGCGGCGATCGCGGGCATGGCAACGGCCTTGTTCTGGCCGGCGTTCACAGGTGTCGTTCCCGAGGTCGTACCGGCGCCGAAGTTGCAGGCAGCAAACGGCATCCTTCGGCTGGGCATGAACGTGGCCCGCTTCGGTGGCTTTGCGGTCGCCGGTGGCGCCGTGGTGATCTTCGGTGCCGGGTGGGCCATGGCACTCAACGCCGTGCTGCTCATTGGCTCCGCCGCATTCATCGCCGGACTCCGCCTTCCGGTGGCGGCCCGCGGCCGCGAGGGCACCGGCGGCAAGGCGGACAACATTCTGCGCGACCTGCACGACGGGTGGAGGGAGTTCCGATCCCGGCAATGGCTCTGGGTCGTGGTCGCTCAATACTCTTTCGTGGTCATGGTGCTGCAGGCCGTCTTCGGCGTGCTCGGCCCGGTGATCGCAAATGAGCGTCTGGGAGGGCCCAAGGGTTGGTCGTGGATTCTCGCCGCCGAGGCGATCGGCATGCTCATCGGCGTGATCTTCGCCATTCGGGCCAGACCCAAGCGGCCTATCCGGCTGGTCGTGCTGCTGACCTTCCCGCTCGCGAGCCTGCCTCTTGCCCTCGGTCTCGGCGCGCCGCTCTACGTCGCGGCGGCTGCGGCCTTCCTCGGTGGCGTCGCGATTGACATCCTCAGCGTCCTCTGGGACACCACGATGCAGCGGGAAATCCCGGAGGAGTCGCTGTCGCGGGTCAGTTCCTATGACGCGCTGGGTTCGTTGATGTTCGGCCCGATCGGCCTGCTCTTGGCCGGGCCAGCGGTCGATGGGCTCGGCGCCACCAATGCCCTCCTGATCAGCGCCGTCGTCACGGCCGTCGCGTCCGCGGCCGCGCTCTGCTCGCCTGGCGTCAGACGGCTCGAGTGGACGGCCCAGGCCGATTCGGGTACGAGCAATGAACCTTCTCGGGCAGAGCCTGCCCATACCGAACAGGCCGCTGGCTCGGAGCCGGGCCGGTCAATCGCGCGCTTGGATCGCAACGAGCAAGGTCAGGCCGCCGCGTCTCTGCTGTCGAAGACGTCGACCTGATAGCCGCTCTCTGGTGTCGTCATGGGGCGGAGCGCCGCCGCCCACACCAGGAACGCGGCGGGGTAGAGCAGGTACCCGAAGCGGGTCGACGGGAGCAGGAGCATCGCGGCGAGAAGCCCGTAGCCGCAAAGGGCCGCAGCGGTGCCGGCTGTGCGAGGCGGGCGTCGTACCAGCATGAACGCGATGGCGGTGCCCACCACGAGCAGAAGGCCGAGGGCGATTGGCCGGCCGCCCGGCAGCGACGTGGCGATCAGGTGGCCGGGCAGCGGCGAGGCGGCCGGGCTCGCCACGAGGCCCCGCCCGAGGGGAAACGCCAGGACGTTCTCGATCACCGCGCCGGGGTCGATGGCGACGGCAGGCATTGCCGTGACTACCGGAACTCCGAGCGCACCGGCACCATACGCCCAGGCCGCCCGCCGCCCGCGGGTGATCGCGTGAGCGGCGAGGACCAGCGCCACAGGCCAGGCGAAGAGCTTGAGCGCGGCGGCCGCTCCGACGGGCAGCCCGGCCAGGCCGGGGCGATTCACAGCCGCGAGCGCCAACCCGAGCAGGCAGAGGGCGAGCACGGGGAGATCATCGCCGCCGGTGGCCAGGGTCAGCGCGCAGACCGGGAGCACCGTGACCACCTGCAGCGCCCGGACCAGTCCCGACGCGGGAGTGTGGGCCCGCCACAGCAGCACCAGTGCGGTCGCGAGCGCCGCCCCCGTGGCGAGGGCGAACCAGACGCGGGCATCCGACCACCATGCGTTCGTGACGTCGAGCGCCCGGGGCAGGCCGAACGTGGCCATGCCGGGCTGATAGGGGAGGTACGCCTGGAGACGGTCACCCTCGGGCAGTGCGGCGATGGCGGCGCGGTCGAGGTAGGGCGTGCCCGTCTCGAGCAGCCGCCGACCGCCGTCCTCGACGACGAGGACCTCCTCCTGGGCCCGGTCGATACGGCCGGCGGCCCGCTGCACGGCCATGAGCACGAGCGGCACCAGAGCCGTCACGATCCAAGCAGCCACCGCCAACGAGGCCCGTGCACCGGCCGAGGAGAATCGTGCCATCGCGCCAGACCGCCGAGCCACAAGTTGCGCCAGGGCGACGACGGCCGCGGCAGCGTACGCCCCGCCGGCCACGGCGCCCCACGCCCGGTGGGGGGCGAGCGTCGAACCCGACGAGGTCACGAGGGCGAAGATCGCCGCCAGCCCATAGAGCCCGACGTCGACCCAGATGCCTCCTCCGGCACGATCGATCGTCCGCGTCGCGCGGGCCAGCCACTCCAACACGGCGCCAGTCTGTCAAACCCGCCACCAAGGTCCCGACGATCATGACCTCAGCGTCGTCAAACCCCGCCGATCATGACCTCCAAATCATGATCGGCGCTATGGGATCGGCGGGGACGTGGGGTCTAGGATTTCGGGGTGGCGAAGAGGGCCCCGGCCGACGACATCGGCGACCGCGATCTTCGCGTGACGCCCCCCAAGCGGGATGCTGCCGGCGTCCCTAGTGTCGTAGCGGGAGTGGCCGCCGGCCTGAACCAGATGGGCATCCGGCGCAGCGCCCGCGCACTCCTGCGTGTCAATCAGACGCACGGCTTCGACTGCCCTGGCTGCGCATGGCCCGAGCCGGGCGCCGGGCATCGGTCCCCCGCGGAGTTCTGCGAGAACGGAGCCAAGGCTGTCGCCGAGGAGGCCACGCTCCGCCGGGTCACGGCCGACTTCTTCGCGCAGCACCCGATCACCGACCTGGCCGCCCGGTCCGACTACTGGCTCGGACAGCAGGGTCGGCTGACCGAGCCGATGATCAAGCGCGCCGGCTCCGATCATTACCGGCCGATCTCCTGGGATGCGGTGTTCGCCTTGATCACCGGCCGACTTCGGGAATTGGACTCGCCCGACGAGGCGATCTTCTATACGTCGGGCCGAACATCGAATGAGGCGGCGTTCGCCTGGCAGATGCTTGCCCGCGCATTCGGCACCAACAACCTCCCCGACTGCTCGAACATGTGCCACGAGTCGTCCGGCGTCGCGCTCACCCAGACCATCGGCGTTGGCAAGGGCACCGTGACGCTGAACGACATCCACGCCGCCAAGCTTCTCGTCATCGTCGGCCAGAATCCCGGCACAAATCACCCCCGGATGCTCACCGCGCTCGAGAAGGCTAAGCGCTCCGGTGCAACGATCATCGCCATCAACCCGCTACCGGAGGCGGGACTGCAGCGGTTCCACAACCCGCAGTCAGCCCGCGGTCTGGTGGGCGGCGGCGTCGAGTTGGCCGATCTGTTCCTGCCGATCCGGATCGGCGGCGATCTCGCACTTTTTCGCGCCATCGGGTCGCTGCTGCTTGAGTGGGGGGCCGAAGATGCAGCGTTCATCGCGGCCCACACCGAGGGTTTTGACGAGTACGCCGAGGCTGCGCGCGCGATTGACTGGGCCATCACCGAGCGGGCGACCGGTCTGCGACGTGGTGAGATCGAAGCGGCGGCGCGCCTCTTCGCCGATTCGCCGGCGACCGTCGTCTGCTGGGCGATGGGGCTGACGCAGCAGCGCGCCGCGGTCGCGACCATCCGGGAGATCGTCAACGTGCAGCTGCTGCGCGGCATGCTCGGGCGACCCGGCGCCGGGCTCTGCCCCGTCCGGGGACACTCCAACGTGCAGGGCGACCGCACGATGGGGATCGTCGAGGACCCGCCGGCGTGGGCTCCGGCGATGGGTGCGCTCCTGGGATTCGACATCCCCGCCGCCTCCGGATTCGACACCGTGGACGCGATCCGGGCGATGCGCGACGGGCGAGCCAGGGCGTTCCTCGCCCTCGGCGGGAACTTCGCGTCGGCCACCCCCGACACCGCGGTGAGCGAGGCGGCCCTACGCGGCTGCCGCCTCACCGTGCACATCTCCACCAAGCTCAATCGAAGCCACGTGCTGCCGGGGGCGGAGTCGCTGATCCTGCCGTGCCTCGGCCGCACCGAGCGGGACTCGCAGGCCTCCGGCGACCAATTCGTCACCGTCGAGGACTCGATGTCCTGCGTGCACGCGTCGAGGGGGCGGCTCGAACCGGCGTCGCGGCACCTGCTTTCCGAGGTCGCGATCGTGTCGCGGATGGGGCGAGCGCTGCTCGGCGACACGCTGCCGTGGGCCGAGTTCGAGGCGGACTATCGCGCGATCCGGGAACGGATCGGCGCCGTCGTACCGGGCTTCGACGACTTCGAACACCGAGTGGTACGGCCGGGCGGGTTCACGCTGCCGCATGGCCCCCGCGACGGCCTGACCTTCGCGACGCCGTCGGGTAAGGCGCACATCACGGTGAACCCGGTGGAGGTCATCGAGGTGCCGCCGGGACGGCTGCTGTTGCAGTCGGTGCGCAGCCACGACCAGTACAACACGACCATCTACGGCTTGGACGACCGTTACCGCGGTGTCCACGGTGGACGCCGAGTGGTCTTCGTCAACGCGGCCGACCTCGCCGATCTCGGCATTGCCGAGGGCGAGATGGTGGACATCGTGTCGGAGTGGATCGACGAGGTTCCCCGGCGGGCCCGCCGATTCCGTACCGTCGCCTACCCGACTCCGCGTGGTTGTGCCGCGACGTATTTTCCCGAGGCCAACGTGCTCGTCCCGCTCGACTCCACCGCCGAGGGGTCACAGACGCCGACGTCGAAGCAGATTATTGTGCGCTTGGAGCCCGTCGAGCAGGACTCGGCGGGTCAGTCGTCACTCGTACCCCGGAGTTGAGATATGCGCAGGTATGTCGCAGAGTTCATCGGCACGTTCTTCCTCGTCCTCACGGTCTGTCTGACGGTGCTCACGAACGCCGGCCTGGCGCCGCTCGCGATCGGTGCCGCGCTCGCCGCGATGGTCTTCGCTGGCGGGCACCTCTCGGGCGGTCACTTCAACCCAGCGGTGACTCTGGCCGTCTTCCTGCGCGGCAAGCTCGCCGCTCGCGACGTCGGTCCCTACATGGCCGCCCAGCTCCTTGGCGGTCTGGCCGCCGCACTGGTGGCGCGGTTCGTCAACGACGGCGGTGCCGCCGAGACATTCACGGCGTCGGGGCGCAACCTCGTGGCCGCGGTCGTCGTCGAGTTCCTCTTCACCTTCGCGCTGGCGTATGTCGTGCTGAACGTGGCCACGAGCAAGAGCCAACCGAACAACTCGTTCTTCGGCCTGGCGATCGGCCTGACCGTCCTGACGGGTGCGGTCGCCGTCGGCGGCGTCTCCGGCGCGGCGTTCAACCCCGCCGTCGGGCTCGGGATCTCGGTGGCCGGCATCGTCTCGTGGTCGCTGATCTGGGTCTACATCGTGGCGACGCTGGCCGGCGGCGCTGCGGCCGCGTACGCGTTCCGTTGGATCAGCCCCGACGATGTGGACGCTCCCCCGCGGCGGCCGAGAGGCACCGAGAGGTCGGCACCGAGGGTCCCGCTGAGGCGCCGATCGGCCTGACCCCCACCACCGCCCACATCAGCGTGGGGGGTGTGCCGGGGGGGGGTGTGGGTTCGGGACTACCTGTCGGTGGGGGGCGTCAAAGCGGGGCTGTCCGCACCCCCCGGAATTCCTCGACGCTGATGTGGGCGGTGGTGGGGGTCAGGCCGATCGGCGCCTCAGCGGGACCCTCGGT
>JAXIPB010000091.1:0-6370 GCA_045403155.1 Micromonosporaceae bacterium
CTCTGCGCGTTTTTTTTTTTGGGGGGGTGCAATTGCCCGGCGTTTTATACCGGCCGTTTTTTCGGGGGCGACAAGGGGGGGTTAGGGGGTGCGCATGCGCGATACGAGGGCGGTGTCGTAGTCGCCGGAGAGGAACTCTGCGTTGTCGAGCAGTTCGGTGAAGAACGGCAGGTTGTTCTTCGGCCCCGCGATCTTGAACCCGGCCACGGCCGACCGCGCCCGTTCCAGTGCCTCCGCTCGGTTCGCGCCGAGCACGATGAGCTTGGCCATGAGCGAGTCGTAGTTCGGGGTGACCGTGGTGTCCGGGCCATATCCGGAGTCGACCCGCACGCCCTCCCCGCTCGGCTCGATCCAGCTCGAAATCGCCCCGGGCCCGGGCAGGAACCGCTTCGGGTCCTCGGCGTTGACCCGGAACTCGATCGCGTGGCCGCGCGACACCAACGCGTCCGGGTCAAACGTCGGCGCAAGGCCCGACGCGACCCGGAGCTGCTCCTCCACCAGGTCCACCCCGAACACCGCCTCGGTCACAGGGTGCTCCACCTGCAGCCGCGTGTTCATCTCGAGGAAGAAGAAGTCCCCTGTGGACGGATCGAGCAGGCACTCGACGGTGCCGGCGTTCTTGTACCCGACCGCCTCGCCGGCGCGGACGGCGGCGGCGAGCAGTGCCGCGCGCCGGTCCGGTGTCAACATCGAGGCGGGCGAGGGTGACTCCTCAACGAGCTTCTGGTTGCGCCGTTGTACCGAACACTCACGCTCACCAAGGGCCACCACCCGGCCGTCGGCGAGACCGAGGATTTGCACCTCGACGTGTCGGACCGATGGGAAGAACTTTTCAATCAGCACGGAGGGATCACCGAACATCCGGTCCGCGAAGCCGCGCACCTTCTCGTACTCGGTCGTCAGTGCGGTCTCGTCGGCGGCCGAGGCAATACCCATACCACCGCCGCCGGCCGCCGCCTTCACCATGACCGGGTAGCCAATGCGCCGTGCCTCGGCGATGGCCGCGTCGACGTCGTGTGCGGGATCCGTCGTACCCGGCGCCACCGGAACACCGGCCGCGGCCATCAGGTTCCGCGCATTGATCTTGTCGCCCATCGCGGTGATCGCCTCGGCGCCGGGTCCGACCCAAACCAACCCTGCCGCGGCGACGGATCGGGCGAACTCGGCGTTCTCCGACATGAAGCCATAGCCGGGGTGGATGGCCTCGGCTCCGGTGGCCTTCGCGGCGTCGAGAATCGCTTCGGCGTTGCGGTAGGACTGCGCCGGGTTCGCGGGGCCGATCAGGACGGCGTCGTCCGCCTCGCGCACAAACGGCAGGGCGGCATCGGCCTCCGAGTAGACGGCAATCGCCCGCACCCCCAGCCGACGGGCGGTCCGGATGACCCGCCGTGCGATCTCGCCGCGGTTGGCGATCAGCAGCGACTCGATCATGAGCGCTCCTTGGGCTTCGACGGAGGTCACGGCGTGATTATCCCCACAGCGGGCTGTCTCAGAGAGCGGGATTCACGCCGGCATGTGGTTCCGCAGCGCGGCGAGCGTGGCGGCCCGCAGCAACGCGGCGCACCGCGACCGGTCGACCTCGCCGGAGAGGAACGGAGTCGAGTTCATCAGACCGAACGCGGCGTGGGCGAGCACTCGGGCCTCGCCGGCGGACAGCTCAGGACGTACGGAGGTGAGCAGACCGACCCACTCCTCGACGTAGAGCCGCTGCAACCGGCGGATCTCCCGGCGCGGCTCGTCCGGCAGGCGGTCCAGCTCGTGCAGATGAAGCGTGATCACCGCGGGATTATTGAGCGCGAAGTCGACATGGAAGTCCACCAGTGCGACCAACGCCGCGGCCGGATCGCCGCTGTAGCTGGCAACCCGGGAACGACCGCCGGCGAGTAGGTTCTCGCTCACCGGGTTCAGCGCGGCCGCCAGCATCGCCTCCTTGCCGGCGAAGTGGTGGTAGAGCGCCGGGCCCGTGACCCCGGCCGCGGCGCCCACGTCGTCCATTGAGACGCCGTGATAGCCGCGCGCGGCGAACAGCCCGACCGCGATCTCCAAGATCTCCTCGCGCCTCGTGCGACGCCGCACCGGATCGGCCACAGCCTGCTCAACAGTCACGGGGTCAGCCTAACCGGGCGTCAACTCCAGCCTGAACGATCGTTCATGCATGCCTCAGGTGATCACCGGTCGCCGGTGTCGCGATAGGTGCAGCGGGACACGGTGATCATGAAGGCCGGAACCCTTCGGCCGCGTTAGGGCTCTCCTCATGCGAATAGGGAGGGTCAGATGACCACGCGACGGAGCGTTCTCCGGCTGGCCGGGCTCGCGCCGGCGACCGCACTTCTGGCAGCGTGCGGCGCGGACGACAGCGCCCCCCCGACCGGCGCCGACGACACACCCGAAGACCTGCTGCTCGTGCAGACCACGACTGGGCTGGCGGTCGTGAACACGCGTGACGCCCGAGTCTTGGCCGGCCCGAGGCGCGGCGTCGCTTCGTGGGATGGCTCGGTCCTGGTCGCCGACGAAGTCGGGCAGGAGTCCACGCGGATCGAGGTGCGCGGGAATACCGGCGCCCTGCGGTACGGAGTCGCGGTGCCAGGCGTTCTCGGCGCGCGGGTCGTGTCTCCGGGCGGCGACCTGGTGGCGCTGGCGAGCGGCGAGACCCAGGGCGACACGCCGTATCGGCCCACCGGACGGACCGCCACCACGATCCTGATCGTCGGCCGCGACGGAATTCGTCATCGGCTCACCCTGCCCGGGTGCGTCGAGCCCGAAGCGTTCGGTGCCCAGGACACGCTGCTCTATGTCCTGGACTACCTGCCGCCCATGAATCCGGACCGCTATCGGGTCCGGGTGGTCGACCTGGCCACCGGCGCGCTGCAGCCGCTCTACACGCGCGACAAGAAGGTGATCCCGCCCGGCGCGGAGGAGCAAATGCGCGGTCAGGGACGACAGGCGGTGTACGCGGCGGGTCATCGGCTTCTCTTCACGCTCTACACCCATCAGCCCGAGCACGAGCACACCCGCGACCTGCTTCACGGCGGCGCGAGGGATGACGCACCGCATGTGCACGCGTTCGTGCACACCCTCAGCCTCGACGGCCTGTTCGCCTACTGCATCGACCTGCCCGCACCGTTCGGCGAGGGACCGCCCGAGGGCCACGCCATCGCCCTGAGCCGGTACGGCGTCAACCCGATCGTGGTCGACGCCACCAGCGGCACGCTGGCTCAGCTCGATGGAAGCGCGTTGACCGTGTCGCGGATCGCGACGTTCCCGAAGGGCGGCACCGCGGTAGCGGCCGCGATCTCGCCGGACGACCGGACCGCCTACATCGGAGCGGACGAGGGAATCCACGTGATCCGCACCGGCGTGCTCACGACGGCGAGTCAGTGGCGGATCCCCGCACCGATACGCGGACTCGTCGTCAGCGCCGACGGCCGGCGCCTGTGGGTTGGACAAACCGATCGAGCGCTCGCTCTCGACACGGCATCCGGCCGTGAGGTCGCGTCGGTCGGCATTCCCGGCCTGACATCCCTCCAACACGCCGCCACATAGATTGTCCACTATCGGTATGACCGTGTAGCATCCGGAGTATGACACGGAAGATCGCGATCAGCGTCCCGGATGACGTCGCCGAGCGACTGGAACGCGAGCCGAATGTATCGGCCTTCATCACCGAGGCGGTCCGGCGCCGCATGGCCGGCGAGAGCGTACGGAATGCTATGACGGCTGCGGGCTTCACGTTAACCGAGGAGGACCTTGCACGCGCAGGGACGGAACTCGATGAACTCGAGGCTAGCGTGACGCCGGAGCTGCGCCGCAAGGCGATGGAACTTCAGGCCCGCATCAAGAGCAGGCAGCCGTGGTGAGAGACGTTGGCCTGGTCCTCGATACGGCCGCGTTACTGGCCTACGCAAACAATGACCGGAGCGTGGGGGTCACAGTTGCGAAACTCGCCGACCGCGGTGGGGTGGCACTAATCCCAGCTACGTGCCTCGCCACCGCCTATAGGGACGTCGAGTCCGATGGATGGGCCCTGCTGGATCTCATCTCAAACCTCGACCACACGGTCGTGTCGCCTTTGGAGGTTGATGACTGTCCAGTGCTTGGCGGATGGGCTCGAACGCTCGGCCTGGATACGGCTCATGCGGCGATCGAAGCGGCGGCGCACCCCGTGGTCACGCTTATGACCAGCCAGCGGTTACTCGTCACGCAGTTCCTTCCCATGGAATGGCCCATCATCGACGTCTAGAGCGCACGGACCGCGGCCAGTGCGGTCTCCACATCGGACTCGCTGGTCAGGATGCTCGGGCCGAAGCGCAGGTACGGCGTGGCGTACGGCGTCGCACTCGCGAGCACCCTCGCCGCTCGCAGCCGGGCCATCGCGTCACGCGCGGTGTACCCGTCAACCTCGCAGCACACGATGCCGGCGGAGACGTCCGCCGCCCTCGGGGTCCGCAGCCGGACTTTCGGCATCGAAGCGAGGCCCTCCTTCATCGCCGCGGCGAGTGTGTGGGTGCGTTCCGCGATTCGCGCCGGACCGATGGCCTGGTGCAGCGCGAACGCGTCCGCGAGCGCCCACCGATGCTCGAAGGTGTGATAGCCGCCGGGCGTGGCGAATGGGCCGGGTGGGCCGCCGGGCTCGCCCGAGAAGGTGGGGATGACCGGGGTGAACCGCTGCCAGGCTTCGGTCCGGCCCCAGATCAGGCCGGTGCCCCGTGGTCCGAACAGCCACTTGTGACACCCGGACACGAGAAAGTCGCAGCCCAAGTCTGACGGCGTCGTGCCTTCCTCGCCGAAGCCGTGCACCCCGTCGACGCAGAGCAGCATGCGATCCTCGACCGCGCGGCCCCGGTTGACCTCGCCAATCGCATCGGCGATCGCGCGGACCGGCAACTTGACGCCGGTGCCGGAGTGGACCCAGGTAATCGCGACGATTTTGGTACGGGCACTGAGCGCGGCCCGTAGTCGCTGCACGATCTCGCCGGCACTGGCGCGCTCCGGCTCGTCGTAGAGGCGCACCCTCCGTACCGTGGCCCCGTTGCGCACCTGGCGCAGCCGCAACGCCTCGTGTGTGGCGTAGAAGTCGTGTTCTGTGGTGAGCACTTCGTCGCCGAGGCCCAACCGAAGGCCGGTGTAGAGCAGGCCGAGGCCCATGGTCGTCGAGTCGGTAAAGGCGATCCGACTGGCGTCTGTGCTCAGATAGGACGCCGCGGCACGGGCCACGGCCTCGTCCAACGTCGACTCGTTCGCCGCCAGATATCCGTACGGGTCGGCGTCGAGCCCGGCCCGATGCCTCTCGATCGCGGCGCGGACGCTCGCGGCGTGGCTGGCGAACGCGAATGTGGTGAAGTTCGCCACGCCCTCGGCAAGTGCGAACTGCGCCCGTACGCTCGGCCAGCTGGCCGGGTCGAGCGACGGCGCAGCAACGTTTCCCCGACCCGGCGGCGCGTCGGGCTCGCACCCGGCGAGCACCCCGCTCACGGCGGCAACAGCCGATCCGGTCGCGGCCGCGGAGAGTAGACCTCGTCGCGTCAGCATGAGCCAATACTGCCGCGTGATCGGTCAGTCCGTGAACGGCATGAGCGACGGGCGCTTCGCGGTCACGGTGTCGCCGCTCGAGCGGCCGGTGATGCGGCGCCGTACCCACGGGGCAAGATGGTGGCGGGCCCACCGAGCATCGCGGCTGCGGGCCGCCACCCAAGTCTGCCGGTCCGGGCGGCCCGGCGAGTCCAACCAATGTGGATCCGGCTCAAGACCCAGCGCTTCGAGGACGCGGGCGGCGACCCGGCGGTGACCGGCCGGCGCCATGTGGAGGCGGTCCTCGCTCCACAGTCGCGGGTTGTGGAACTCCTCGTCCCGCCACAGGTCGACGAGGATCGCGCCGTGCTTCTCGGCGACGTCGCCGACGGTGCGGTTCAGAACCTCCATCCGGGGAAGAATCAGCCGGCGACCGGGTAGTCGGCCGGTGATATTCGCCCAGCGAAAGACGATCACATCGGCGCCGGCAGCCCTCAGCGTTCGGATGACGTCATCGAAGCGATTGAGCATCGCCACGGGGTTGAACCTTCGGCGCAGCACATCGTTGCCGCCTCCCGCGAAGCTGATCAGGTCCGGCCGCATCCGCAGGGCCTGGGGCACCTGCTCGTCGACAATCGCATCGAAGAGGCGACCGCGGACCGCGAGATTGGCGTATCGGAAGCCGGGCGTCTCAGCCTCCCCGGCCAAGCGGGCTGCCACGAGGTCGGCCCAGCCCCGATAGCCGGTGCCGTCTGGGCCGGGGTCATCCAGCCCTTCCGTGAAGCTATCCCCGACCGCAACATAACTCCGCCAGCGCACATGCCCTCCCAGGTCAATCCGCCGTGAGTTTCGCAGGCGACGG
>JAXIPB010000161.1:0-35812 GCA_045403155.1 Micromonosporaceae bacterium
CCGACCCCGGAGGGGCCGGACAGGACGATAAGCCGAGCCTCCGGGTGCGCCGCGTCGATGGTCACAGCTGTAGTTCTACCGGATTTCGATACGCCCGACACTTATTTGGACACCGGATGTCACTTGCGCCCGGTGGCAAACTCCGCGAGCAGGGCCTTGCGCTGTTGGTCGCCGAGGCCGCGCAACCGACGGCTCTCCGCGATCTTCAATCTCTCCATGATCTGCATCGCTCGCACCTTGCCGATGCCGGGCATCGATTGCAGCACGGCCGACACCTTGAGCTTCCCGACGACGTCGTCGGATTCGGCGCGATCGAGCACCTTCGTGAGCGTCGTCTTACCCGCCTTGAGCTGCTCCTTGAGCTCTGCACGGGCCTTGCGAATCTCCGCAGCCTTCTCCAGCGCGGCGGCGCGCTGTTCGGGGCTGAGCGTAGGAAGCGGCACCAGGTCTCCTCAGGTCCCTTGTAGTCAACTGGCTACAGCCAGCGCCGGGAAAACTAGTGGTCAGCGAGGCGTTTGGCAACGCAAGTGCAACGAAACGCCCTGCGTGACTCACGTGTTGAGATTACGAAAGGTGATAATTCAGAACTTTCCGGCACTTGGCCGCGGTCCGGTCGGCCGCGTCGCGCAGGTCCGTCACGCTCGGCCCATGGGCGAGAATCTCGCGCGAGTACGACGGGAGCACGACCCCGTTGAGCCGCGCGAACACGACGGGCAGGTCATCGGCGGTAGCACCCTGGGCGCCGAGCCCCGGCGCCAGCACGGGTCCGTTCAATCTGGACAGATCGTGGCTGGTTGGACCGGTCGTCGCGCCGATGACCGCACCGACCGATCCGAGCGGCTGTACGCCCTCGTTGCGGGCGGCTATCTCGTCGAGCAGCGACTGGGCGACCGTCCGTCCATCCGCGGCGACGGCATGCTGGACCTGCGGGCCCTCCGGGTTCGACGTCAAAGCCACGATGAAGACACCGCCGCCATGCGCGTTCGCCGCATCCAGGAACGGCTGCATCGACCCGAAGCCCAGGTACGGGTTGACGGTGACCGCATCGACGAAGAGCGGACTCGCGGGATCGAGGTACGCGGCGGCGTACGCCTGCGCGGTCGATCCGATGTCGCCGCGCTTGACGTCGAGGAGTACGAGAGCGCCACCGGTCCGGGACTGTCGGATTGTCGACTCCAGTACGGCGATTCCGGCAGACCCGAATCGCTCGAAGAATGCTGATTGTGGCTTTAGTACGGCCACGCGGTCGGCGAGCGCCTCGATCACGATGTCGCAGAACGCCGCCAGCCCCGCAGCCGTGTCCGCGAGCCCCCACTGGGTCAGCAGGGTCGGATGCGGGTCAACGCCGACGCAGAGCGGCCCGCGTTCCGCTATGGCCCGCACCACTCGCGCCCCGAAATTGCCGCCGGTTTCGCTGGCAAGCTTCGCGAAACGTTCCATGCCGAAGCCTCCGTTCCAGGTCATCGCGGCTGTTCAACACTTGCCCGGCCCCGCCCGGCCCGAACGGGCGAGTGTCGTGCACTTGCCCGGCCCCGCCCGGCCCGAACAGGCGAGTGTCGTGCACTTGCCCGGCCCCGCTCGGCCCGCCCTGCCCGAACGGGCGAGTGTCGTGCACTTGCCTGGCCCCGCCCGGCCCGAACGGGCGAGTGTCGTGCACTTGCCGGGTCCAGGCCGGGCTGACCGGGCGACTCTTCGACACTTGCGAGGATCATGGGTGTCGTGCCGTGGGTGCGAGCGCCTGGACCGTCCGGCGGACCAGCGCCGGCCCGCGATAGATCAGGCCTGTGTAGATCTGGACGAGACTCGCGCCCGCGTCCACCAACCGCACGGCGTCGAATGGATCGAGAATGCCGCCGACGCCGATGATCGGCAGCCGCCCGGAGGTCTCCCGGTGCACGAATGAGACCACCTCGCAAGCCCGCGCGGCGAGCGGCCGACCGCTCAGCCCCCCGCTCTGCTCCCCCCGAAGCACATCCCGCGCAGCGAGCCCGGATCGGTCCACGGTCGTGTTCGTCGCGATCACGCCGGCGACCCCGTGCGACAGGCAGACCTCCAACACGTCGCTAATCGCCGACGAGGTCAGATCGGGCGCGATCTTCACCAGCATCGGTTTCGCGGGCGCGGGTGACTCCGCGCGCAACGCAGCGAGCATCTCGTCGAGGAGCCCGCGGTCCTGCAGCCGACGCAGCCCCGGCGTGTTGGGTGAGCTGACGTTGATCGCGAAGTAGTCGCCATACGGATGCAGCGCCTGCAGCGACCCAAGATAGTCATCGACCGCCGCGGACAGGGGCGTGACCTTCGACTTGCCGAGGCTCACCCCGAGCGGCGACGGCAGCGCCGCGCCCGCCCCGCGAACCGCCGCACCCGCCCCGCGAACCGCCGCACCCGCGCCGTCAGCCGCGCCCGCCCCGCCAAGAGCCGCGCCCGCCCCGCGGAGAGCCGCGAGCCGTTCCGACAGCGCGCGGGCGCCGGCGTTGTTGAACCCCATCCGGTTGATGACAGCCTCGGACGCGGTCAGTCGAAAGACCCGCGGTCTGGCGTTTCCAGGCTGCGGATGCCAGGTCACGGTGCCCACCTCGACGAACCCGAACCCCAGCGCCGGCCACGCGACCAGCGCACGACCGTCCTTGTCCATCCCCGCGGCGAGCCCCACCGGGTTGGGAAACCGAAGTCCGAAGACCTCGCGGGGCGCCGTCAGGGCGAAGTGCCGGCGAAGTGCGCCGAGCGCAGCCGGCGATCGGGAGAGCGCGGCGAGGCGGCGAAGCGTCCACTCATGGGCCGCCTCCGCGTCGCCCCCTCCCAGACGGAACAGCGCCGGGCGTACCAGCCGCTCATACAGCATGCGCCGGCGCCCGGAGGAAGGCGTGCAGTTCCTGGAGCGGGCGGACTGTCATCTCGCCGCGGATAAGCGCCTCGATCCCCATCACCGCTGCGGCGGCGCCCGGGACCGTCGTGATGCACGGGATGTCGGCACCAACGGCCGCGCTGCGGATTTCGTAGCCGTCCATTCGAGCGCCGCTGCCCTGCGGCGTGTTGATGACGAGCGCGACCTCGCCCGCCGTGATCATCGACACCGCGTCCCGCCCACCGTGGTCGACCTCGAAGTGCTTGTGGACGATCTCGCACTCCACGCCGTGCCGGCGCAGCACCTCACCCGTGCCCGCCGTCGCGACGATGTCGAAGCCGAGATCGGCCAGCCGCTTGACGGGAAAGATCATGCCGCGCTTGTCCCGGTTGGCGACCGTGACAAAGATCGTGCCCGAGGTGGGTAGCGACCCATAGGCGGCGGCCTGCGATTTGGCGAACGCGTGCCCGAAGACGGTGTCGATGCCCATGACCTCGCCGGTCGACTTCATCTCCGGGCCGAGCAGGCTGTCCACGCCCTTGCCCTCGGCGGTCCGGAAACGCTTGAAGGGCAGCACCGCCTCCTTGACCGCGATGGGTGCGCCCGCCGGCAGGGCGCCGCCGTCGCCCGCCGGCGGCAGTAGCCCCTCCGAACGCAGGTCCGCGAGGGTCGCGCCGAGCATCACCCGGGCCGCGGCCTTGGCCAACGGCACCGCTGTCGCCTTGGAGACGAAGGGGACGGTACGGGATGCGCGCGGGTTCGCCTCCAGTACGTAGAGCGCGTCGTCCTTGAGCGCGTACTGCACATTGAGCAACCCACGCACCCCGATCGCTCGGGCAATCTCCGCCGTATAGGACCGCACCTTCGCCACATCGGCCGAGGCGAGCGTGATCGGCGGCAGCGCACACGCCGAGTCTCCAGAGTGGATCCCAGCCTCCTCGATGTGCTCCATGATGCCGCCGAGGTACACGTCACCGGTCGCGTCGACCAGCGCGTCCACGTCGATCTCGATGGCGTCATCGAGGAACCGGTCGACCAGTACGGGATGTTCCGGCGAGATGTCCGTCGCCCGGCCGATGAACGCCCGCAGGGTGACATCGTCGTACACGATCTCCATGCCCCGCCCACCGAGCACATAGGACGGCCGGACTAGGACCGGGTACCCGATCTCGTCGGCGATCAGCTTGGCCTCATCGAACGATGTCGCGGTGCCGTGCGCCGGCGCCCGCAGGCCGGCGTCGGCCAGCAGCTTCCCGAACGCGCCGCGGTCCTCGGCGAGGTGGATCGACTCCGGCGACGTGCCCACAATGGGCACTCCCGCCGCCTCGAGCCGCCGCGCCAGGCCCAGTGGCGTCTGGCCGCCGAGCTGCACGATGACGCCCACCACACCCGGCCCGCCCGCGCGCCGACCGGACGAGTCCTCGGCGTGGAACACCTCGAGGACGTCGGAGAACGTCAGCGGCTCGAAGTAGAGCCGGTCCGCGGTGTCGTAGTCCGTCGACACCGTTTCCGGATTGCAATTGACCATCACGGTCTCGAAACCGGCGGCGCGCAGGGCCATGACCGCGTGCACGCATGAGTAGTCGAACTCGATGCCCTGCCCGATCCGGTTTGGGCCTGATCCCAGGATCAGCACCTTGGGCCGGTCGGACGGAGCGACCTCGGTCTCCTCGTCGAACGTGGAGTAGTGGTACGGCGTCGAGGCGCCGAACTCCGCCGCGCACGTGTCGACGGTCTTGTAGACCGGCCGCAGGTCGAGGCGGTGGCGTAACGCGCGGATGCCGTCCTCGCCAGCCCGTTGCTTGGCTGATTCGCCTCCGCAGGCGTCGCCGAATTCGGGCCGCAGCGCGGCCAGCTGCGAGTCGGACAGGCCCGCCCGCTTGGCCCTGCGCAACAGCGGCTCATCCAACACGGCCGCGTTGACGACGTCGGCTCGGAGCTCGACGAGGGACGCGATCTGGTCGACGAACCACGCATCTATGCCGCTCGCCCGGCACACCTGCCCGGCCGTGGCCCCCAGCCGTAGCGCACGCTCCACCGTGTAGAGCCGACCGTCGTGCGGCGTGCCCAGCTGCTCCAGAGTGGACTCGACGGTCGCAGCGACAGGGTCGGCGACGGTCCAGAAGCCCGAGGCCTTCGTCTCCAGCGAGCGCATGGCCTTGTTGAGCGCCTCGGTGAAGTTGCGGCCGAGCGACATCGCCTCGCCGACCGACTTCATGGTCGTGGTCAGTTCCGGGTCGGCGCCGGGGAACTTCTCGAAGTCAAACCGCGGGATCTTCACCACGACGTAATCCAGCGCGGGTTCGAACGCGGCCGGCGTCTTGAGCGTGATGTCGTTGGGGATCTCGTCCAGTGTGTAGCCGATGGCGAGCTTCGCCGCGATCTTCGCGATGGGGAAGCCGGTCGCCTTGGAGGCGAGCGCCGACGAGCGGGACACGCGGGGGTTCATCTCGATCACCACGAGGCGACCCGTGGCCGGATCAAGCGCGAACTGGATGTTGCAGCCGCCCGTGTCGACACCGACCGCGCGGAGGATCGCGATGCCCAGGTCACGCATCGCCTGGTACTCGCGATCGGTCAGCGTCATTGCCGGGGCGACGGTGACCGAGTCTCCGGTGTGGACTCCCATCGGGTCGACGTTCTCGATGGAGCAGACCACCACCACGTTGTCGTGGCGATCCCGCATGAGCTCGAGCTCGTACTCCTTCCAGCCGAGCACGCTCTCCTCGATGAGCACCTCGTGCACCGGTGAGGCGGCCAGTCCCGCCCCCGCGAGCCGTTCGAGCGCCTCGCCCGAGTGGGCCATCCCCGACCCGAGGCCACCCATGGTGAACGAGGGCCGGATCACCACCGGCAACCCAAGATCGTCCACCGCGGAACGAACCTCCTCCATCGTGTGGCAGACCCGTGATCGGGGCACCTCGCCGCCGGCCTGGCCGACGATCTCCTTGAACAGCTGCCGATCCTCACCCCGGCGGATGGCGTCGATGTTGGCGCCAATCAGCTCCACGCCGTGCTTGTCGAGCACGCCCGCCTCGTACAACGCGACCGCGGTGTTGAGCGCGGTCTGGCCGCCCAGCGTCGGCAGGAGCGCGTCCGGCCGCTCCCGGGCGATCACCTTCTCGACGAACTCCGGCGTGATCGGCTCCACATAGGTCGCGTCGGCGAACTCGGGATCGGTCATGATCGTGGCTGGGTTGGAGTTGATCAGGGAGACCCGCAGCCCCTCCGCGCGCAAGACCCGGCACGCCTGGGTGCCCGAGTAGTCGAACTCGCACGCCTGGCCGATGACGATGGGACCCGACCCGATGATGAGGACGTGACGCAGGTCGGTCCGCCTAGGCACGCGCCATCCCCCCCGAACTGCGCTTCCGGTCGAGGTCCCGAGCTCCCTCGACCATGTCCACGAAGCGATCAAAGAGATAGTCGGCGTCATGCGGGCCCGCGGCCGCCTCCGGGTGGTACTGCACGGTGAAGGCCGGCACGTCGAGCGCTCGCAGGCCCTCTACCACACCGTCGTTGAGGCATACGTGGCTGACCTCGACGCGGCCGAACTCGGTGGCGACCACGCCCTCCGCCGGCGCGTCCACCGCACTGAGCCCCATGTCGCGGTTCGCTACGCTCACCGCACTGAGCCCCATGTCGCGGTTCGCTACGCTCACCGCACTGAGCCCGATGTCGCGGTTCGCTACGCTCACCGCACTGAGCCTGATGTCGCGGTTCGCTACGCTCACCGCGAAGCCATGATTGTGCGCGGTCACCTCGACCTTGCCCGTGGTCCGGTCGAGCACCGGCTGGTTGATGCCGCGGTGCCCGTACGCCAGCTTGTATGTGCTAAAGCCGAGCGCCCGACCGAGGATCTGGCTGCCGAAGCAGATGCCGAAGAGCGGCACACCGCGCCGCATCACCTCGCGGGCCAGTCCGACGGCGTGCGACGCGGTGGCCGGGTCGCCGGGACCAGGTGAGAAGAAGACCGCGTCGGGTGAGACCTCAAGCAGATCCTCCAACGTGGACGATGCCGGCATGATGTGCGTGGTGACGCCGCGGGCGGCCAGGCGTCGCGCCACGTTGCGCTTGATGCCGAGGTCGAGCGCGGCGACCGTGAACCGTTCCTCCCCCGCGGCCCCGACCACGTAGCGACGCGGCGTCGTCACCTCGGCCGAGAGGTCCGCGCCGAGCATCATCGGTGATGCCAGCACGCGCTCGCACAGCGTCTCGGGGTCGAGCTCCAAACTGGACACCCCGACCCGCATGGCGCCGCGCTCGCGCAGGTGCCGGGTGAGCGCCCTGGTATCGATGCCACAGATCCCAACCACGCCCTCGGCCGTCAGCCGCTCCTCGAGCGAGCCGGTGGCGCGCCAGTTGGAAACGGTACGGGCGGGATCGCGCACGACATATCCCGCCACCCAGATCCGGCCCGACTCGTCGTCGTCGTCGTTGACCCCGGTGTTGCCGATATGGGGGGCGGTCTGGACGACCACCTGCCGGTGGTACGACGGGTCGGTCAGCGTCTCCTGATAGCCCGTCATGGCGGTGGTGAACACGGCCTCGCCGAAGGTCTCCCCGACGCTCCCGTAGGACTCGCCGCGGAAGAAGCGGCCGTCCTCGAGGACAAGGATCGCCTCGGAACGTTTCACCGGACAGCCTTGCCATCGAGTACGGTCGGCCGGCCGCGAAGGAACGTGGCCTGGACCCGGGCCGGCAGTTCCATGCCCGCGTAGGGAGTGTTGCGACTGCGGCTGGCGAGGGCGGTGGGCTCGACTGTCCAGGTCGCGGACGGGTCGATCAGAACCAGATTGGCCGGGCGTCCCTCGTCCAGACCGCGCCCGTGGTCGGACAGACCGGCGATGCGCGCCGGCACGCGAGACATGCGCTCGGCGATGCCCTCCCAGCCGAGATCTTCCAACAGGGTTGAGACGACAATGGACAGAGCGGTCTCCAGCCCGAGCATGCCCGGCCGGGCGTAGGCCCACTCGCACTCCTTGTCCTGCACGGCGTGCGGGGCGTGGTCGGTGGCGACCGCGTCGATGACACCCTCGACCAGGCCGGCGCGGAGCGCCGCGACGTCGGCCGCCGTACGCAGCGGCGGGTTGACCTTGAAGACCGGGTCGTATCCGACAGCCCGCTCCTCGGTGAGGAGCAGGTGGTGCGGGGTAACCTCCGCGGTCACCCTGATGCCCCGACGCTTGGCCCAGCGGAGGATCTCGACGCTGCCCGCTGTGGACACGTGGCAGACATGCAGGCGGGCGCCGACGTGCTCGGCCAGCAGCACATCGCGGGCGATGATCGCCTCCTCCGCGACCGCCGGCCAGCCCGGCAGGCCCAATCGCGCCGACTCGACGCCCTCATGCATCTGCGCGCCCTCGGTCAGCCGGCTCTCCTCGGCGTGCTGGGCGATCACGCCGTCGAAGGCCTTCAGGTACTCCAGCGCCCGCCGCATCAGCCGCGGGTCGGCGACACAGTTGCCATCGTCGGAGAAGATTCGAACCCGGGCGGCGGAGTCGGCCATCGCGCCCAGTTCGGCCAGGCGCTCTCCGGCGAGCCCGACGGTGACCGCACCAATCGGCTGCACGTCGACGAGGCCGGCCTCGCGGCCCAGACGCCACACCTGCTCGACCACGCCCGCCGTGTCGGCCACGGGCGAGGTGTTCGCCATCGCGCAGACCGCCGTGTAGCCGCCGAGCGCCGCCGCCCGGGATCCCGACTCGACGGTCTCGGCGTCCTCCCGGCCCGGCTCGCGCAGGTGGGCGTGCAGGTCGACCAGGCCGGGCAGCGCGACGAGTCCGTCGGCGTCGATGACCTCCGCTCCGTTGGCGGCAAGACCCCGGCCGACCCCGGCCACCACGCCGTCGCGGAGGAGAAGGTCGGTCGCCTCACCGCCGAGAAGCGCGGCCCCGCGGATCAGATAGTAGGCGTCGCCGGAGGCGACCAACGCAGGACCAGTGCCCGAGGCGACCAACGCAGGACCAGCGCCGGAGGCGACCAACGCAGGACCAGCGCCGGAGGCGACCAACGCAGGACCAGTGCCGGAGGCGACCAACGCAGGACCAGTCATGACGCCCCTCCGAGCATGAGGTATAGCACGGCCATCCGGACGCTGACGCCGTTGGCGACCTGCTCCACAATGGTGGATCGGGCCGAGTCGGCGACCTCAGGAGCGATCTCCATGCCGCGGTTCATCGGCCCCGGGTGCATGACGATGGAGTGTTCGGGCAGTGCCCGGACCCGGTCCGCGTCCAAGCCGTACCGGCGGGCGTACTCGCGTTCCGAGGGGAAGTACGAGTCGCTCATCCGCTCCCGTTGCACCCGCAGCATCATCACCACATCGACGCCGGAGAGCACCGCGTCGAGGTCGTACGCGACATCGACCGGCCAGGCGGTCACGCCGACCGGGAGCAACGTCGGCGGCGCGACGAGGGTCACGTGGGCGCCCAGCGTGTGCAGCAGGTGCACATTGGAGCGGGCGACGCGGCTGTGCAGGACATCGCCGACGATCGCGACCTTGAGCCCCTCGATCCGGCCATGCCGGCTGCGCATCGTGTACGCGTCGAGCAGCGCCTGGGTGGGGTGCTCGTGCGTACCGTCACCGGCGTTGAGGACCGTGCCGTCGATCCAGTGCGCCAGCCGGTGCGGCGCGCCCGAGGCGGGATGGCGGATGACGACCGCGTCGGCGCCCATCGCCTGCAGGGTCAGCGCGGTGTCCTTCAAGCTCTCCCCTTTGGAGACGCTGGAGCCCTTGGCCGAGAAGTTGATGACATCGGCGCTCAACCGCTTCGCGGCCGCCTCGAAGGAGATCCGGGTCCGGGTCGAGTCCTCGTAGAAGAGGTTCACCACGGTCTTGCCCCGCAGCGTCGGCAGCTTCTTGACCTCCCGCCCGGCCATCGCGGCCATCTCGGTCGCGGTGTCGAGGATGGCGGTGGCGGCCGTCCGGGAGAGATCACCGGAGCTGAGTAGGTGTTGTATGCCGAGAATGGTCACGACTCCGCCTTCTCTGTGATCCTGACCTCGTCCGTGCCGTCGGTCTCGGTGAGCATCACGCGAACGCTCTCGTCGACGGCGGTTGGGATGTTCTTGCCGACGTAGTCGGCCCGTATCGGAAGCTCCCGGTGACCCCGGTCGACCAGGACGGCGAGCTGCACCATTCGGGGCCGGCCCAGGTCGGCCAGGGCGTCGAGGGCGGCCCGGATGGTGCGGCCGGAGAAGAGGACGTCGTCGACGAGGATCACCCGCCGCCCGTCGATGCCGCCGGCCGGCACGTCCGTCGGGCCCAGCGCGCGCGGACCGCGCAGACGGAGGTCGTCGCGGTAGAGGGTGACGTCGAGCGTGCCCACGGGCACCTCGACGCCCTCGAAGGCCCGGATCCGGGCGGCTAGCCTGCGGGCGAGCGGTACGCCGCGGGTCGGCACACCAAGCAGGATGGTGTTGCGCGCGCCGTCGGTCTTCTCCAGGATCTGGTGGGCGATCCGATCAACAATGCGGCTCAGATCGGCGCTGCTGACGATGATCTTTGGCGACGAAACGATCTTTGGCGACGAAGCGATCTTCGATCGGGTGGCGTCATCGTAGGCCACGGCGGACCTCCTTCCCCGCCTCACGGGACGGGTCGTTAAAGGACGTCTTGACTGTCGTGCGTGGCCGCTCGCAAGCTTCGCGGCCGTGCGCGAGCCTAGCAGGCGGCGTGATGTAAGGAACGCTGTGCCAAAGAACACTTGACCGCGTGTCGCAGGGACAGTACCGTCACGCTCCGTAACGATTGCTGGGGAGAACCCCCGGGTCCGTCACAGGGGAGTGTCTGATGGCTTCTGACTACGCCAAGTCTCTCGGCGCGCGGCTGCGCTCGATCCGCCAACAACAGGGACTCTCGCTACAGGGTGTCGAGGAGAAGTCGTCCGGGCGCTGGAAGGCCGTCGTGGTCGGCTCCTACGAGCGGGGGGACCGGGCCGTGACCGTGTCCCGCCTCGCGGAACTGGCCGACTTCTACCGCGTACCCGTCGCCGAACTGCTGCCCGAGGGCGGCTCCGCGCGGGGCGAATCCGCCGGGAAGATCGTTCTCGACCTGGAGAAGCTTTACGACCACTCCAACGACGAGCTCGGCTACGTCGCGAAGTACGCCCGCGCGATCCAGCAGGCGCGTGGCGACTACAACGGCCGAGTCCTGTCCATCCGCGCGGACGACCTGCGTGCGCTGGCGATCGTGTACGACGACTCGCCGACCAGCCTCGTGGACCGCCTCAATGACCAGGGCATCCTCGTCGAGGATCCGCGGGCCTTCTTCAACTCCTGACCCCCTCTTTCGCCGATCATGATTTGGAGGTCATGATCGGCGTGTTTTGGCGACGGCCAGGTCATGATCACGGAGATCTTGAGAGCGTTCAGCGGGTGGCGTACTCCGCGATCCGGCCGAGCAGGCCGTTGACGAACCGGGGAGACTCCTCGGTGGAGAGTTCGCTCGCCAGTTCGACCGCCTCGCTGATCGCCACCGCGTCGTCAAGATCGTCGCGGAACAGCAGCTCGTAGACGCCGATACGGCATAGGTTGCGGTCCACCACAGGCATGCGGTCCAGGGTCCAACCCTCGGCGTACGAAGAGATCAACTCGTCGATGCGGGCCGCGTTCGCCTCGATCCCTTCGACGACCTCGACGGC
Source organism: Micromonosporaceae bacterium (assembly GCA_045403155.1). Classification (GTDB taxonomy): domain Bacteria; phylum Actinomycetota; class Actinomycetes; order Mycobacteriales; family Micromonosporaceae; genus JAXIPB01. The sequence continues at coordinate 11,491 of JAXIPB010000161.1, forward strand.
GTACGCCATGTGTGCGGGGATCTCCGTACCCATCCGGGCGAGCGTGTCGGCGAGAACATTGGCGGCCGGCACGTCGCGCAGGTCGGCCGAGTAGAGCACGTCCAGGGCGCGCCGCCGCGACTTGCGGCGCGAGGGGTTGTACGCGGGATGCGCCATTCTCGGTTGATCGCGCTCAGGCACGACCGAGGTAGCGCCCATCGCGGGTGTCCACCTTGATCTTCTCGCCGGTGGAGATGAACAACGGAACCATCACCGTCGCGCCGGTCTCGACGGTGGCCGGCTTGGTGCCTCCCGTCGAACGGTCCCCCTGCAGGCCCGGCTCGGTGTAGGTGATCTCCAGCACGACGCTGGTGGGGAGTTCGATGTAGAGCACGACGCCCTCGTGCGTCGCCACGACCACCTCGCCCTCTGGTAGCAGGTAGGCCGACGCCTCACCGACGGTCGCCGCCGGCACGTGAATCTGGTCGTAGGAACCGAGGTCCATGAAGATGTAGTCATCACCGTCGGCGTAGAGGTACTGCATCGAGCGCTTGTCTACGCTAGCCGTCTCCACCTTCGTACCCGCGTTGAACGTCTTGTCCACGACCTTGCCGGAGAGCACATTCTTGAGCGTTGTGCGCACGAACGCGCCGCCCTTGCCCGGCTTGACGTGCTGGAACTCCACGACGGACCAGAGTTCTCCGTCGAGGTTGAGCACCAGACCGTTCTTGAGGTCGTTCGTCGAGGCCATGTGAGGTGGGTGTCACTTTCATGTCGAGAGCCGCTGTCGAGAGCCGCGGTGTGGCGGGAAAACCTCACAAAGCTTACCCGCACGGTTGACTGCGGCCCCGCTCGCCGTAACACTAAAGCAGACGGTTAACAATTAGTGGAGGCCGGGAGTGCCCGTGATCAGTGTGCAAATACACCGGACCGTGCCAGCCGACCCGGAACGCGTCTGGCGAGCGCTCACCGACCCGGCCGCGGTCGCCGCGTGGTTCTGGCCGAAACACTTCCACACAACCGTGGCGATGGACCCCAGGCCGGGCGGAACGTACCGGATCGCCGCACCGTCGGCGCCCGGCGGCGGCATCGCGGTGACGGGCGAGTACGCGGTGGTGCAGCCGCCGAACCGGCTCGTGTTCACCTGGCGGTGGGACGGCCAGGACGACGAGACCCTCGTCACCATTGAACTCTCCCGTGTGGACGGTGGCACCAAGTTGATCGTCGTCCATGAGGGATTCGGTGACGAGAAAGATCGCGACAACCACGACACCGGCTGGACCGACTGCCTGGATCGGCTGCCGGCGTTCGTCGCAGGTGCCGACGCGCCCGGCTAGGGTCGAGCGCATGGACCCCCTTGCCGATCCGCTCGACCCGCCCGTCGGTTGGGCGCGCAACCACGTACAGCAATATGTCGCCACGGACGGCGGCGACCCGAAGAACGGTCACGACTGGATCCGCGGCGCACCCGTGCTTCTGCTCACCACGATCGGACGGCGCAGCGGTCGCGGCCGACGCACGCCGCTGATCTATGGACAGGATGGCGACAGGTACATCGTGGTGGCCTCCCTGGGCGGCAGCGACCACGCGCCGAAGTGGTACGACAATCTACTCGCCGACCCCCGAGTGCGGGTGCAGGTGCGCGGGGATGTCTTCGATGCGCTCGCCCGGCCGGCGACCGCGGAGGAACAGAGCCGGCTCTGGCCGACGATGGCGCACATCTGGCCGGACTACGACAACTATCAGAAGAAGACGGAGCGCCAGATCCCGCTGGTCATGCTGGAACGGTCACAGGCGTAAACGGTCACCGGGCTAAACGGTCACCGGGCTAAACGGTCACAAGGGTGGAACGGTCGGACGGGTAAGGCCTGGCTCCTCGCCCGATGCTTTCCGCCCGGCCCGAAGCTACGGTGAGGTTGTGGTTCAACTCGACCGGAGCGCCCAGACGGGGGCCTGCCTGCGGATGCTCTTGGCCCGACCGGGCGAACCCCGTTCGGCGTGGCAGAAGTACGCCCCGGATGCCGACTCGGCGGATATCGACATCGCCGCCGTCGCCGAGGTCCTCAGTAACCACGATGTCGCGACGGGCACCAATCTGATCGCGCTGGCCCGCGCGGCGCTCGACGGGACCGTGCTCCAGCCGTCCACGCTGGAACTCTTCATCGATGCCTTCGAGCTGAGCCCCCGGCACGCGCAGCGGTTGCGCGACCTGCTGTCCGGGTCGGAGAGCGTACGCGTCATCACCGGCGACGCGTTGGCCGACCTGCATCGACAGAGCGGACCGCCGCGCCACGACACGCTCGCCCTGCACGAGATGCACACACTCGGCCCGGACGGCGTCCCGGCTGAGCACCAGACCATCCAGGTCATAAGGTCCACTGTGGATTCGCTCGAGGCATACCCGTATCGGTTTGACACGGATCAGCTCGTGGTGGAAGTCGTGCGCGGCGGGCGCGTGGGCGACATGTACCGGGTGACCGAGGGCCTGTTCGGCGTGGACATCCTGCTCGATCGACCGTTGATGCACGGCGAGACGACGCTGATGCACTACCGCACCACGTTCGGATACCGGACGTCCCCTCCGCCCGAGTTCCGCCGGGGTGTCCTGGGCACGATGAGAGACGTCACGCTGTGGGTGCAGTTCCACCCGGACCGGCTACCGGACCAGGTGTGGCAGGGGCGATGGGATCGCCTCAACGACGGCGCCGTGATCGAGCAGCAACGCGTCGAGCTCGACGGCGAATTCTCCGTGCAGGCGCGGTACGACGTGGTCGAGGACTCGATCGTCGGCTTCCACTGGCTCTTCTAGCGCCGCCCCCCTGCAGCGCCGATCATGATTTGGAGGTCATGATCGACGGGGTTTTGCGACCGTGAGCTCATGATCACGGGGATCAATGGCGCGCCATTCGGCGATGGCGGCGCACCTGTGACAAGGTGTGGTGCTGTGACGGACAGCCCACGCGAAACGCGCACCGAGCCGAGCTGGATCGGCGACCTCTACCGGCACCTCGGCACGGGGCCGTTGTCCGTACAGAAACTGGCCCGGCGACTGCGCAAGGACCATCCCCGCCTCACCACCCGCGAGGTCGTTGCGGAGCTCGAGGACCGAGACGACCTGTATGAGGGCGAAACCGGCTGGGTAAGCCTGCTCGCCCTGGCCGACGGTGCGATGTTCACCCACGTCGTCACGGAGAAGGAGCTCGACCACGGCGTTCTTCGCGGCGACTACGACCTCGCGCTCTGGGCACGGTTGGCAATCGACGGCCTCCCGTTCGCCGGCGGCGGCGAGATCCGCTCCGACATGACCGAGCACGCGGGCGCGCTGCTCGATGCGTGCGTCGAGTTGAGCGGGCCAGAGGGCTGGCTCACCGACTGCCAGCCGGGCCTTATCGGCCTTCGACTGGATAGCGGCACGTTGGAGCTGGTGCCGGGCTCGGAGATCGAGCCAGCGGATATCGGCGCCGCCGGCGAGCGAGTCGCGCAGATGGCTGATGTCATCACCGAGTACACGACCGCGGCGCTTTCGGGATACCTGAAGTCTCGCGATGAAGACGGCGGCGTCGGGCCATTCGTGCCGATGGACTTCTTGATCGCAGAGACCCTGATTCGCCACCCCGGGCTCTTCAACGAGCAGATGCCACTGCTCGGGCTGATGCTCAAACTCGGCGGGTTCGAGGTCGAGCACGGCACCGTTGGACTACCGGGCGTGGACTGGGACCTGGATGATCTTTCCGCGACCGAGGTGCTCGCCCGGGTCAGCGCGACCACCTTCATTCGCATGCTCGGAACCGAGGGCGCGGATGTCACCGCCGATGATGTCGAGGCGTTCTTCGGCTTCCTCGGCATGCCCAGCCTGCTCGAGTACGCGGCTGACCTGGTGGAGAGGGAACCGCTCGACTCGGACGCGCTCGCCGCGGTGCGGGCGGCGACAACCACGCCGCGGCAGCGGGCGCTGTTGGCGCTGCTCGCGGCACGATCCGCGCAGGGGGACGGCGACCCAGAGGCCGCGGAGCACTTCGTCACGGTGGCGCTGGGCGACGACCCCGACCTGGTACCGGCGCTCCTCGACGCCGCCGACTACGCCGCGACCCGTGGCGACCTGGTCGCCGCCGACGCACACCTTCGACGCGCCCAGGCACCGCGGAGTCATCCGCTGCGGACCGCGATCTCGTTGTTGCAGGCGCCAACGCCGTCGGCGGTTGGGCGCAACCAACCGTGCCCGTGCGGATCCGGCCGAAAGTACAAGGTCTGTCACCTCCCCCGGCAGACGCGGCAGCTCGCCGATCGCGCCGCACTGGCGTACACCCGCCTCGGCCTGTGGATGCAGCGCTCCGCCAACCGGCCGATCGTGGACGAATACGCGGCGGTGATCGACGAAGAGATCCACGAGGGCGGGCTGCTCGCAACCAACCTGGCTTTGTTCGATGGCAGCAGGATCGGGGCCTACCTCGATGAGCGAGCGGGCATGCTCCCAGATGACGAGCGCGATCTCATGTCCGGATGGGTCGCGGCGCCGATGGCGGCGTACGAAGTCACCGCAATCGAACGCGGCGACACCGTGACGCTGCGGCCGTTGCTGGGCGGCGATGAGATCTCTGTACGCGAGCGCGGCGTCGTCTCCCAGCTCCGCCGGCTTGACCTGCTCGTCGGGGTTGTGCTCGACGACGGCGAACGCCCGCGCATCATCGCACCGATGACTCAAGTGCCACGCAGTCGACGAGCAGAGCTGGTCGGCGTGTTTGCCAATTACTCGCCCGAACTGCTTGTCGCCTTCTTCAGACCGCAGCCGCCGCCGCGACTGACCAACCGCGACGGGCACGAGATGGTGTTCGGCCGGGCCGACTACGAGGTGCCAGCCGCCGGCTTGGCTTGGACGAGGCTCGCGGAGTCGCTCGAGGAATTCGACCGCAATCGTCTCGACTGGCTCAACGAGATCGATGGGGACAGGGTGCTCGCCGGCTCGGTCTCGCGCAACGGTCGCGTCTGGACCGTAGAGGCCAACTCGATCGAGCGGCTCCGTGGACTGCAAGAGATCGTGCTCGCCGCCGCTCCCGGCGCGAAGCTCGTGTCGGAGTCGACCGAGCCCGCTCGCCTGCCAGGACCAGAGAGTCGCCCCGCCCGCACCATCACCTCCGGCGCGCTGCCCGATGCGGCGACGGATCCCGAGGTCCGCGCGGCCGTCGAAGAGCACCTCCGCCAGTACCAGCAGCGGTGGCTCGACATGTCGATTCCGGCCCTGGGCGGCCGAACGCCACGGCAGGCGGCCGCGGAGGGCGGCACAACCCGCGCGGAGCTGGCTGCTCTGCTCGATGACTTCGAGCACAGCGGTGGCCCGATGGACGTCGATTGGATGCGCGCCGCCCTCGGCCTCGCCTAACCGCACACGAGCGCCCTAGCCCGCCGTCACCACCGCCCTGCCCGCGACCAAGATCGCCACGATCATGAGTCGCTCGTCGTCAAACAGCGTCGATCATGACCTCCAAATCATGATCAGCGGGGCATTCACGACAGCACGGACCGCCCGAGGGCGCGTCGCCCGAGGCGCGCCGCCAGCGAACTTCCCGACACCCCGGTAGGCTCGCGCGATGTGGCCAGATCGCAAACCAAGGGAGCGAAGCCGGAGCGCAACACCAAGGAAGTCTCGCTCGAAGACTTCCTGGCGAACCGGCGCCCGATGCCGCACCTCTTCGATCTGGCCCCCCACATGGACCCGGTGGCGTTCCAGTCAGAGGCGTTCGGTTCACAGGGCAACGGCGCAGACCGGGCCGGACTGAACGCGACAGTCCGCAGCCAGGGCGAACGGCAGACCGACGTCCGCCTCCTCGTTGACGACGGCGAGCAGCACGTCGCACTGGCTACCGAACTCGCCAACAGCCTGTACTGCGACGTCTATCTCACCGCCCACGGCGCGCATCTTCGCTACGTGCGGGAGCCCGGTGCGGTCTCGGGCTACACGTGGGATGTGATCGCCATCGACCGGGCTACCGGGGAGCCGGCGGATTGGCTGGTCGTACGGCCCGACGATCTCGCCGCCGACGTGCCGACCTGGTTCGTGACCACCCGTGGCCGCCTGCGGCAGAGCAACGGCCTGGTGACGGTGCTGCTCCCCGATGGCATCGCGTTCGCGACGAAGGCCACCTTCCGCGATATCTCCTCGCTCGCGGCGGGCATGAAGGCGGGCGCCAGTCGGGTGACGACGGTGGCGGTGAACGCCGACCTTGGCTCCTTCGAGATCACGCGCTTCGACGATGCCGGGTCACTGCTCGGCGGAGTGGAGTTCGCGACGCTGATCGGGGCCAGCCTCGACGTGGTCCACCCCGACGTGCAGCTCGCCCTGACCTGGCCCACCGACAACGAGGCGTGCGCGGCGCTCGATGTGGAGCTGATGCGCCTCGCCGACGCGCTCAACCGCACGATCTGGGTCCCGGAGCCGGCGGGGGCGGCCTTCGTGATCCCCGGCTGCGGCGAGTTCGCCGCGGTCGACGAGATCGGCGGGCCGTCAACCTGGCGGGCCTACCCCTCTCGTCTGGCCACCGACTGGCAGCCGCAGTACGGCACCGACCTCGATGGACGACTCGTGCCCGGCGGCGCGGTGGCCGCGGCCCGGTTCCGCGGGGTTCGGCTCGTCTCGATGAGCGCGGGTCAGCTCGAGCACATGCGCCACTGGTACGAGTCGGTGGCCCCGTGCGAGGGGATCTTCGTTATCGACCTGCCGCTCCTCGGCGACGGCCGCTTCGGTCTCCAGATCCGGGACAAACGAGCGCTCGCGGTCGGCGCCCGCGAACTGCGGACGCTGCTGCGCGAGGCGGGGTGGGCCGGCGAGGACCTTCTGTTGCTCGCCCAGGCGAGCGAGGAGCACTGGGACGTGGCGCTCGCCCACGCACGGCACCTGGTCGACCTGCTCGCGGTCGACCTGTGGCTGCCGTCGGCCGGATCGGACGTTTGGGTCAATCCTGATGGAACGCTCGCCGACGACGGGCCGAACGGTAGCTGGCATGTCGTCGCGTACGGGCGCTCGTCGGAGGGCGCGCTTCCGGCCGCGCTGGCCAACGCGAGCCCACCCACCGCGCGTTCGCTTCGCCGCGAGATCGGCCCGGAGACCGCGGCCTCCACGATCCTCGCACCGACGGTCCTGGTTCCAGAGATGCGCGCGCCATCGGTGTACGCGACGGAGATGGCGGGCCCGGCCGAGGTGATCGTCCCGACCGGCAACATCGTCGCGCCGGTGCTCGGCACGGACGCGCCCCACTCCGTGCACTGGCTGCCACCCGAGCCGGTCGTGAATTCACGCCCCATCGATCTCTACCTATGGACTCCGGTGGCCAGCGATGTCGTTGAGGGCTGGGGATTGCCCTCGGCGGACCTGTTCCTGCTCGCCGGGCTCGACCCACTGCGCCTGGCCGATCGTCGCCGCGACGGGTATCTGCTCCGGGTCCTGGCCCCGGAGCACACGGCCGTCGACCTCCACGAACACGGACGCGACGCGCCCGCGACGGTGCAGCAGCGCCTGCAGGAAATGGGCTGCACGCACCTGGTACCGCTGGCGTGGATGGCCGACCTCCGGGTCACGGCCAGGTTCGACCTGGACGGGCGGGGCGGCATCACCGCCCGCACCGACCTCGGCGCTGGAGCACTCGCCATCCGATTCGAGGGCGCCGAGCATGGCGTGCCCGGTCTGCCCAACGAGGTCGTGCACTGGCCGGACAAGGGCCAGCGGGCTGACTCGCCCACGTACCTGATGCTGTCCGATGTGGACTTGCTCGACCAGAGCATCCTCCAGCGAGGCTACATTTCTCTCTCGCGCCGACGACCGTCCGTCGACAACAACCGGCAGGTGGTGGAGCTAAGGATACGCAAGCGCCGCGCGATCGATGTCCCGGCGACCCTGAACACCCTCGCCGGGCTGCCGGTGGTCGGACGGCTGCACGACTTCGTCGGCCTCGACCTGTTGTTGTCCGAGCACGATCTCGGCGACGCCGTCCTGGCGCGGATCTGGAGGAACGGGCCGAGCGGAAAGCCAGTAGCCGAGAAGCTCGACGGCGAGACACTCTCCGAGGCGCTTGGTACGACCGTGGAATACGCGGGTGGGAGCGCGAACATCGGGTGACGTCGGCGCGCCGGGCGACGGCCGAGGTCGACCGTTTCCTCGGCATCGATGTGGGCACGAGCGGGTTGAAGGTCGCCGTCGTCAGCGAGCACGGTGATGCCCTCGCTGAGTCGGTAGTCGAGTACACAGTGGACAGTCCGCGGCCCGGATGGGCGGAGACCGATGCCACGGTGTGGGCGGGCGCACTGCGTACCGCGCTCTCAACAGTCTCCCGGGCGTTCGGCGGTCGGCGCCTGATCGCCGCGGGGATAGCCGGCCAGATGCACAGCACCGTCGTGTGCGACGCTGCCGGAAACGCGCTGCGGCCCGCCATCTTGTGGCCCGACCGCCGCGCCGAGTCCGAAGTGGAACTCTGGCGCCGCCTGCCCGAGCCGGTGCGGGCCCGGCTGGCCAATCCCCTCGTGGCCGGGATGACGGGTCCGACCCTGCGCTGGCTAATCGACCACGACCGGAACGTCGCGTCGCGAGCCGAGATCGTGCTGCTCGCGAAGGACTACCTGCGCGTGGCCCTCGGCGGGCCGCCCGTGACGGATCGCAGTGATGCGTCGGCGACGCTGCTGTGGGACGTGATCGGCGACGAGTGGTCGAGGGCCACCCTCGCCTGGACTGGCCTGCCCGGTCGGTTGTTGCCTCGGGTTGTTGACAGCGACGCGGTCGTGGGCGAGACGTCGCTGTTCGGCTCGCTGGATGGTCCGGGCCGGGTTCCGCTCGTCGTGGGCTGTGCCGACACGGCGGCAGCGATGCTCGCGGTTGGACGGCTGACCGGAGACGCCATCCAGGTCAATCTGGGTACGGGCGCGCAGGTGCTTCGACCCATGCCGCGCGCGACGGCCAACGCAGATCCTCGCATCCACCAGTACGCGGACGCGGGGACGGGATGGTACGCAATGGCGGCCATCCAGAACGCCGGACTGGCCGTCGAATGGGTGCGAACGCTGTTCGGCCTGTCCTGGTCCGACCTATTCGCCGCCGCCGCCGGGGCGTCGCCCGGTGCGAACGGGGTGTCCTTCCTGCCCTTCCTCACCGGCGAGCGCGGCGGCATCGCCTTGCCGAACAGCCGCGGCGCCTGGGTCGGCATGTCCGTGACGACGGATCGCGGCGATCTCATCCGGGCCGCGGTCGAGGCGATTGCCTTCTGCGTACGCCGTGCGGTCGAACTCCTCGATGCCGAGGGCCTGCGAATCCGTCTGACCGGTGGCGGTGGTCGTTCCCACATTCCGCGGCTGCTCGCCGACGTTCTCGGCGTTCCGGTGCAGCGGGCCGGGGTTCGCAGCGCGTCCGCCGTCGGCGCGGCCGTCCTCGCGGCGCGGGGGGTCGGCGCTCGGGTCGAGCCATCAGCGGCCACGGCTGCCGAGATCGCGCCGCAGCCATCCGCGGCGTTGAACGACGCGTACCGGACATGGGTCGAGCGCATCGGCTCCGAATGATCCAGCCGTCAACGCTGTGGGACATGCCGCCCCGCGGGCCGCGTTCGACGCAAATTCATGGAACTCTATGATCACGACGTGGCTGTACGATGACGCTCAGGTTGCCCAGGGCTCGGACGCAGAAGGGTGCACATGGCTACGACCTTCGCTGACTTGGAGGCCCGGGTTCGCGGGCTGGAGTCTCGGGCCCAGCAGGCCGAGGAGGACATCACCGCGATCATCGGAACCGTCGTGGAGACCCGCGACGACGTGAGGTGGTTGAAGCGGGCAGTGCAGGCGCTTCTCGATCACGCCGGGGTCGCCGTCGACGGAACACCCATCGACGGCTAAGCAAGGTCAGCACATCGCGCGGGCTTAGCGCCCGCGCTCGACCGTGCTCTCACCGACGTTCTTCGCGAGCCAGGCGTTCAAGGGTTGTGATGCGCGGAGGAACTCGACGATACGGTCCTTCGCCGCGGGTTTCCCCAGCCAGGCGGCGACCGGCCAATCCTTCCACGCGATCACGCCCTTGTAGCGCAGCAACTCGGCCCGCGGATGATCCTTCGGGTAGCCCCTGGGCACCGTCCGGAGAGCGTCGTGGCCTGCGATCTCGAACTTGTCGCGCTTTGCGGCCGCGATCAGCCGGGCCAGCTCCGCTCCGGTCGAGTCGTTGTCGACGGCCCGCCGATAGCGTTCCAGCTGATCCGGCGCCATCATGTACATCCCGTTTCCCGATCCAAGACCCTGCGCCGACAGGTGTATGTATCCACCGCGCTCGAGCGTCGCCGCGATCGCCGTCTTGTACGGCGACTTGTCTGCGCTGAACCGAACATCACGGTACGGCCGGAAGATCTTCCCCTGGCCGAATTCCGGCTCGAGCTCAGCGAGCAGTTCCACCATCGGAGCGTGGATCTTCTCGTCGTACACGACCTTGTGCTCGGTCCAGTAGGTCTTGGAGTTGTCGGCTTCGAGGCCTTCGTAGAAGTCGAGGGCCTCGGACGACCATCCTCGAAACGCCATGGCGGCAGCCTATCGAGCCGAACGTCGTCAGGCAGCGCCCACGTCGATGGCGATCGGAAGCGCGGAGTCCCGCCAGCGACTCAGGTCGCCGCCGTACCCCGGCTGGTACTTGGCGAAGACGAGCGTGCGGGCGAGCCGATCTTCCTCGCCGCTGGTGATCCGCCGGCCGACACCAGGCAGAGTCCGGTCGGCGATGCGGACGCTGACCTGCGGGTGTCGGGCGATGTTGCGGACCCAGTCCGAACGGTCGGCGCCGCCGGAGAGCAGGTACACGGTGGAGCCGCGCACCGCGTACCAGATCTCAACCGTGTGCGGACGCCCGGTGACCCGGCCGCGCGTCGTGACGTAACAGAACGACTGCGCGCCAAGGTCATCCATAACGAGAGCCGCGGTTAGCGGAAGCCGTCGCGGAAGCGTCGGAAGAAACCACCCTCCATGGGTAGCGGTGGCGCCGGCGGCGGTGGGGTCGCTCGCTGTCGCGCCACGGGCTGGTCGTAGTCGGTCCGCGCGATGGCATCGACGATCTGCTCCTCGCTGAAGTCCTCGGAGCCCTCGATCAGCGGAACGAACCCGACGAGCGTCCCGTTGCGCAGCACGGTCGCCTCCAGGCCGGCGGCGCCGTCGGTGTCCCAGACCGCCTCCCGCCCGTCGAATATCACCACTCGGATGCCGATCTGTCCCACGCCCGTCCTCGCCACATGCGCGGGGACGCCCCGCTCCCGCAGCGCGTCAACCACCCGCCGGCTCGTGCTCTCGTCCATCCGATCAAAGGTAGCTCACGGTCGGCTACGCGGGGCCGAGCTCCAGGGTGACGTCGCGGGGAAGGACCAGCCCACTCGGCGTTCCGCCGAGCCACGTGTCGAAGGTGACCGGGGCCGACCAGTCCTCGACGTGGCTGAAGTCGACGTGACCACCGGTGAAGGCGGCACCTCCGAAGGAGACATGGCCGCCGGAGAACTGGGCGCCGCGGAACGACAGGTGCCCGGACGTGAACTGCGCTCCGCGGAACGACACCTCGGAGCCCGAGAACTGCGCTCCCATGAAGTAGACATCGCTGCCGCTGAACCGCGCGCCCATGAACACAAGCACGCCGCCAGCGAAGAGAGCGTCCATGAAGTACACACTGCCGCCGGCGAATTGGGCGTCGGCGAAGTAGACGTTGCCGGCGCCGAAGTGCGCGCCGACGAACGAGACCTTGCCCGCCGAGAACCGGGCACCCATGAACGAGACGCTGCCGGAGAACTGCGCGCCCTCGAACGACACCATGCCGCCGGCGAAGTTCGTTCCCGACAGGTCGCCGCCGTCGAACGTTGCGTGGGTGAAGTCGAAGTCCAGACCCTGCCACGTGAGCGCGTCCTTCCGGCCGCGGCGAAGGTGATCGCGGATGGTGCGGATGATCGAGAGGCGCACCTCGCGCTCGCCCTCGCGCCAGCCGGGCTCGTCCCGCGCCGGCTGGTACGGCATGCGCAGGTAGCCACAGAGGACGTCGACACAGGCCTGCCGCTGCGGAGTCCACTCATCGGCGAGGGCGGCGATTCCGACCGCGCCGGCGAGCCGGACGGGCGCCGATCCGTGACCCAGCTGTTCGCTCGCGGCCGTGAACCGCTCGTTGAACAACCTGGTGCTCTCCAGTCGGCCTCGGTGCTCCGCGATGCGCTGGCGGCGGTAGCCCACGAGCAGCGCCATGCCCGCCCCGACCCCGCCGGCGAGGATCAACGACGTACGAAGAACGTCGAGCTGCGCCCGGGCATCCCAGCCGGTCCGAATCCGCGCCGGTTGGCCGAGTGCGAACCACAGCAGCCAGCAGGCGCCGGCGACGACACCCAGGCCGACGAGTACGACCGTTGGGACAGCCGCCCACATCGGCCACAACGCCGGTCTACTCCCTCCGACCCGCTTGGCCGCCGCCGATGTCATGCCATCTACTACGAATCCGGCGAGGGAGATGTCGCCAGCCGTTTGGACGGACTGACCTCAGACTCACGGATATCGTTCTCCCCGGCGCTGGAGAGAACGGGCGAGCGACGTGCCGGCGGAGGCCTACACTCCGGTCGTGATCGCGCTCGAACGCATGACGGTGCTGGACCGGCACGTCGGCGTCATGCGTGAGTGCGGTTACATTCCGACCGCGCAGCCGGATCCGTTCACTGTGGACATCCGGGAGCTGCGCCACCCGCCCGCTCCCCCGCGGCACCTCCGCCATCTGGTCCTGTCCTTGGGCACGTTCGGCATGTGGGCGCTGCTGTGGCTCATCGTGGGCCGCGCGCACGCCCGCGGTCGCCGCCGGATCGCGGTGGCGCCCTTCCTCGACGGGACCTGGCGGATCCACGTCGCCGAATCGGGCCAGATCGAAACGTACGAATTGTGGTGACCCAGGCGGGCGGCGGGCGCCAAATGCCTGATTTTGTTGGATTCTTGTCGGTGCTCGGTGAGAGTATTGCCGATGTTCGCCAGCGCCGGTCGGCACTGTTCTTGACCCGAGAACCACACTGGACATCAGGGGACAATCATGCACAAGTCGGTCGCGAGTCTGATCACGGGCCGCCGGATGAAGTATGTGATTCTTCTCTTCTGGCTCGTCGTCGTGGCCGTCGCCGGGCCGCTCGCCGGCAAGCTGACCGGTGCAGAGAAGAACGACGCCAAATCGTGGTTGCCGGGCAGCGCCGAGTCGACGCAGGTGCTCGACGCGCAGGCCGCCTTCGCGTCGCCGGACACGCTCCCCGCGGTAGTCGTCTATGAACGCCCGAGCGGTCTTACCCAGGCCGACCTCGCAAAGATCACCTCCGACGCGCAGCAATTCGGCCAAACCCCCAATCTCGACGGCCAGGTGGTCGGTCCGATCCCGTCCGATGACCGGCAGGCCGCCCAGATCGTGGTGCCGCTCAACCTAGGCCCCGACGGCTGGGAGAAGGCGACCGAGGTGGTCGAGTCGATGACGCAGACCGCCCAGGGCGGCCCCAGCGGCCTATCCGCCCACGTGACCGGTCCGGCCGGGGTCGCCGCCGATTCGGCCAAGGCATTCGAGGGCATCGACAGCACCCTGCTCTTCGGAACCATCGCCGTGGTCGTGCTCATCCTGCTGATCACCTACCGCAGTCCGACCCTGTGGCTGCTCCCGGTGATCTCCGCCGGCGTCGCGCTGACCTGCGCCCAGGCGGTCATCTACCTGCTGGCGCGGTACGCCGACCTGGTGGTCAACGCCCAGAGCGCCGGCATCCTGACCGTGCTCGTCTTCGGCGCCGGCACCGACTACGCGCTGCTGCTCGTGGCCCGCTACAGGGAGGAACTCCGTCGCCATCAGAACCGCCACGAGGCGATGGCGGTGGCGCTGCACCGGGCCGGCCCGGCGATCATCGCCAGCGGCGCCACCGTGGTGGTCGGCATGCTCTGCCTGCTCTTCGCGCAAACCAACTCCACCCGGGGACTGGGGCCGGTCGCGGCCATAGGCATTCTCGTCTGCCTGGCCGTGATGCTCACCCTGCTTCCGGCGCTCCTCGTCATCGTCGGCCGGTGGGTCTTCTGGCCGGTCCGGCCCCGCTTCGGCTCCCCCGAGCCCACCACCACGGGCGTGTGGTCGCGCGTCGGCGCCACCATCGCGCGCGCGCCCCGCGTCACCTGGATCGTCACGACCCTGGTGCTGGCCGCGATGGCGCTCGGCATCACCCAACTCGACGCCACCGGGCTGACCAACGAGGAATCCTTCCGCGGCAGCCCCGACTCGGTCGCGGGCGAAGACGTGCTGGCGCGACACTTCGCGGCGGGGACCGGCAGCCCGGTCGTCGTCATCAGCAACGCCGGGCAGGCGGGTGAGGTACGCACGGCGTTCGCCTCCACCGAGGGAATCGCTCCCGGGAGCATCACGCCGCCCGTGGTCAAGAACGACCTCGCCTACCTCCAGGGGACGCCCATCGATCCACCCGACAGCCAGGCCGCCTACGACACTGTCGACCGGGTTCGAGACCAGGTGCACGCCGTACCGGGCGCCGATGCCAAGGTCGGTGGTAACACCGCGGTCAATCTGGACGTACAGCGCGCCGCCAAATACGACCGCAATCTGATCATCCCGATCATCCTCGTGGTGGTGTTCGGAATCCTGGCGGTGCTGCTGCGCGCCATCATCTCGCCGCTGCTGCTCATCGCCACCGTCGTGCTGTCGTTCGGCGCCGCCCTGGGTGCGAGCGCGCTCATCTTCAAGCACCTGTTCGGCTTCGGCGGCACGGATTCGTCGTTCCCGCTCTTCGTCTTCGTCTTCCTCGTCGCCCTGGGCATCGACTACAACATCTTCGTCATGACGCGGGTGCGCGAGGAGACGGTACGGCATGGCACTCGTCGAGCCACGCTGATCGCGCTCGCCGCGACCGGCGGGGTCATCACGTCGGCCGGACTGGTGCTCGCCGGCACGTTCTCGGTGCTCGCGACGCTGCCGCTCACCGCGTTCGCCGAGATCGGCTTCACGGTGGCATTCGGCGTGCTGCTCGACACCATCATCGTTCGCTCCGTTTTGGTCACCGCGCTCAACCTCGACATCGGGCCGCGGATCTGGTGGCCGCACCGGATGTCGAAGGAGCACGACGTCGCGTCCGCTGACGCGCCTGCCGAGCTCAGCCGCGCGGCGACCTAGCCGGTCTTAGAGCGGCAGTCCGATTCGGCCGATGTTGTCGCAACGGAAAATTTTCGTCTGTTCAAACACGAAGTACGCGCAGACAACTACTGTGTCGTCTGCATTCAGGGTCTGCGGGATCCGGCCGAACCAGAGGTCTGGGATCGGGTGCTCGCGCACCACGCCTTGGTACGGGTCGGAGTATCTCGTCATGATCCAGTTTGCGACAACAAGCCTGGTGTCCTGGTCGGGGGATTCCCGGTCAATCCACCGCTCCAGTTGCTCAGTGAACCGAACCAAGACCCACCCCGACGGGCTATCGCCATCCACGAATGGCCAAAGCGCGTATGTCGTCAATGTTGTCCGGCGGCAGGTCGGCGCCGTCGTCGGCGGCCCGCCCCGCTTGTAGCCAAGCGGACAGCGCGGCCGAATCAAGCGGCGGGCCGTCATCCACGCCGTCATCGGGTGCACCGTCCGTGCGGAAGTACTCGAGCATCCACTCTGGCCGGATCGGCGCGCTCCCGCCTGGCCTTCGAACCGCGTTGGCAAGTTGCCATGGCCGTTCACCATGGGTCATGACCTCAAGGTCGCGGCCTGTGAGAGCGCCGTACCGACTCACCACGTAGCCGATCGTGTTGAGAGCGGCATTGTCCAACTCGGACGGCGGGGGCGGTTCGGTGTTGTGCTTCTCGTCATGCCACAACTGCGGAACCACCGGCCCCATGTCCCATGCCGCGATGCCCTCGGCGAATAGCAAGGCGCCAGTGACGGCCAGGTGATGGCCCTGGCACAGATAGAGCAGCTTGTGCGCCTTCTTGAGCGGCACGCTCGGCAGACGGCGGCGCAGCTCGGCAACGACGTCGTGAGCGGACGCGGTCATACCCAGAATCATAATGTCACCCGGCCCGGTCGCCTGGGATTGGAAATGCGAGTCACTATCGAACATGCGTGCACGGTATCGACAGACTCCGACAGTCTCCCTCCAAGATCAGCGTAATCCTCGGTCGACGCCCGCGGCCGTACGCTTCGCACCGTAGATCGAGCAGGCGCGAATGGGCCGACACGCCGAGGCGCGTGACGATTGACTGAGGCGATCCGCTGTTAGCGTCCGAGGCGTGGCAGAGAGTGTGAACACCGCGAGACGCGAAGCGCCCGAGGCGGCCGTCGATCTCAACACAGCGCTCAACAAGGCGTACCTGTCCGGCAACGGCGCGGAGGTTGAGCGGGTGCTCGCTCTCATCGAGGCCGCCAAGCGCCACGAGGCCCGCGCCGCCTGATCGAGTCGCCGCCCGAATGGGCCGCGAGGGATCAGCGCGCGGACCAGCCGGACCATCGCTGCACCTCAAGAGCGATCACCGGCCCTGGGGGCGCGCTCTCGGCGTACTGCTCGTACTTCGACGTCAACGCGTCAATCGCGGCGGCCGCCTCGGCCGGATCCTCGATGATCCGGGCGCGGCAGTCCAGCCGAATCCACCACAGCGTCGACCAGTCCTCCGCGTAGTGATCGACGATCAGGGTCGCCCGACCGGTCTCGGCAACGTTCGCGACGCGTCGGAGCGGCCGGCCACTCTTGGGCTTCTTGTCAACGGCGCTGTAGGCCACCTCACCGACGAGGGCGAAACACACCGGTACGACGTGCGGCAGCCCACTGGCACCGACAGTCGCCAGGTGCGCGACTCGCCCGGCACGGACCCGTTGACGCATGATCTCGCGCTCCACAGTGAGAGCCTAGGTGGCTGGTGTAGATCGGTGGTTGGCCGGAGCCTGCCGCCGGCGATGGCTTCGCCGCGCCGAGGCGGTCCCCTCCTCTCGCCGTATCAACCCGGTCGCGATGCCTGAGGACCACCGGTAGCGTTCAGCGGATGAGCGGGCTCGTGGGGATCGTGCTGGACTGTCGTCATGCGTCGAAGCTCGCGCGGTTCTGGGAGGCCGCGCTTGGCTGGCGGATCCGGCCATACGACGAGGCCGAGGTCGCCCGGCTCGCCGCCCTGGGCCTGACACCAGAAACCGATCCGATGGTCGCTATCGACCCCCCGGACGGTTCGTTGGTCTTCTTCCTCCAAGAGGTCCCCGAGCCCAAGACCGTGAAGAACCGCATGCACGTCGATGTCCGCCTCCGAGACCAGACTCACCTGGACGAACTCCTCCGGCTGGGCGCCACTGTGATTTCCGAGCATGACGGCTGGCGGATCCTGGCCGATCCCGAAGGCAACGAGTTCTGCGCCACGCACCCGGACTAAGGCGTAGTGGTCTGCTTAATAGCCGCCAGGGCCCGGGGGCGGATTGGCCGGGGTCGGAGCCTGCCCGCCCGGTGTGGCGACGTGCCAGATAAACGCCGTGCCGCCGAAGCTGTCGCTGAGCGAATCGCCGCCGACCTGCCCAGGTCCCTTGTCGAGCGAGAACAGGTACAACGGTTTCCCGCCGTACGTCACCTGCATGGTGCCATCCGGTCGCGCCACCGTGCCGAGCGAGCCGGTGACGCCGCTGCCGGCGGTCGGTACTGTGCCGGTGGGCACGGTCAACGGCAGCCACACACTCGCGCAATCCGCGGTACAGCGAACCATCCCGCCACTCTCCTGATCGGTGACGTAGAGCGCATTGCCGGACGAGTTCACCAGGACCGTGCCGAGATCAGCCACGGTGTTCGTTGATACGGTCGCCTGCGCACCGCCGCCGGATCCCTCACCAGACGTCTTGTCACCTGACGCGCAGCCACCGATTGCGACGATCGCGGTAGCGAGAAGTACGGCGGCGAGGTGTGTTCTCCGTAGCATTTCGCATCGACCTCCTACCGGATTGCACGCCCGGTTCCGCCCGTCGGTTCAGGCAAACCCATGAGTACTCCGGGATTGAGAATTCCGGCGGGATCGAGCCGCTGCTTGACCGCGTGCAGGGCAGCGATGCCGACCGGACCGACCTCCTCGGCGAACGCTGCGGCGTGATCGGTCCCGACGGCGTGGTGGTGCGTGATGGTGCCGCCGGCGTCGATGATCGCGCGATTCGCGGCCTCCTTCGCCGCACGCCACTGCGCGATCGGATCCTGGGCCTGGGCGCACACCACCGTGAAGTACAGGGACGCACCGGTCGCGTACACATGCGACACATGGCAGAGCACGATCGGCGGAGTCCCCTGCGCCGACAGCGCTTCGATCAACGCCGTGCGAACGGCCTCGTAGAGTCCGGGCAGCGTGGACCAGAAGGCCGCCGTCTCCACCGTCTCGGCCAGCGCCCCGGCGGCGAGCAGGGCGTCACGAAGATACGGCACCTCGAACCGGGTCCGGACCCACTCGTCGCCAACTCGCTTGCCGAGCGGCGTTCCCCCGCAGTCCCGCAGCACCGCCTCCGTCCGCCGTCGGGTCGCCGAGACCGAGGCGCCCTCGTACGCCACGACGACGGCACAGCCGTTCGCCTGCGACGATGAAACCGCCGTCTCGTACTCGTCCGACAGCCGCAACATTGTCGGGAGTGGACCGTCCTGGGCGAGCCGTCGCAGGGCGGCCGCGCCGTCGGCGAACGAGGGAAAGCTCCATCCGTTGTGGACGGACTCCACGGGTACGGGGTGCACGCGAAGAGTGACGGCGGTGATCACGCCCAACGTGCCCTCGGAACCCAGGAAGAGCTGGCGCAGATCCGGACCGGCCGCCGAGCGGGGTGCTCGTCCGATCTCGACGGTGCCGGACGGGGTGGCCACGCGCATCCCGACGACCATGTCATCGAACCGGCCGTAGCCCGCCGAGTACTGGCCGCTGGAGCGCGTCGCGGCGAAGCCTCCGATCGACGCGTACTCGTACGACTGCGGGAAGTGTCCGAGGGTAAAGCCGTGTGCGCCGAGCAGTTCGTCGGCCGCCGGTGCCCGCACGCCTGCCTCAACAACGGCCAACCGCGACACCGGGTCGACGGAGACCAGCCGGTCCAGACGGCGCAGGTCCAGCGCCACGACTCCGGTGAAGCCGTCGCGGGAAGGCACGAGCCCAGCGACGACCGAGGTTCCGCCGCCGTACGGGACGACAACGACCCGGTGGGCCGAACAGATCCGCAGCACCGCCTCGACATCGTCATGCGAGCCGGGCAGCACGACCGCGTCCGGTGCGTCGGATGCGTCGCCGGCGCGCAAGCGCAAAAGGTCCACTGTGGATTTTCCCCGAGCATGGCGCACCCGCTCCTCCGCACCGGTGCGCACGTTCTCGTCCTTCACGACGGCCGCCAGCTCGGCCAGAACGGCGGGGCGGAGGGAGACCGGGGGGAGGCGCACGTCGGCCAGCGGCACAACCGGCGCCGGCGCCCGCACATCGAGTGCCTGTTCCAGCAGCATCGCCAACCGTGGCGGGAGGGCCATCGCATCGGCGGGCTCGCCCCAGCCGTACCAGAGACTCATCCGTTAGACTCTCGCCGATCATGCGGCAAACCTCAACGACATCACTCAACGCCGCCCGTCGAACCGCCGACCTGGCGGCGCTGGCCGGCGGGGAGGTGGTCGACGTCCTCGTCATCGGGCTTGGTGCGACCGGCGCTGGCGTCGCCCTTGATGCCGCGTCCCGCGGCCTCTCCGTCGCCGCGGTCGACGCGCACGACCTCGCCTTCGGCACGTCGAGGTGGAGCACCAAGCTGGTCCACGGTGGCTTGCGGTACCTGGCCAGACTCGAGTTCGGCGTGGCCATGGAGTCGGCCCGCGAACGCGGCATCCTCATGGAGCGCACGGCGCCGCATCTTACCCGGGCGGCGTCGATGCTTCTGCCGATCGCGTCCTATGTGGACGAACGCCGTCTCCGGATGCATCGCGCCGGGATCTACGCCGGCGACCTCCTGCGCCTCGCCGCCGGAACGTCCGCGGCGACCCTGCCGAGACCTCGCCGCATCTCCGCGGATCGGACACGCCACCTCGCACCCGGGCTGCGCGATGGCGTCACAGGCGGCTACCTGCACTGGGATGGCCAACTCGAGGACGACGCGCGACTCGTCGTCGCCATCGCCCGCACGGCCGCGGCCCTCGGCGCGCGTGTCATCACCCGCTGCCGGGCGACCGACCTGGCCGGTGACGGGGCACAGGTTCGGGATGAACTGACCGGGGACGTGTTCACCGTGCGAGCCCGGTCGGTCATCAGCGCCGCCGGCGTTTGGGCCGGCCAACTCGTCGACGGCGTCGACCTGGTGCCTTCGCGCGGCAGTCACGTTCTTCTTCGCGCCTCGACCCTCGGCGTGCCGCGATCGGCCGTCGTGCTTCCGATACCCGGCGACCGGGCGCGCTATATCTCCGCCGTTCCTCAGTACGTGACGCCGGCCGCCGATGGCCTGGTCCTGGTTGGCCTGACCGACGAGCCGGCTGATGGCCCCGTGCCAGACGTTCCCGCAGCGCCCGAATCGGACATAGCCTTCATCCTCGACGTGCTCAATTCATATGTTCGGGCACCGATTCGACGCGACGACGTGGTGGGCGCATTCGCCGGGCTCCGCCCGCTGCTGCGCTCCAGCGGCCACGGATCCGGTGTCTCTGAAACGTCGGACGTGTCGCGCCGGCACGCGCTCCTCACCTCACGCGACGGTGTCGTGACCATTGTGGGCGGAAAGCTCACGACATATCGGAAGATGGCAGAGGATGCGGTAACAGCGGCCGTACGGCGACATGGGCTGCGCGCCGGTCCTTCGCGCACGCGGCGACTGCCGCTGGTTGGCGCCGCCCCCCGGGCCGCGCTGGCTCAGCTCGACGCGCCGGAGCGACTGATCCGGCGCTACGGCACGGAAGCATCGGCCGTCGCGACACTTGGTTCGCAGGACAGCACCCTCGATCAGCCCATCGCCCCCGAGGTGGAGACCATCGGCGCAGAGTTGGTCTGGGCCCTGCGCCACGAGGGCGCGTTGGACATCGACGACCTACTCGATCGAAGGTCTCGGGTTGGCCTTGTTCCCACGAACCGGCGTGCGGCCACTACGATGGCTGAGGCAATCCTCGCCGGCCACGCCACAGGAGCCTGACGAGTTACGGGAGATATGCACCGATGCAACGGAATTCGCCGGGCATCAGACAGGGAAACATCATCGCGGTGTTACCGGAACTATGTCGACCGCTGGAAGCGTGCTGACGTGTTACTCCGGGTCGACACGATCGCGTTGCAGCGCTGTCGCCAACTGGGTTTGGCCGGTTCTGCGGTGCTTGTCATCGGCGGTGTGTTCGCCGGCGTTCCGCCGGTGAACGACCCGTTGCTCCGGTCGCCGGCGCTCGAGCAAATGCGTACGTTGACAACGCCTGCGGTCATGTGCGCCTTCGTGGGCATAAGCATGCTGCTGTTGGCCTGGTGGCGGCTGGGGCGGTTGGTACGCCGGCGCGACGCTCCCGATTTCAAGGAACTCATGACCACGCTGGCATGGTGGATCGCACCGCTGCTCGTGACGTTCCCGATCTTCAGCCGCGATGTGTACAGCTATCTGGCCCAAGGGACGATGACCTTCCTGGGCATCGACGCGTACGTGCATGGACCGGCCGTTTTCGGCGGCCCCCTGACCGACGACATCCCCGCGATCTGGCAGGACACCCCTGCCCCGTATGGACCCGTTTTCCTGAGCCTCATCTCGGATGTGACGAGCATCACTGGGGAATCAAAGTTCTTCGGGATCCTCGTCATGAGGCTGCTCGCGCTCGGTGGGCTCGCGCTCATCGTCTGGTCGATCCGGCGCATCGCCCGAGTGTCCGGCGTGGACCCGGGCGCCGCACTCTGGCTCGGCGTGCTGAACCCGCTGGTGATCCTGCACCTGGTGGCGGACGCGCACAATGACGCGTTGATGCTCGGGCTGATGATGGCCGGGCTGGCGCTCGCGCTCGAGCGCAGACCCGCCGCGGGCGCCGCACTGGTCACCCTGGCCGCCCTGGTCAAGGCACCCGCGGGCCTGGCGCTCGTGTTCCTGATGCCGATCTGGGCCGCCCAAATGTCCGGCCGCGCCCGCTGGCTGCGGGCCGCGCTCGCCGCCGGGGGAATCGGGATCGGCACGGTCGTCGTGACGACCACCGTCGCCGGTACGGGGTACGGCTGGATCGCCGCGCTGGATACCCCAACACTCGCCCACACCTGGACCTCGATCACCACCGACGTCGGCCACTGGACCGGGCTCGCCGCTTCCGCGTGGGGGATCGCGACGCCAGACCAGGTGCTGGCGGCATGGCGGTTGGCCGGCCTCGCCGCGGCCGGAGTCATCTGCCTCATCCTGCTCCGCCGCCACCGGCGTGACCCGGTCGTCGGCCTGGGTCTTGGGCTCGCCGCGGTGCTGGCACTCGGTCCCGTTGTGCACCCGTGGTACCTCATTTGGGCGATCATTCCGCTGGCCGCGGCGGCCCGTTCGGAGCGCACCCGCACCAAGGTGGTCGTGGCGTCGGTGGCGATGGTGTGTCTCGCGCTGCCCGGTGGCGTCCAGCCCACCTTCGACGTCTTCCTCGGCGCGGCTCTCGGCGCCGGTCTCGTGTTCGGAGTGGCGTGGGCGGCACGGAACGTGGATTGGGAGAAGGCGTTCTCGTCAGCCCTCGCCGCCGCGCGCCAGATGCTGCAACGCGACCCGGTACCCGTCGACGCCGAGGCCGCAAATGACGCCGGCGGCGACGGCGGAGATCACGGAGTGGTGCCGGAAGGCCTCGCGCGCGTGAATGTTCGAGATGTGAACCTCGATCAACGGGGCCTGCAGCAGAGTGCAGGCGTCGCGAAGGGCGTAGGAGTAGTGAGACCAGGCCCCGGGGTTGAGCACGACCGCGGCCTGCTGGTCGGCCGCGTCGTGCAGCCAGCCGATCATCTCGTGCTCGGCGTCCGTCTGACGGACGTCGACCGTGAGGCCCAGCTCATCGCCGACCCGCACACACGCCTCCGCGAGATCGGCGTACGTGGTCAGGCCATAGATGTCGGTTTCGCGCGTCCCGAGACGGCCAAGATTCGGCCCGTTGAGTACAAACACCTTCACGACGAGACCTCCTGGTAGGCGCCGGCGAGCAGCTCGTCCGCCGGTCCGTCCAAGATGGACGGCTGACCGAGACCCTCGAGCACCACGAATCGTAGCTTCGACCCCCGAGACTTCTTGTCCACCCGCATTGCGGCGAGAAGGTCGGGCCAGGCCTCAGCGCGGTACGTCACGGGCAGCCGCAGCCTCTCCAACACGGTCCTGTGCCGCGTCGCCGTTTCCTGGTCCAGCCGGCCCGCCCGAACCGCGACGGCCGCCGCGTAGACGAGCCCGACCGAGACCGCGTGCCCGTGCCGCCAGCGGTAACCTTCGACCTTCTCGATGGCGTGGGCGAGCGTATGGCCGTAGTTGAGAATCTCCCGCGGGCCGGACTCTTTCAGATCCGCCGACACGATGTCCGCCTTGACCGTGACGGCGCGCTCCACGAGGTCTCGCAGCACCCCGCCGTGTGGATCTGCCGCACCGTCCGGGTCCCTCTCGATGAGCATGAGGATCTCCGGGTCGGCGATGAAGCCGCACTTGACCACTTCGGCAAGTCCGGCGACGAGGTCATCCCTCGGCAGCGTGTCCACAGTGGCCAGATCGCATATGACACCCGCCGGTGGATGGAACGCGCCGACGAGGTTCTTACCGGCGGCGGTATTCACGCCTGTCTTTCCGCCCACCGCGGCGTCGACCATGCCCAACAGCGACGTGGCCACGGGAACCCACCGGACGCCGCGTAGCCATGATGCCGCGACGAAGCCAGCGAGGTCGGTGACCGCTCCCCCACCCACCCCAACCACCGCGTCGGAGCGAGTGAAATTGGCCCCGCCCAACGCATCCCAGCAGCGGGCCGCGACGTCGACGGTCTTGGCGGCCTCCGCGTCCGGCACCTCCACGCGCAACACCGCTTGGCCGGCGCCGGCCAGCACACGCTCGATCCTCGTCGCCACCTGATGCAGCGGCGGTGCGTGGAACAGGCCCACCTTCTCCGCGCCGCCCAGCATCGCCGGCAGCTCCCCAAGGAGGTCCCGCCCGACCAGCACCGGGTACGGCCGCTCGCCGGTCACGTCGATCCGCGTCGCGTCGCTCATCGCCGACGAGCCTATCCGGATGCCGCAGCACCCCGCCGCTACGGGCGCGTGGGCCACCATTCCAGCGAGGCGTGAGGCCTACCTGGCCAGAGGGTCGGCGTCGATACTCCAGGGCCGGACTCCGGTGTGCCGGCCGGACTCCGGTGTGCCGGCCGGACTCCGGTGTGCCGGCCGGACTCCGGTGTGCCGGCCGGACTCCGGT
>JAXIPB010000066.1:0-16950 GCA_045403155.1 Micromonosporaceae bacterium
CCGGACGGTTGACCGTTGTCGACGCGGCCAGCCGGCGGTTGGCCGGAGCGATCGACCTCGGCGAGAGCATGCAGGGATACGACGCGGACCTGTTGTTGGCCGGCGACCACGCCCTGGTTCTCGGCAACCAGGCTGCGTACCCGGGTCTCATGGTCGAGGACACGGCAGGCAAGGCCGCAATGCCTAGCGACGCGGTGGCCGGAACCAGTCTGATCCTGGTCGACCTCACCGGACCTCGAGTGATCTCCCGAGGCCACGCGGATGGCTTCATCGTCGACGCCCGGCAGGTCGGCTCCGTGGCGCGGGTCGTCGTCCGTTCGTACCCGCGGCTGGACTTCCCGATGCCGCAACAGGGCACAGAAGCCGAGCGCATCACCGCCAACAAGGCGATCATCAACGCCAGCGGGATCGACGACTGGCTCCCCCGCCTCGCGGTGACCACCGACGGCCGCACCACCGAGTCGCGGGTGGGCTGCGAAGCGGTGAGCCGTCCGGCCTCCTACTCCGGCACCAACCTGCTCACCGTACTCAGCTTCGACCTCGCCGAGAATGCGCTCAGCACCGGGGACCCGGTGTCCATTGTGGCGGATGGCGACACGGTGTACAGCAACGGCCCGAGCCTCTACGTCGCCAGCAGCCAGCAGTGGCGGGTCATGCCGATGGCGGCCGAGGGCGCTGCGATGTCTAAGCCGGAGGAGCCCCGTACCGAGATCTACAAGTTCGACACCTCGTCGGCGTCGGATCGTCCGCGGTACGTCGCCGGTGGCAGCGTGCCAGGTTACCTACTCAACCAGTACGCGATGTCCGAATGGGACGGTCGGCTGCGAGTCGCGTCCACAACGGACGGTTTTATGGTGGACCGAGGGGTCGCGCCGGGGCAGTCGCACTCGGGTGTGTACGTCCTGGCGCCGGATGGCGAAGAGCTGGTTCAGGTCGGTGCGGTCGAGGGCCTCGGCAACGGAGAGCGGATCTACTCGGTACGTTTCGTCGGGCCGGTCGGTTACGTCGTGACGTTCCGCCAGACGGATCCGCTCTACACGGTCGACCTCGGTGATCCGACGAAGCCGACTGTGCGCGGCGAATTGAAGATCCCGGGTTACTCGGCCTACCTGCACCCGGCCGACGGCAACCGGCTCATCGGCGTGGGCCAGGACGCGACCAACCAGGGCCAGGTCACCGGCACCCAGGTGTCGCTGTTCGATGTGGGCAACCTTGCCGACCCGGTGCGGCTGGCGAAGTACACGTTGCACGGCACCTACTCCGAGGCGGAGTTCGACCCGCACGCGTTCCTGTACTGGCCGGCGAGCGGGCTGCTCGTCGTGCCGTTGCAGGGAAGATACGGCGTAGCCATGCCGGTCGAACCGAACGGGGGCCCCGGATCCTCAGGTTCGGGCATCGCGCCGAGTCGTGAGTTCGCGCCAGCGTCGGGTGCGCTGGTCCTGCGCCTGGGTGGGAGCAGCATCACCGAGCTCGGGTTCATCAGCCACCCCGGCTCGATCAACAACGGCGGTTACGCAATGCCCATTCGGCGCAGCCTGATCATCGACACTACACTGTGGACGGTATCGGCTGGTGGCCTGATGGCAAGCGACAGCCGAACGCTGGCCCGGTTGACCTGGATCCCGCTGGCCTGAGCGGAAGGGCCGCGTTGTCCGACGCTGAGCGTGGGACAACGCGGCCTCCTCGGACAAATCCACTGTGGTCAGAGGTACTGGCCGATGCGCGCGTCGGCGGTCGCTTCGCCGGGGGCAGGAGCCTGGTCCTCCCCCGGCGGCGTGTCGGTGAAGAACCGCCGACCGCCGAACTCGCCGGCGAGGCGGTCGTCGAGCTCGTCGGCGAGGCCCGTCATCACCTGGACCGCGAGCATCAGATGGGTCGCCTGGAAGTCCCGGCCGAAGACCGGGACCGATGCCCACACCGTCTCGTTGGTGCAGTAGAGCCGTCCGATCGGCATCCGGTGTGTGAGCTCGGCCAGCTTGACGTAGAGCTGCTCGTTCGCATCGACCTCCGTCAACACGGGGGAGAACACGTCAACCAACGGCGGGTTGTCCCTCACCCGTACGAAGACCATCGCGGAGCCGGAGCGGATGCCGATGTCCCCATCCTTGTCGACGGGCAGGTTCTCCGGTGTGGTCTTGAGCATCGCGGAGATGACGGTCGCCACCTTCTCCGCGAGGGGCATGGCTTCAAGGTCCGCTCGGCCGACCGGGGCCCTCAGTGCGGCCCCCGGCGAGATCGGGCGAGCGGCGCCGAGGGCCGGGGGCTCCACGGCGCCTTCGCCTGCGCCGCTATCCGCCTGGCCTGCGCTGCTAACCGCCTCGTCGGCCGGACCGCCGGCCGTGTCGGCCGAACCGGCCTCGTCACCGGTCGCGTACACGACGTAGACGAGGAATGCCGGGTGCGGCGAGCCATACGCCTCCCGCAGCGTCCGGCTGACGATTGCCGCCAGGCGATCCGCCTGACCAGTGGGCAGCTGGATTCCAAACCGCTCGTCGCCACCGGCGAGGACGCCGGGCGGTGACCAGCCCAGCGCGACCATTTCGCCCACGGCGGCCCGGGAGAGCCGGTGCTCCGGCGGAAGCATGGCATTGCTTACCGCGTACGCGTGCAGCGCTCCGCCGCTCGTCGGTGAGATGGAGACCGCGTAGACGGCCTCACCGACGCCGGACGCGGTCGGGTCGAGCGTGATATCCAACGTTGTGTTGGGCGATAGCCCCGGCAACGCGAGCGCGAGCGCACGGCCGAACTCCGCCCACGCCTCGGCCACCTTCGCCGACAGATCCGCGGTGGCGGGGTCGTCGTAGAGCGTCGCCTCCGCGGGCTTTGAGGGGTTGCTGCTCGTCACCGCGTGCCTCCTTGAGGTGGTCGGCCCCACCCTACCGAGGCGGCGATTGTGGCGGTGACCGCCGTCGTCACGACTCGATGGGGCGTACAGCGGCCGCCTCATCGTCGGCGCGGTCCTGGTCGAAGCGGCGAGCGCGCGGAAGCTCGATGACGTTCCTCGCCGGCGAGTGGATCGGCTCGCCGAACCGACCGGGCACGCCACCCACACCCTCTGCCATCGCCTCGAGCAGAGAATCGATGGACATCGGCTTGGCGAAGAGATGCCCCTGTGCGGCCGGACACCCCATCCTCCACAAAGTCAAGCGCTGCTCGTCGTCCTCGACCCCCTCCGCCACCACGAGCAGGCCCAGGCTCCGGCCCAACTCAACCGTCGACCGAACGACCGCCATCGCCTCCGGGGACGACCCGAGGGCCGAGACGAAGGTGCGATCGATCTTCAACTCGTACGCCGGTACCTTCGCGAGCATGCCGAGCGACGAGTATCCGGTGCCGAAGTCATCGAGGGCCAGGCGGATGCCGGCGCCACGCAGCATCCGGATGACACCACCGACCATCTCCAACTGGCTGAGGGTCAGCGATTCGGTCAGCTCGATGATCAGGCCGTCGCCGCGGACTCCATGGGCGACGAGTCGGTCGAGCACCATCCGGGGAAATGTCGGGTCGAGCAGGCTCCGCGGTGACGCGTTGACGGCGACCGGTGCCTCGAAGCCGGCCGATCGCCATCGCACCATCGCCGCCAG
Source organism: Micromonosporaceae bacterium (assembly GCA_045403155.1). Classification (GTDB taxonomy): domain Bacteria; phylum Actinomycetota; class Actinomycetes; order Mycobacteriales; family Micromonosporaceae; genus JAXIPB01. The sequence continues at coordinate 3,585 of JAXIPB010000066.1, forward strand.
AGCTTGATCGAGCACCGCCTCGGCGAACGCCGGCAACAGGCCGGACCGCTCGACGGCGGCGAGAAAGCGACGAGGGTCGAGATCACCTCGATCGGGGTGGCGCCAGCGGGCCAACGCCTCCGCGGAGAGCATCGCACCGGTCGCGAGATCCACGATCGGCTGAAAGCTGACCGCGAATTCGCGATCCGCGATCGCCCGTGGAAGATCACCACCGAGCATGAGCTGGGCGATGTCGGCGGTGTCCCGATCTGCAACATAGGGCATGATCCGCGATCCGCCGCGCTTGGCCTGATACATGGCGACGTCGGCGCGCCGAACCAACTCGACCATGCCGCTGGAGCCATCGTCGCCCAGTGCCGGTGCGCCCGGCGCGGCCACCGCGACGCCCGCGCTCGCCTCCACCCGCACCCGCATCCCACCAAGATCGACCGCGTCATCAAGCACGGCGAGCAACTCGCGTGCGCGCTGTTCCGCGATCTCCGGCGAGGCCAGCTCGGCCAGCAGCACGGCGAACTCATCGCCGCCGAGCCGGGCGACGAGATCCTCCGGTCCGACGACCGACGCCAACCGGCTCGCCACCTCGACCAGCAGCCGGTCCCCGGCGACATGTCCGAGCGCCTCGTTGACCTCGCGGAAATGATCGAGGTCGAGGACAACGAGAGCGGTGACCGTCGGTCGCGGGAGCATCGAATCGCCGTACTCCTGCAGGCGGCGGCGGTTGGCCAACCCGGTGAGCGGGTCATGCAGCGCGGCGTGGGTGTTGCGCACGGCCAACCGGCGCGCCTCGGCGAACGCGGCGGCATTGCGCACCGCGGTTCGCAGCGCCGAGACGAAGGTACGCAGTGTGAGGCGCTCCCGATCGGTCAGGCTGACCTGACCGGCGTAGTGCAGCCGAACCTCGCCCAGGTCCGCCTTGAAATCCTGGCCCGCGAGGCGTGCCGTGACGCTCTCGCCGTCGTGGCCGCGCGGCGGAGCCAGACCCGGATCGCCGGACCACGAGACTCCATCAGCGTCACCGCGCACCAGCACCGGCCCGTCCGGGCCGTCGCGGAGAAACACCTCCGCCTCGTTGGCGGAGAAGAGCCTGGCCGCGTTGAGGACCGCGGTGTTGACCACGGCGGTCAAATCGGTGTTGTTGAGCTCCTCCGTTGTGGCCGCCAGCCGCTGCCAGGCGGCCCGGTCGGCCCGAACCCGAACCTGACTGGCATACATCAGGTGCAGGCACAAGGCGACGGGCGGGATGACGGCCAACAGCCGCGGATCCAACCGCCACAGCGCGAGCGTCAACATTGCCACGGCGAGTTTGCCGGCGAATGAGGCGACCTTGATGTCGCCGTCGGTCCGAAGAATCCGGTGCCACGGCGTCGCCGATGCCATGGCGAGCACGGGAACGCCGATGAGGTATTCGGCCGCGGCGACCGTGAGCGCGACGATCACCAGGTCCACCGGCCGCGAGAGTGGGTTGGAAACAGCGGCGACGTCCAGTTGGATCGCGACGATCAGACCGGCGGTGGCGGACAAGGCGTCCTTGCCCGCGTTGTACGCGGCCTTGAACGGTGACACACGGCGAAGCAGCTTCGCGATGAGCACCCCGGAGCCCACGCAGAGCGGAACCCAGGCCGACGGCAGGACCGCGATGCAAACCAGGATCGCGGCGTCGGTCCAGGCCGTGCCGACGACTACCGAGCGCAGCCGCACCCGCACTACGGCGGCGCTGGCCACGGCGACCAGTCCCGCGAGTGCTGGCAACAGCCACGTGTGCGTCGGACCGAGTTGCTCGTCGAGGACGACGAGGACCGTGGCCATGGCGATCCCACCCGCCGCCGCCACCGCGTAGGCGGGCCAACACACGGTCCGGCCCCGGTCGCGTACCGTCACCGCGACGCCCCCTCGATCCACGGCGCCGACCCGTACCCAACCTCGAGCGCTCAGCCGGGTAGACACCGGGCACGTACGACACGCGCCGTTCGCCAGACTAAGCGGCTTTCGTCGCCGAGGACAGGGGGCACGTCAGGTCACAATGGACGCCCGCATCGGCTACTCCCAGTCATTCATCGCGGCCGCCCCCTCCCGCTCGGAGCGATCTACGGGCGACAAACGTTACGCCACAATGTCGCAACCGACCACAGCGGACGGTGCCCAAACGGTGACGTTGCGCCCGCGATCTCGGCCGATGTATGAACGGCTACCTCAGCCGACCACCACTCGGCCAACCATGACCAGGGAACACGCCACGAGCGCACCGAGCACAACGGATCGAAATGTCTCTCCGTTGAGGCGGATGAAGAGACGATCGCCCACGAACCAGCCCAGCAGTGCCGCCGGCACACCGATTGCGGCGAGCAGACCGGCTCGCTCGGTCACCACTCCCGCCAGCACAAACCCGCACGCGGCGGTGATCCCGGTGGCCACGAAAATCGCCGCCAGCGTTGCCCGGAGCGCGCGCGGTGGATACCCGTGCGCGGTGAACGCGGCCACCAGCGGCGGGCCGTTCGTGCCGGTCGCGGTGGTGAGCAGTCCGGTGACAACGCCCACCGCGCCCAGCACGACCGGACCGCGCGGCAGGCGCGGTGGGCGCCACACGATCGCGGTGCACCCGATCACCACGACCGCGATCAACACCGTGAGCCACCGTTCCGGCGTCGTACGCAGGATGACCAGGCCGAGGGGCATGCCGCAGACGGCTGCGGCGACCAGCAACGCGACCGCACGCCAGGCAACGCTGCCGCGATCCCGCAGCGCGGTCACGCCGGTGGGAATCAGACCGACGATAGAAGTGCCGACCACGGCGGTTGGTGCGTCGGCGATCAGCGCGAGCAGCGGCACGGCGAGCAGGGCGAAGCCGAAGCCGGTCACGGCCTGTGCCGCCGAGGCGACCATCACGATCAGAAACGAAGCGATCAAGAACGACACCATCGCGCTCAAGTGTGCCGTCGCGCTTGCCGACGAGGCGGCGAGCCCGGCCAGCGGCGTACCCTCGGCCCGTGAACGATCGGAGCGGTGACCTCACCCACGTCGACTCCGCCGGCGCAGCCCGCATGGTGGACGTCTCCGGTAAGGACGTGACGGTTCGCAGGGCTGTGGCCGCGGGCTCGGTCCGGACCACGGCCGAGGTCGTCGCGCTTCTGCGACGGGACGCCTTGCCCAAGGGTGACGCGCTGGCGGTCGCGCGGCTGGCCGGGATCATGGGCGCCAAGCGGACGCCCGACCTCGTACCGCTGTGCCACCCCATCGCGTTGCACGGCGTCGAGGTCACGCTCGAGCTGGGCGACGATGCCGTGGAGATCACTGCCGTCGTGCGCACCGCCGACCGTACCGGCGTGGAGATGGAGGCTTTGACGGCCGTCGCCGTGGCGGGTCTCGCCCTGATAGATATGGTCAAGGCGGTCGATCCGGCGGCAGCGATCGACGGGGTGCGCGTGCTTCGCAAGGAGGGCGGCAAGACGGGCCTTTGGGAGCGGGGTGACCGGGCATGAGAGCGCGGGTCATCGTGGCCTCGAACCGAGCATGGGCCGGGGTGTACGCCGACTCCAGCGGACCGATCCTGGTGTCCGGGCTGCGGCAGGTCGGCTTCGAGGTCGACGAACCCGTCGTGGTTGCCGACGGCGATCCCGTCGGCGAGGCGATCAGCGTCGCAATCGCGGACGGCGTCGATGCTGTGATCACGAGTGGTGGCACCGGCATCACCCCCACCGACCGCACACCGGACGTGACCAGACCACTGCTCGACTACGAGATCCCCGGCATCGCCGAGGCCGTCCGGTCATACTCACGCGACCGCGTGCCCACATCGGCGCTCAGCCGCGGGCTCGCTGGGGTGGCCGGCCGGACGCTCGTCGTCAACCTGCCGGGATCGACCGGCGGGGCCCGCGACGGACTCGCGGTGCTCGGCCCGTTGCTCGTCCACGCAGTGGAGCAGCTGCGCGGCAGCGACCATTCGTAGCGGCGGGTGGCCTCGGTGGGCGGGGGATAGGGTCGAACCTGTGACCGCAGCACAATCGCTCTCCTGGAGCGCGGCCCGCTCCGCCGCCTACGCCGCCGGGCGTCGCGCCGCTCCGGATCCGGTCGAGGTTCCGCTGGCCCAGGCCGACCGGCTCACCCTCGCGTCGGCCTTGACGACGTTGACGGACCTGCCGGCGTTCCCGACGTCCAGTGTGGACGGATACGCCACCCGCGGCCCGGGCCCGTGGCGGGTGGTCGGGCGCGTGCTTGCCGGATCCGCACCCGGGCCTATCGCTGACGGCGAGGCCGTGGAGATCGCCACCGGTGCGATGGTGCCGGCCGGGACCGAGCAGATCATCCGAAGCGAGGATGCCTCGTCCGGCCCGAATGATGTTGTGAGCGGCCAGCCCAGACCGACACCCGAGTGGCGGGAACCCGGCGATGAGGCGTCCAAGGGTGAGGATCTCTTTCCCGCCGGCACACCGGTGACGCCGGGGGTCATCGGGCTTGCCGCCGCGTGCGGCTACGACGCGCTCTCGGTCATCCCCGCTCCAAGAGTCGCGGTCGTGGTCTTCGGGGACGAACTGCTGACCTCGGGCCCGCCCGGTCAGGGCCGGGTACGCGACGCGCTCGGCCCGCAGTTGCCGGGCTGGCTGCGTCGCATCGGTGCCGATCCGGTGCCCGGATTCGACCCGCGTGGGCCGATCGAGGACAGCCTCGAGGCCCATGTGGAGGCGATCCAAGTTGCCTTGCGAGTCGCCGATCTGGTCTGCACGACCGGCGGCACCATGCACGGCCCCGTTGATCACCTCCACCCCGCGCTCGCCGAGTTGGGCGCTCGCTACGTTGCCAACACGGTTGCCGTCCGCCCGGGTTACCCGATGCTGCTCGCCGAGATCCCCGACGCCCGCGGACGGACGAAGTACGTCGCGGGGCTGCCGGGCAATCCGCAGTCGGCGATCGTCGCCTTCGTATCGCTCGTCGTGCCGCTTCTGGCCGGACTCAGGGGCCGCCCGGAGCTACCGACCAATCTGGTCACCCTCGGCGACCAGGTGCCCGGGCGCGGCGACCACACCCATCTTGCCCTCGTCCGCATCGAGCCGTCGGGATTCGCCTATCCACTGGCGCACGCGGGCTCGGCCATGCTCCGCGGGCTTGCCCGGGCGGACGGCTTCGCGGTGATCGAACCGGGCACGCAGGGCACCGCCGGGGCACACGTCTCGTTTGTACCGCTCCCGCTGCTGAGCGGAGGCCGGCCATGACCTGGCAGTCCGCGCTCACGACAGAACCCCTGGACGTCGCGGCGCACGAGGCCGCCGTCGCGCATCCCGCAGCCGGCGCCGTGGTCTCCTTCGCCGGCGTGGTTCGCGACCACGACGGCGGGCGCTCCGTGGCGCGACTCCTCTACGAGGCGCACCCCAGCGCCGAGGCCGTGCTCGCCGACGTCGCGACGGAGATCGCCAAGGATCCCGCGGTGTACGCCGTGGCGGTCTCCCATCGAATCGGCGAACTCGCGGTCGGCGACGTCGCCCTCGCCGCCGCGGTCTCGACGGCCCATCGGGCCGAGGCGTTCGCGCTCTGCGCGCGCCTCATCGACGAGGTCAAGGCCCGTCTGCCGGTGTGGAAGCACCAGATCTTCGCCGACGGCACCGACGAATGGGTCAACTCCGCGTAGAGCGCACGCGACTTACTCGCACTTTCGGGGAAAGTGGGCCTTCTCGATGGAGAAAGGGCCCACTTTCCCCGAAAGTGGCCATGAAAACGATCACGACCGAGCGGACCGAGCCCGCATCGCGGCTCTAAGTTCGCCAAGGAGCCCATCGAAATCATCGCGTAGCCGGACGGATGTCACGTGCAGCACGAGCCAGCCGGCGGCCGCGAGCCGGTTCAGTCGCCGCCGATCCCGATGCATCTGTCCGGCCGACCCGACGTGCCACAGGCCGTCGTACTCGACCGCCACCTTCAGCTCCGGCCACGCCAGGTCTACTCGCGCGACGAAGCCGTCCGCGTCATAGATGACGTACTGAGGCTGTGGATGGGGGAGCCTGGCGAGTACGAGTCGCACCCGAAGCCGGCTCTCCTGTGGCGAGCCAGTTCGACCATCGGCAAGCGCCAGAACACGCTCGAATCGACGCCTACCGCGATCGCCCGTGCGTCCATCGAGGCGCTTCTCCAGGTCGGCGGGCGAGACCAGACCCGCGCCGAGAACACGGTCCACGAGAACAACGGCCTCGACGAGATCCAGCCACTGTGAGAGATCCCAGCACGTGCGTACCGGTTCAGTCACCGGCACACGGCCGAGCAAGCGAATCTCGCGATCGAGAAGGTCCGCGGCGGTATGGATTCGAAGACCTTGTACCGGTCCGAACCTGCTCGCCGGTGGAACGATTACCTCCACCGGGTCGCTGGGCTCGGCCAGGCCGTGGCCAAACATCGCGACGGCTGATCTCCCGGCGATTGCGGCGCCGGGAGGGATCAGGTACGAGGCTGCGGAGAGACAGCGGAGTCGATGTGTTTCAGGAAGGCTCGCGTCCGCGTACACGCCCCGAAACAATCGCCGCCATGCCCGGCCTCGGAGTGCGTCTTTCGTGATCAGGTGTCGTGCGACCGCGTCTGTGGCGAGGAAGACCTTGCCGGCAAGAGCGGCGGGACGATGGAAGCTGTCGAGCATGGCGCCAAGATTCGACGCCCGTGGCTGTCTCGCACCACCGTGATGTCAAGATCTGTGGACAAAACAATCAGCTGTGGACGACACCCGACGGCAGCCACCACCTGTGTTATGGCGTACGGATCAGGGGTTGTTGGTCATGCAGAAGAAGACGTCCCTCGCTCGGTCCGTGGCGTGCTGGTAGCCGTACCAGGACTGGTAGTTGGTGCCCGCGCACTCGGACACACTCGTCGTGTCCTTGTCGAACTTGCCATCCGGGCCTTCGGGGATTGCGGCCCCCTTGGAGATCTTGATGACCTTGAACGACTTCGGCGTGCTGCATTGCACGATCCCGAGGTTAGGCTCTTCCGTCGTGCCGTTGTTGAAAAGGCAGTCGCCCGTCTTGACCGAGCACGGGTCGAACGCGCCGGCGTCGGAGGAGACCGGGCACGTGACAATGGCTGCAGGCGTTGACGCGGTTGGGGTCGACGTCGGGGAGTCAGTCACTGTGTTGCGGTCCTTGACGAAGTACCAGGCCCCTACGCCACCGCCGCCGCCCAGGATGAGCACGATCAGGAATATCAGGACGAACATGCCGGCCCTGCTCTTCGGCGCCGGCTGCGGGACGTAGCCGTACGGGCTGCCGTGTTGGACAGTCGGCTGCGACCAAACCTCGCCCTGGCTCGGAGCGTACGAACCGTACTGCTGCGGAATCGGATCGGTTGGCACCGACGCCTGACCCGGCTCGAACCCGCCGGCCCATGGGTCCTGCGGAGGCGTGTACGGGGGTGAGCCCTCCGGCTGTTGCCCGCCCGGCGGCTGGTACGTCGACATCTCTCCTCCTGGCTAGGCCCACCAACGTTCGCACCTTGCACTAGTGCTTCGGAGCGGTTCCGCGGTCGGCTAGGGATGACCTGAGATCAACCCGGCCCCGGCACGGTACCGCGCTCACCGTAGCGTGATGGTGTCATGCGCTCACACCCCCAACGCCCGCCCACCCGGCCGCGACCTGCAGTGACGCCACCGACACCCGGCCAAATGTCGCCAACCCGACCTAATCCGCGGGGCGCGCTGGTGTGGGCGGCGCTGTCGATCGTGTACGTGGTCTGGGGTTCGACGTACCTCGCCATCCGGGTCGTCACCGAATCGCTGCCGGCGTTCGGCTCGGCTGTGATTCGATTCGCGGTCGCCGGCGCGATGCTCGCGGCGATCCTGGCCATCGCACGCGGGCGGCGCGCCCTTCGTGTCACCAGACGCCAGCTTGGCGCGTGCGCCCTGGTCGGCGTGCTGCTCCTGGCGGGAGGCAACGGGCTCGTTGTCCTGGCGGAGTCACCCGAATTCGCCCTTCCCTCGGGTGTGGCGGCCCTCCTCATCGCGCTCACCCCGCTGCTGATGGTCGTCCTTCGGGCGGTGACCGGTGACCGGCCGCGTTGGCCCACGGTCACCGGAGTGGTGGTCGGACTCGCCGGCCTGGCCGGGCTGTTCCTGCCCTGGCTGGCCGGGCTGTTCCTGCCCGGGCTGAGCGGAACCGGGGCCGGCAGAACGATCCCGGTGATCGGCGGCCTGCTGGTGCTGGGGGCGGTGGTCTGCTGGAGCAGCGGGTCCTTCGCGACGCGCTGGCTGCCGATGCCCGGTGATTCCTTCGTGGCGAGCGTCTACCAGATGCTCGCCGGCGCCGCGGCCATGGCCGTGATCACCGCCGTCCGGGGTGAGCCGGCCCCTTGGGCAGTCCCCGACGTGCCGGCCCGATCATGGGTCGCACTGGCCTATCTGACCGTGGCGGGGTCCATCGTTGCGTACACCGCGTATGTCTGGCTGTTGCATAACGCTCCGATCTCGCTCGTCGCCACGTATGCCTACGTCAATCCCGTCATCGCGCTCGCCCTCGGGGCGCTTCTGGTCGGCGAAGCCCTCACCCCGCAGGTGATCCTCGCCGCGGGTGCGGTCATCGTCGGGGTGGCCCTTGTCGTCTCGACCGAGAGCCGCCGCTCTGCTTCCGCGAAGGCAGCGGAGTAGTCAGCCCGGGTCAGAGGAGGCGGAGCTGCCGGTGGCGGACGAGGTCAGCCCGCTCGACCGCCGGCCCGTGCACCTCTAGCAGGCCCGGGTCGACCGAGTCGAGGAAGGGCGTCCGAGCGGGTTGGACATCGGCGCCGTGCCGGTGGCGGCGGGCCGAATGCGAGAGAAAAAGCCTCCGCTGCGCCCGAGTCATGCCGACGAAGAACAGGCGACGCTCCTCGGCCATCGCGTCATCCGTGGGGGCCGAGCCCGGAAATCGCAGCGGCAGCAGGCCATCCTCGCAGCCCACGACGAAGACCACCGGCCACTCAAGGCCCTTCGACGCGTGCAGGGTCAGCAGCGTCACCGCCTCCAGCCGAGGATCCAGCGCGTCCACCTCGGCGCCGGTCGCGAGCGCCTGGAAGAAGGCCTCCACATCGTCGCCGCATTGCGCGGCGAGCGGCATGAGCAGTTCCAGGGCCGAGAAGACCTCGGCCGGGGGCAACATGGCCGGCACGGCGCCGTCCATCTCGCTCATCCCGCGCTGATCGCCTCCGCCGCCGATTCCGCGTTGATCGCCTCCCACTCGCCGCGGGCTCCGGGAGGCCAGCAGCTGACCCGCCGCACGTACGCGTTCGGCAAGCCCGAGATCGGCCGTGGCGGTGCTGGCGAATCTGATCTCTCGGGCTATCGCCGCGACGGCCCGTCGGTCGGTCAGCCGGTCATGCGATCGCTTCTGGACCGGCACGCCCGCGCGGGTCAGTGCCTCGACGATCGGTGCCGCCTGGGCATCCGTCCGATACAGCACGGCGATATCGGCAAACGACAGACGATCGTGGACGCCAGAGCGTACGTCGACTCCGCCAGCGTCGAACGACCGGTGTGAGACGCCGCCGACGAGCGCGTCGACCGTCCGCGCCACCCACTCCGACTCTGCCGACGAGGTCGCCGCCGCATACAGGCCAACCAGCGGCGCCTCCGGGTCGAGGTGGGCGGGTTCGAGCCGACGGCCGCTCACGAGTGACGTGGGCGCGATCTCCTGCGACGCCGCAGCGATGATCGGCGCCGAGGAGCGATAGTTGCGGGCCAGCCGAACGATGCGAGCGTCGACGAAGTCGTCCCGAAAGCGCAGGAAGTAGCCCACGTCGGCGCCGCGGAACGAGTAGATCGCCTGGTCGGGATCGCCAATCGCGCAGACGTTGCCGTCCGGAGGCACCAGCAGACGAAGCAGCGCGTATTGCGTCGCGTCGACGTCCTGATACTCATCCACGAAGACCCATTGCCATCGGGCCTGGTAGCGGTCGGTGAGCTGCGGGTTGTCGCGGAGGAGCACCACCGGAAGTTCGAGGAGCTCATCGAGGTCGACCAGATTCTGCGCCCGCAACAGTTTCGAGTACACCCCCCGATCGCCGGCTGCCGCGGCCAGAAGTTCCACTCGCTCGGCGTCGGCGACCACGGAGAACCCGGCCTCGAGCCCAGCCAAGCTCGCGTTTTCGCGCAGAATCTGTAGCCCGAGCCCGTGAAACGTGGCAACCGTGACGCGGTCGGCCTGTGTGCTCATCAGCGCCGCGAGCCGCGAGCGCATCTCCTCGGCTGCCCGGCGGGTGAACGTGATGGCGAGGCAGAACTCCGGACGCACGTTGAGATCGGCGCAGAGGTACGCGATGCGGTGGGTCAGGGTGCGCGTCTTTCCGGTGCCGGGGCCCGCGACGACGAGCAGGGGTCCAGCAGAGGCTGATGCCGCCACTCGTTGCAGCGCGTCCAAGCGGTCGAGCAGCCCCGTGCCGACTTCCTCCATGCCGGCGAGCACGGGCTCCCACGGCCGGTGCGGCGACGCGGGCGCGGCCAGCGGCGGCGGGGTTGGCGCCGGGGTACCGGCCCGACTCCGCCGGGCGCGGGGAATGGGCGAGGTGACGCGGCGCGGTGCCGGTGGACCAACCTCGAATAGAGCATCGCTCTCCTGGTACGACGTGCGCAGCTCACCGGGGGCGAAGAGGCGCACGACGCCGTATTCGCCGTCGTACCCGGGTTGTCGCAGAACCTGGCCGCGTCGAAGCCGCCCGACGGCCTCCCCGAGCAGTTCACCTCCGACCCGGGTCACATCGTCGGCCGGCGTCCGCAGCAGGATGTCCAGTTCGGATCCGAGCGCGGCGACGAGAGCACCAACGCGCCCCTCGACGCTCTTGCTGCGGGCACCGACGCCACTGATCTCGCCGACAACCTCGTGGAGCTGGATCATATGGGTCACCGAGGGCCGCCGCGGCGGTCGGTAATCGGTCGGGCGGTCGGCCAGTTCCTCGACGCGGTGCAGCACGCCGACGGTCAGCGGCTTGCCGCACTCCGGGCATAGGCCGCCCGCCTCACGGGTCCGCGGTGGTGCCCAGCAGACGCCGCAGGAGCGATGGCCATCGGCGTGGTACTTGCCCTCCTCGGGGAAGAACTCAATTGTCCCGTGCAGCCCGTCGCCGGTCTCGATGGCCCGCTTGACCGCGAAGTAGTCCAGCGCTGTGGTGAGCGAGGTCGCCTCGCGGGCGAGGGCCTGCGGCGAGTGAGCGTCCGAGTTGGACACCAGCTGGTATGTGTCCAGACTGGACACACGCCAGTTCATCTCGGGGTCGGAGCTCAGTCCCGTCTCGACCGCGTGGATGTGATCGGCCAGGTCCGCGTAGCACTCCGCGATCGCGTCAAACCCGGACTTCGAGCCGAGCGCGGAGAACCAGGGGGTCCAGATGTGCGCCGGCACGAGAAATCCATCGGCGCTCGAATCGAGCGTGATCTCCAGCAGATCGCGCGAGTCCAGGCCGAGAATGGGTCGCCCGTCCGAGCCGAGATTGCCGCCAAGCCCTCCGGTACCGTGGCCGAGCCGGGCGTTGAACCGCTCGACCGAGGCCAGATCGGGAAGGTATATGAGGTGATGAACCTTGCGCGCTCGGTCGTCGCGCCTGTAGATGGTCGAGATCTCAACGGAGAGCATGAACCGCACCTCGGCCCGCACGGTCGGCGGCAGCCGGCGCGCGATCTCAGCCTCCCGCTCCGGGGCGAGGCGAAAGAGTCCCGGTTCGGCCGGGCGGAGGTTCTCCCTCAGGTGGTCGAACCAGCCGGGGTGCGTGAAGTCGCCGGTGCCGAGCAGCGTGACGCCCTTTCGCTGGGCCCACCAGGCCAGATTCTCGAGTTCGAGGTCGCGGCTGCACGCACGCGAATACTTGGAATGGATATGAAGGTCGGCGACCCATGGTTCTGTTGGCTGCTCGACGGGCGGGGAGAGCACGTTGCGCATCTTGCCCTATCCCACCGACATCGGCGCGCCGGCCACGCGGTGCTACGGCGCGCGCAGCTCGACCAGCGTGATGTCCGGGGGCGCGCCAACCCGCACCGGAGGGCCCCAGAAGCCCGCGCCATTCGTCACGTACACGGGCATTCCGTCCACTGTGCCGAGTCCGCTCACCACCGGCTGCTGCGCGAGCCTCACCACGAGATTGAACGGCACCATCTGGCCGCCGTGGGTGTGGCCCGATAGCTGCAGGTCCACGCCGTGTTTCGCGGCCTCGAAGGCTTGCGCCGGCTGGTGGGCAAGCATGACGACCGGGCGTGATGGATCCCGCCCGGCCAGGGCCTTCTCGAAGTCGGGACGATCACCGAAGGAGTTGCCCGTGATGTCGTTCACCCCGGCCAGGTCGATGCCGCCTGCGATCTCCAGCCATTCGTTTCGCAATGTCCGCACCCCAATTCGGGCGATCTCCTCGTACCACGCCTCGTGTCCTGAGTAGTACTCGTGGTTGCCGGTCACGAAGTAGGCGCCGTGCCGGCTACGCAGATCGCGGAGCGGGGCGGCGGCCGGGCCGAGTTCCGCCACCGATCCGTCCACGAGGTCGCCGACGATCGCGACGAGATCGGCACCGAGACCGTTCACCATGTCAACGACGCGGCGGGTGTGCGAAACGCCGCGAAGCGGCCCGAGATGAATGTCGCTGACCAGGGCGATGCGGAGCCCATCCGACCGGCGGGGCAGCCTGGTGAGCGGTATCTGCACCCGCTTGAGCACCGGCGGACCCATCGCGGATCCCACCCCGGTACCGACCAGGCTTACCGCCGCCACACCGGCCGTGATGGCCACGGCGCGCGCGAGAAAGAGCCGCCGGCTCTGGTCCCTCCCGTCGGGCGGCCGCTCGTCGGGCGGGCACTCGTCGGGTGGGCTCTCGTCCTCCCCCCCACGTCCGCCCACGATCGGATGCGGCGAATTGGCCGCGGAGGCACCCACCATGGCCGGCTCCCGAGCCGGGTCGACCGTGACCGCCCTGACCGCCCTGCGACGGAGCAGGAGTCGGGCGACCAGTGCCGGGATCTCGAGCAGGCCGAGCACGACGAGCAGGTAGAACATCACGGCGAGCCAGAGATATCCAGGCCACGCGAGCATCACAGCGATCTCGTGGGGAAGCACCTGGCTGCCAGCGAAGGTGGCGACAATCAGCACCGACAGCCCGACGAGAACCCAGGTGCCGATGCGCCTTGCCCGCCCCGCGCGGGTCGTGCCTCGTACCAGTCGTCGCCACAGGTAGTAATGGATCAAGACGACGACGGTCACCGCCGTGCCTAGAAACATCAGAGCCTGCGCCACCACTGACCTCCCGCGCGCAAAGGTATCTGGCCGGACTGAGTCGCGGCTGAGCCGAGGCTGAGCTCAGCCGCCGGCGAACGGCGGGAGCACGTCGACGGTGGATCCCGGCGGCAACGGTGCCTCACGGTCGTGCCAGGCGAGCCCATCCACCAGGAAACTGGCTGAAC
>JAXIPB010000266.1:0-9854 GCA_045403155.1 Micromonosporaceae bacterium
CCCCCCCCCCCCCCCCCCCCCCCCCCCCCCCCCCGGAGGGGGGGCTAGAGGGTGAGGCCGGCGGCTTCGCAGTCGGCCTTGAGTTGTGCGATCTCGGCGTCGGTCGCGTCCACCAGCGGCGAGCGGGTGGGACCGGCCGGCAACCCGCTCAGGCTCAGGGCGGCCTTTGTGAGGATGACGCCCTGGGTGCGGAAGAACCCGGTGAACACCGGCAGCATCTCGTGGTGCAGGCGGAGCGCCTCGAGGACGTCGCCGCGCTCGTACGCCTCGATCATCGCCTTCGTCGGCCGACCGAACAGGTGCGTCGGCACACCGACCACGCCGACCGCGCCGACGGCGAGCAGCGGCAGGGTGTTCTTGTCATCGCCGGAGTAGAAGGCCAGATCGGTGCGGGCGGTCACCCATGATGTCTCAGCCATGTCGCCCTTGGCATCCTTGACGGCCACGATCCGCTCGTGCTCGGCCAGCCGGCACAGCGTGTCGGTCGCGATGGGGGTCCCGGTGCGGACCGGGATGTCGTACAGCATGCATGGCAGCCCAGACGCGTCGGCGACCGCCGAGAAATGCCGGATCAGGCCCGACTGCGGCGGCTTGTTGTAGTAGGGCGTGACGACCAGCAGCGCGTGGACACCGACCTTCTCGGCCGCGTGGGCCAGCTCGATCGTGTGGTGCGTGTCGTAGGTGCCGACTCCGGCGATCACGTGGGCCCGGTCGCCGACGGCCTCGACCACGGCGCGCAGCAGGGTCTCCTTTTCGGCATCCGTGGTGGTTGGAGCTTCCCCGGTGGTGCCGTTGATCACCAGACCGTCGTTGCCCTGCTCGTCCACGAGATAGCTGGCGAGTTTCGCCGCGCCCTCGGCGTCGAGCGATCCGTCCGGCCGAAACGGTGTGACCATCGCGGTGATGAGCCGACCGAATGGCCGGCCCGCGTCAGCAGCCTTCGTCATGTCAACAACCTAGCCTGGCGCGGATTCGCACACGACCCGTTGCGGCCGACACGGCGCAAGAGCACGACAATTGCCCGGTCGACCGGCCTCGGGGTGGGCGAGTGCTGAACAGTTGCGGCGATCAGGGCGACAACTAGCGGTTCAGGACTGCAGCGCGTACGGGCTCGCCGCGACCTCGGTCCCGTCGGGAAGCGCATGGATGCGGAAGTCGGCGAACACGTTCGGCGCGACATCCTGCAGCCGGCGCAGGCACTCGATCGCGAGCTCGCGGATCTCGACGTCAGCATGCTCGCTCGCGCGAGTGGCGATGAAGTGCCGCCAGGCCCGGAAGTTGCCGGTGACGACGATGCGGGTCTCGGTCGCGTTGGGCAGCACCGCCCGCGCGGCCTGGCGGGCCTGTTTGCGGAGCAGCGTGGCGTCAGCGTCTCCGTCCGCGAGCCTCTCCTCGAGGCCAGAGAGAAGATCGTTGTACGCGTTCACGCTCGCCTCGGTCGTCTCGACGAAACGCTTGTGCAGCACCGGATCGTCGGCGATCACCGCCGGCTCGACCATCGCCGCGTCGCGCTCCGGCACATACCGCTGGGACAGCTGCGAGTACGACAGATGCCGGTGCCGGATCAGCTCATGCGTGAACGAGCGGGAAACGCCGGTGAGGTAGAACGTCGCGACGCCATGCTCGAGCACCGAGAGGTGACCGACCGCCAAGATGTGGGTGAGGTAGGTCGCGTTGGTCGCGGTCGCCGGATTCGGCTTGGACCAGGACTGGTAACAGGCCCGGCCGGCGAACTCCGCGAGCGCCTGACCGCCCTCGGCGTCGGTCGACCAATCCACGTCGTCCGGTGGCTCAAAGTGCGTCCACCCGATGAGCCTGACCTGCGGGCGGACCATCTCCGGCATCTGCGACCCCCTCTGGCCAGACCATAGCGTCCGGTCCGAGATGCGTGGCGCTGGCGTCCCGGCTCGGCACGGCGGCGTCGAGGCCGCCAGCAGTCAAGATCGCGACGATCATGACTCCAGCGCTCCCAGATCGCGCCGATCATGTCCTGCAAATCATGATCGGCGAGGTTTGGGCGGGCGGAGGTCATGATCGGCCGGATCTCAGTGCGGCGTCACTATGACTTGACATGACGCCGTGGATGACGTCACTATGACGTCATGGAGTTGTCGCCCTATCTCGATGGGCTCAAAAGAGATCTCACGGCCGCCGCCGGTCCGGGTGGCCCGGACGTTGTTCGAGCCGCGGACCTGCTCGGTGCCTCGATCGACGCCTCCGCCCGGATGTGCCTGCTCGAGGCCCTCTCCGACGCCGCGGCCGAGATCACGACCAAGCTCACCTACGAGAGCGTCGAGGTCCGGCTGCGCGGGCGACAGGCCCAGTTCGTCGTCACGGAGATCGAGCCATCTCCCACCGCTGAAGCGCCGCCAAACACACCTCCCGGCGACGCGGCACTGGGCGGCTCAACGCCCGATGGCGATTCCGGAGACCTCACGCGGATCACGCTCCGGCTCCCCGAGGGCCTCAAGGAGGCGGTCGAACGCGCGGCGGCGGCCGAGGCGATCTCCGTGAACGCGTGGCTCGTCCGGGCGATATCGCTCGTCCTCTCTGGCCAGGCCGCCTCGCCCCCGCCGAAATCCGACCCACCAGGCCGCGGCCGGCTCGGCCGCCGCGTGACCGGTTTCGCCCAAGCCTGATCACCCGTTCACAGCAGACGAAGGAGTCCAGAGATGTCCGTCTACACCGAACCCGCCGTACAGGAGTTTCCGTGCAGTCAGCCGATCAAGGCCGTCGTTCGCGTCGGCGCGGGCACGATCGCTGTGATCGCGGAGGATCGCCCGGTCGTGACCGTCGCGGTGAGCCCGTACGCCAACGACGACGCGAGCCGCGCCGCAGCCGAGAACACCAAGGTCCAGTTCACCGGAGACCGGGTGACCGTCGAGACCCCGGAGACAGGCGGCGGTTGGATCTTCCGTCGCAACGGGCGGGTGCGGGTCGAGCTCAGGGTTCCGCTCGACAGTTCGCTTCAGGCCCGTACCGGCTCAGCCGACGTCCACGCCGAGGGACGCCTCGCGGAGGCCGATATCCACACCGGTTCCGGCGACACCTACGTCACGAAGACGGCCGGCGACCTGTCCGTGGAATCCGGCAGCGGTGATGTGCGCACCGACGAGGTGGGCGGCGTCCTGCGCGTCCGTACCGCCTCCGGTGACGTCTCCGCGGCAACCGTGATCGGCTCGGCATCGGTCAACGTCGCCAGCGGCGACATCGAGATCGAGGACGCCAGTGGCCCGGTTAAGGCGTCGAGCGCCTCGGGCGACATCCGCCTCGCCACCGCTCACAGTGGACAGATCAAGCTCAACTCGGCGTCGGGCGATGTCTCCGTCGGTGTCCCGACCGGGACGCGGGTGTGGCTGGATCTTGGCACCATGTCCGGCTCGACCGTGAGTGACCTCGACATGACCTCAGAGATACCGCAGGGCGGGCCTCAGCTGAGCCTCGAGGTTCGCACGATGAGCGGTGACATCAATGTCCACCGCGTGAGCTAACCGCCCGCGGCCGGAACCCAGCTACCAAGCCATCCAACTAGCTCGAGGAGCATTGCCATGAATCTCATCAATGAAGAACTGTCACGCACCCGCATGCGTTGGCCTCACAACCTCCGCTCCGGGGCAAACCGTCCCGCCCGTCGCATCGCGATCGACGCCCGGCGCCGCCAGGCCCGCGAGATGGGGAGTCTCTCCTAAGTCGGCCCGCTGCCTCCGCCCGTGCTAGACGTACAGCGATGTGAACGGCGCGAACGGCAGATTACGCAGGACCATGAAGACAACCCACGCGGCGAGGAAGATGCTGACCGTCTTCGCGGTGATATTCGGGACGGGCAGCGTCTTCCCCGAGACGACCTTGACCGACCAAGCGACGTACATCCAGACCAGGAACGGCGCGGCGAAGACCGCCATGGCGTGGTGCCGCGCCGCCTCCGGGATGTTTCCGTGCATGAGGAAGTAGAAGGCGCGGGTCCCACCACAGCCGGGACAGTCCAAGCCGGTGGTCAGCTTGATGATGCAGGTCGAGACGTCCGTGGCGCCGCTCTGGGTCGGATTAGAGATCAAGACGTACGACGCAGCGCCAGCGAAACACGCCGCGATGGCCGCCGGAGCGGCCCAGCGCGGCGTTCGCTCATACATCCGCACCACCGCGCGCGAGAGCCGGTTCGTGCCCGCCGGCTCGGCCGTGGCGGGCGCATGATCGGGATACTCGATCGCGCGGGTCACGGTCATACGGTAACCCGTCCGAGCGAGCTGAGGGCGCCTGCCAACGGAACCGCGAGGTCGCCCCGTTTCGGCGGGGCGATCTCGTTCAGGCCGAGCCACCCGGCCAGGTCGCGCAGGCCGCCGGCGAGCGCCTCGGCAACCTCGCCCTGAGGGCGGCCGTCCTCGGCCCACGCCCCCGGCACACGCAGGACGCCGGCTCGGCGGTCGGCCTTGAGATCAACCCGCGCGACGAACGAGTCGCCGAGCAGGAACGGCAGCACGTAGTAGCCGTGCACCCGCTGTGCGGGCGGCGTGTAGATCTCGATGCGGTAGCGGAACCCGAACAGCCGCTCGGTCCGGTTCCGCTCCCAGATCAGCGGGTCGAACGGGCTGACGAGGGTCGACGCGCTGACCCGCCGGGGCAGCTTCGCGTCGGCGTACAGGTAGGCCCGTTGCCGCCACCCCTCGACCGCGATCGGCAGCAGCGCGCCGACCTCAATCAGTTCGGCCAGTGCGCGCCGGAAGGCCATGACCGGCAGCCGGAAGTAGTCCCGCAACTCAACCTCCGCGGCGACACCGAGAGCCGCCGCCGCCGCCCGCACGAGCTCGCGGACCGCGTCCGGCTCGCTCGGGGTCGGCATGGTCAGGATCGCCGCCGGCAACGCCCGTTCGGTCACGTCGTAGACGCGGGCGAATGCGCCATTTCGCCTCGACGTCGTGACCTCCCCGACCCAGAAGAGCCATTCCAGCGCTGCCTTGGCATCCGACCAGTTCCATCCCCAGTCCGTCGGCGCCGGCGCCGGCACGTCCTGCTCGATCTCGGCGGCGGTGAGTGGACCGCGGTCGCGGACCTCGTTGAGCACCCACCGCACCAGCTCCGGCGTCTCGGTCGCCACGCGGCGCATGCGACCCCACGCGCGCACATTGGCGGCGGACATGCGCCACCTCAGGTAGGGATGCAGCGCGACCGGTACGAGGGATGCCTCGTGCCCCCAGTACTCAAAGAGCTCCCGTGGCGCCTGGTAAGCGGCGCGGTCCAACAGCGCAGTGGAGTAGTCGCCGAGCCGGCTGAACAGAGGCAAGTACTGGGCTCGCTGCAGGACGTTGACCGAGTCGATCTGCAGCAGGCTGGTGCGGCCGACCACCCGACGCAGATGCCGCATCGTCGCGACGCCGGTCGGGCGTGGGTCGGTGAAGCCCTGCGCGTGGAGCGCGATTCGCCGCGCCTGCGCCAGCGAGAGCGAGTCGGTCCGAGTGAGTGACACGGTCATGGTGAGCGAAGGCTACCGCCCACGACCGACACTCCGTCGCGTTGATCACCAGCCCAAGATCTATCGCAACTGGTCGACACTTGCCCGGTCGGCGCGCTCAGATCCGGGCGAGTCCGGAACACTTGCCGACTCGCCGAGCGGCGCGGGCGGCGCGGACCGGGCGACGCGGATCGGCAGGGCAAACAGCAGTGCGACCGAGATCCACACATAGGCATTGCTGAGGAACCAACCGAATGGGTTGTCCCATCGCTCGTGGAAGGACCAGACGAGCCGGCTGCACAGCAGAACGTACGAGAAGATCATGAACGCGAGCAAGCGATTGCGCCGTTTGCGATCGGGTGCGGCCAGCGCGCTGTCGAGCAGCACCAGGATGGCCGGACCAACCCAGACCAGGTGGTGCACCCACGTGATCGGGCTGACCAGGCAGCCGACGATGCCGGTCAGCGCGAAACCGGTCATCTCATCACCAGCCGCCACCGCGCGTCGCGCCCGCACCGCCCAGGCGATCATGATCACGATAACGGTGACAGCCCACAGGGCGGTGCTCGGGTCGGCGGCGTGCAGGCGCGCGACCGCGCCGTTCATTGACTGGTTGGAGATGAAGGCCTGAGCGCCGATGCGGTCGGTGTTCCACAGCGCGTCGGTCCAGAAGACCCGGGACGCGTCCGGGGCCACGGCCGCTGCGACGACGGTCGCCACGGCAGCGGTGACGCTGGCCACGATCGCGGCCCGCCACCGCTTCGTGACCAGCAGATACACGATGAAGATGCCTGGCGTCAGCTTGACCGCTGTGGCCAGGCCGATGCCGACGCCCCCGAAGCGACTGCCCCGGCTCACCAGCAGCAGCAGGTCGGCCGCCACCACGAAGACGAGGTACATGTTGACCTGACCGAACAGGAACGTTTCCCTGAGCGGCTCGAACGCGGCGGCGAAGCAGACTGCGAGCGCTAGGGCGTACCAGCGTGTCCAGCCTTGCCGGCGGGCCACCGGATCGACCAGCCAATAGATCAGTACGACGGAGACGGCGACACAGGTTATCGAGCTGATCACTATGGCGAGGTGCCATGGCGTGATCGCCAAGGGCAGCATGAGCAGCGCCGCGAATGGCGGATAGGTGTATCCGTACGTGCTGAACGGCAGTACGAAGTCATAGAGCGAGCCACCGTCGCGGACCCAGTAGTTGATCGCGCCGTGGTAGACATTCAGGTCGAAGAAGCCGTGGCGGACGGCGAGGAAGTAGACGAAGGTGAAGATCCCGGCGGCGAGGGCGAGGATTGTGAGCACCTGACGCCGCACGACGCGTCGAGGCGGCGGAGCGTCCGATCCGGCGCTCTCTTCCGCTGGGTCGCCCTCGGCAGCCTTGGGCTCCGTCGTGCTGCCTTCCGATGCGCCGCTCTGCGATGTGACATTGACTGCGACATCGGCCACCGCACTAGCCTCCCATCCCCCGCGTGACCGCCTCAAATCCGACGGCTGTGCGCACCCCGTACGCTTAATCATCATGGCGCTTGGCTTTGTCCGGCCCGCGGACTCCGATGACGCCGGCGAGATCGCTCGTATCCAGCTCACCACCTGGCGCCACGCTTACCGTCGCATTGTCCCCCGAAACATCCTCGATCGGATCGACGACGCCTGGGTAACGAACCGGTGGTTGACCTCGATCGAGGCCCCGCCGTCGCCACGGCACAAGGTGCTGGTCGCGGTCGAACAGGCGGAGCAAGCCTACCTTGTCGGTTTTGCTGCGACTGGTGAGATGGATGAGGCTGCGCTGGCACCAGAAGAGGATCACTCGGTCATGCTTCGGCCGGATATCGCCGCGGTCACAGATCTGCTCGTGGAGCCGCGATGGGGCCGTCGCGGGCATGGCAGCCGGCTCCTCGCAGCCTGCGCGGACCTGTGGCGGGAGGACGGCTTCACGTCAGCGGTCGCGTGGGCCTTCGAGGCCGACACCGCGACGCGGGCCTTCCTGACCTCCGCCGGATGGGAACTCGACGGCGCCACCCGCGCGCTGGACGTCGACGACCTGCTGGTGCCGCAGGTGCGTCTGCACACGACGCTCGTCTGATGCCGCCCTGTCAGGGGCCGAGGAGCGGGCCCAGGCCGATCGTGAGGCCGGGTCGCTCCCGGACGGAACGGATGGCGAGCATCACCCCAGGCATGAACGACTTCCGGTCGTACGAGTCGTGCCGGATGGTCAGCGTCTCGCCGGTCGTGCCGAGCAGAACCTCCTGATGCGCGACGAGCCCGGCGGCCCGGAGCGAGTGGATCCGCACCCCCTGCACGTCCGTCCCGCGTGCGCCGGCCATCTCCTCCTTGGTGGCGTCGGGTGCGGGCGGCATGCCGACCTCGGCCCTCGCCGCGGCGACCATCTCGGCGGTGCGCTGCGCGGTGCCGCTGGGCGCATCGATCTTGTTCGGGTGGTGCAGCTCAACGATCTCCACGGACTCGAAGAACCGCGCGGCGCGGGCCGCGAACTCCATCATGAGTACGGCGCCGACCGCGAAGTTCGGGACCACGATCACGCCGAGTTCGGGTTTGTGCGACAGCCATTGCCGGATGCGGTCGTAACGCGACTCGGTGAAGCCGCTGGTTCCCACCACGACGTTGATACCCTGATCGATGCACCAATGAACGTGGTCCATCACCGAGTCCGGGGTGGTGAAGTCGACGACCACCTCCGCTCCGGCGTCGGCGATGTTGAACAGCCAGTCGCCCTGATCGACCATGGCGACGAGCTCCATGTCCTCGGCCGCGTCCACGCTCTGGCACACCTCGGTGCCCATCCGGCCGCGCGCGCCGAGCACACCCACCCGAAGCGGTTCTGACGAGCGATCCGACCCCGCCGAGGGCTGGCTCAGCGGATCCGCCGACGGCTGGCTTTGCGGCTCCGCCGAGGGCTGGCTTTGCGGCTCCGCCGAGGGCTGGCTTTGCGGCTCCGCCGAGGGCTGGCTCAAGTCGTCGCGCTCGGCCGCTTCCTCGCGCTGCACAGGCTCGCTCACATCGCCCAACTTAGTGCACCGAGGCGGGCCCGGCCGCGCTACCGGCCCACCACGCCCGAGAAATCGTGGTCGGCGAATGGGCCGATCACGGCGAGTGACGGCTGGCCGGCAAGAACCGCGGCCGCGACATTACGAACCTCGTCTGGGCTCACCGCGTCCACCCGGGAAAGGATCTGATCCACGCTGAGCAGCTCGTCATAGAGCAGCTCGCCCTTGCCCAGCCTGGACATTCGCGACCCGGTGTCCTCGAGTCCGAGCACCAGCGAACCCTTGAGCATGCCCTTGCCCCGCGCGATCTCGTCGTCCGTCAAGCCCGCCGCCGAGACGCGACCGAGCTCGTCGAGGGTGAGGGCGAGGACCTCGTCGACCTTTCCGGGCGCGCAGCCGGCGTACACGCCAAAGAGCCCGGAGTCGGCGAACTGCGAGGTGTACGAGTAGACCGAGTAGGCGAGGCCGCGACGCTCCCGGATCTCCTGGAAGAGTCGGGAGGACATGCCGCCACCGAGGACGTTGTTCAGCACGCCCAGCGCGAATCGGCGATCGTCGTCTCGAGCGATCGCGGGCGTACCTAGCACGAGATGGGCCTGCTCAGTGTCCTTGTCCCGCACCCGCACGCGCCCCCGACGCGTTCGAGGGCCCGCGCCATCGGCGCCGCCCTCCAGCTGTCCCGCGCCGCGGCGTAGCAGCGGCTCCGCCGCGCCGTCCATGCGGTCGCTCCGGGCCAGCGCCTCCTTGACCAGCTTCACGACGAGCGCATGCTCGAGGTTGCCGGCGGCGGCGACCACAATGGACGGCGCGGTGTAGCGGCGGTGGTAGTAACTGAGAATCTGACGGCGGCTCATCGGGGAGATCGTGTCGACGGTGCCAGAGATGAGACGGCCGAGCGGATGGTCGCCGAAGATGACCCCGGCTAGGTCGTCGTGGACCTCTTCGCCCGGCTCGTCGTCGTGCATCGCGATCTCTTCGAGAATCACTCCACGCTCGGTCTCGACGTCGGCCTCCGACAGTATCGAGTCGAGGACCAGGTCACACACCACGTCGATGGCGAGCGGCAGGTCCGCGTCGAGCACCCGCGCGTAGTAGCACGTGTACTCCTTGGTGGTGAAGGCGTTCGTCTCCCCGCCGACCGCCTCGATCGCAGCCGAGATCTCGAGTGCCGATCGGCGCTTGGTTCCCTTGAAGAGCAGGTGCTCCAGGAAGTGCGAGACCCCGCCGAGTTGGCGCGTCTCGTCCCGCGAGCCGACTCCGACCCAGACGCCGAACGACACGCTGCGCATCGCGGGCACGGCCTCGGTCAGGATGCGTAGCCCGTTGGGCAGCACGGTACGGCGTACCGTGCCGCCCAACGGGTCATCCGCGAGCGTCCAGGTGCGGGCGCGCGACGTTCG
>JAXIPB010000093.1:0-16341 GCA_045403155.1 Micromonosporaceae bacterium
GGCATCAAGGAGAAGTCGATGAAGACGGTCTGCACCGGCATCGAGATGTTCCGCAAGATCCTCGACGAGGCGCGGGCCGGCGAGAACGTGGGTCTGCTGCTTCGTGGGATCAAGCGCGAGGACGTCGAGCGCGGCATGGTCGTGGTCAAGCCGGGCACGAACACCCCGCACACCCAGTTCGAGGCGACGGTCTACATCCTCTCCAAGGAGGAGGGCGGCCGGCACACCCCGTTCTTCCAGAACTACCGTCCTCAGTTCTACTTCCGCACCACGGACGTCACCGGCGTCGTCACGCTGCCCGAGGGCACCGAGATGGTCATGCCGGGCGACAACACCAGCATGACGGTTCAGCTGATCCAGCCGATCGCCATGGAGGAAGGCCTCAAGTTCGCGATCCGCGAGGGTGGCCGCACCGTCGGCGCCGGCCGGGTCACGAAGATCCTCAAGTAGTCGATCGCGGTTCCCGGTGGTTGCTTCGGCGACCATCGGGACCAAGATCTCCGGATTTCACAAAGCACGCATCGTGCGGCATAATGAAAAGGTTGCGGCCGCGAAGCGGTCGCTGGTCGAGGCGCGTGCGAAGTACAGCTACGTCGTGCGCCACGGCACGTGGGCAGGAGCGCCCACACAAGGCCTCTGACGAACGCCCGAGTGGGCTGAGTGCGGGCCGGGCGCGCGACACGCCCGACCGCGGGGGTCGGTACAACGATCGGCTTCACCCAGCGGCATCAGAGCGGCACGAGAGAAGGAATAGCCACCATGGCGGGACAGAAGATCCGCATCCGGCTTAAGGCCTACGACCACGAGGTCGTCGACTCGTCGGCGCGCAAGATCGTCGAGACAGTGACGCGCACCGGGGCGCAGGTCGCCGGCCCCGTGCCGCTCCCCACGGAGATCAACCGTTACTGCGTCATTCGTTCGCCGCACAAGTACAAGGACTCGCGCGAGCACTTCGAGATGCGTACGCACAAGCGTCTGATCGACATCATCGACCCGACCCCGAAGACGGTGGACTCGCTCATGCGGCTCGACCTTCCGGCTGGCGTCGACATCGAGATCAAGCTGTAGGGACCCACTGATGGACAGGCAAGTCAAGGGAATCCTGGGAGCCAAGCTCGGCATGACCCAGGTCTGGGACAACAACAAGGTCGTCCCGGTGACCGTGGTGCAGGCCGGGCCGTGCGTCGTGACCCAGGTCCGCTCCACCGACACCGACGGATATGCCGCGGTTCAGCTGGCGTTTGGCGCGGTGAATCCGCGTCGCGTGAACAAGCCGACCGCCGGGCACTTCGCGAAGTCCGCTTCGGCTCCGCGCCGTCACATCGTGGAGCTTCGCACCACCGACGCCGGCGAGTACACGCTCGGCCAGGAGGTCACGGTCGAGACGTTCGCGGCCGGCGATCCGGTCGATGTCACCGGCAAGACCAAGGGCAAGGGCTTCGCAGGCGTGATGAAGCGCCACGGCTTCCACGGTCTTCGCGCGAGCCACGGTGTGGAGCGCAAACACCGCTCGCCGGGGTCCATCGGCGCGTGCGCCACACCGGGCCGCGTCTTCAAGGGCGTGAAGATGCCCGGCCGCATGGGTGGCGTGCGCTATACGGCGCAGGGCCTGATGATCCAGGCGATCGACGCCGAGCAGAACCTGATCCTCGTCCGAGGCGCGATTCCCGGCCCGAAGGGTGGGCTCGTGCTCATCCGTACCGCCGCGAAGTCGCCAGCGCAGAAGGGGGCGAAGGCATGAGTACGGTCGACGTTCTCGACGCGGACGGGAAGAAGACCGGCACGATCGAGCTGCCCGCCGACGTCTTTGACGTCCAGGCGAACATTCCGCTGATGCATCAGGTCGTGGTAGCCCAGCTCGCCGCCGCACGCCAGGGTACGCACAAGACAAAGACCCGCGGCGAGGTCGCCGGCGGCGGCCGAAAGCCCTACAAACAGAAGGGCACCGGTCGCGCGCGTCAGGGCTCGATCCGCGCTCCGCAGTTCACCGGCGGTGGCGTTGTCCACGGCCCAATACCGCGCGACTACAGCCAGCGGACCCCGAAGAAGATGAAGGCCGCTGCCCTCCGCGGCGCGCTCTCCGACCGGGCCCGTGATGGCCGCATCCACGTGGTCGAGTCCTTTGTCGACGGTGAGACGCCGAAGACCAAGACTGCCCTCGCGACGCTACGCGCCGTGAGCGAGTCGCCTCGAGTCCTGGTCGTGCTCGGTCGCGAGGACGAGATCAACTGGCTCTCGCTGCGCAACGTGGCCGAGGTGCACCTGCTCGCGGCGGACCAGCTCAACACGTACGACGTGCTGGTCGCCGACGACGTGGTCTTCACCAAGGAGGCGCTTGATGAGTTCCTGGGTGTCCCCGCAGCCGCCGAGGAGGGGGAGAAGTGAGCACAGTCGCCGACCCGCGCGACGTGATCGTCGCGCCCGTCGTGTCGGAGAAGAGCTATAGCCGGCTCGACACCAACTGGTACACGTTCCTCGTCCACCCGGACGCGAACAAGACTCAGATCAAGATCGCCATCGAGCAGATCTTCAACGTTCGGGTTCTCACCGTGAACACGCTCAACCGTGAGGGCAAGCGCAAGCGCACGCGTTTCGGCATGGGCAAGCGCAAGAACACGAAGCGGGCGCTGGTCAAGCTCGCCGCCGGTGACCGCATCGACGCCTTCGGCGGACCGGTTAGCTGAGGGGTATAGAGGATCATGGGTATCCGAAAGTACAAGCCGACGACCCCGGGTCGCCGCGGCTCCAGCGTGGCCGACTTCGCCGAGGTCACACGATCCACGCCGGAGAAGTCGCTGCTTCGGCCGCTGCCCGGCAAGGGCGGGCGCAACGCCAACGGCCGGATCACCACCCGGCACCAGGGCGGCGGACACAAGCGTCAGTACCGGCTGATCGACTTCAAGCGCGTCGACAAGGACGGAGTGCCGGCGAAGGTCGCGCACATCGAGTACGACCCGAATCGCACCTCCCGCATCGCGCTGCTGCACTACGCCGACGGCGAGAAGCGCTACATTCTCGCGCCGAAGGACCTCAAGCAGGGCGACTTGGTCGAGTCGGGACACGGCGCCGACATCAAGCCCGGCAACAACCTGCCGCTGCGCAATATCCCGGTCGGCACGCAGATCCACGCGGTGGAGCTGCGTCCCGGCGGCGGCGCGAAGCTCGCCCGCTCGGCCGGTGTCGGCATTCAGTTGCTCGGCCGCGAGGGCATGTACGCCACGCTGCGGATGCCGTCGGGGGAGATCCGACGGGTCGACGTGCGCTGCCGCGCGACCGTCGGCGAGATCGGCAATGCCGATCAGTCAAACATCAACTGGGGCAAGGCCGGCCGCATGCGGTGGAAGGGCAAGCGCCCCACCGTCCGTGGTGTGGCGATGAACCCCGTCGACCACCCGCACGGCGGTGGCGAGGGCAAGACCTCCGGTGGGCGCCACCCGGTGAACCCGAAGGGCAAGCCCGAGGGTCGCACGCGCCGCAAGGGCCAACCGAGTGACCGCCTTATCGTCCGCCGCCGTTACGCCACCCGGAAGCGGGGTTAAACAGACATGCCACGGAGCTTGAAGAAGGGTCCGTTCGTCGACGACCACCTGCTCAAGAAGGTGGAGATGCAGAACGAGAAAAACTCCAAGAACGTCATCAAGACCTGGTCGCGCCGATCGACGATCACCCCGGACATGCTCGGTCACACGATCGCCGTTCACGATGGACGCAAGCACGTTCCCGTGTTCATCACGGAGGCGATGGTCGGGCACAAGCTCGGCGAGTTCGCCATGACCCGCACGTTCAAGGGTCACGAGAAGGACGACCGTAAGGCCCGCCGCCGCTAAGGCGCGAGTGAGGATTAGGGGACACCCGAATGGCAACCAAGAGCGACGCCGTCGCCCTTCCGGGCGCGCGAGCGGTTGCGCGGCACGTACGCATCTCGCCGACGAAGGCGCGCCGCGTGGTCGACCTCGTGCGCGGCCTGCCCGCGCAGGAGGCGCTGACGGTGCTGCGGTTCGCGCCGCAGGCCGCGAGCGAGCAGGTCTATAAGGTGCTCGCGAGCGCGGTCGCCAACGCAGAAAACAACGAGCGCCTCGACGCCGATTCGCTGTTGGTGCGGGCGGCCTTTGTCGACGAGGGTCCGACGCTCAAGCGGTTCCGGCCACGCGCCCAGGGCCGCGCATACCGCATCCGCAAGCGGACGTGCCACATCACGATCGAGGTCGAGAGCGTTGTCGTCGCAGCGACGCCCGGCAGGAAGGCCACGCCCGGCAAGAAGGCCGCGGGCACAAAGGCCGCCCCCGCGAAGGCTTCCGCGAAGAAGGCAGCTCCGCCGGCCGAGGTCGAGGATTCGGCAGCCGAGGTCCCGGCCGAAGTCGCCGTGGCACAGGCGCAGCAAGCGGCGAAGAAGGCGACGAAGAAGGCCACCAAGAAGGCGACCGCCAAGCCCGAGCAGTCGGGGGAGCGCGGGGGCGAGGCCCCCGCGGGTGAGGAGACCGAGTAATGGGTCAGAAGGTTCACCCGATCGGGTTCCGGCTCGGCATCTCGACCGACTGGAAGTCGCGGTGGTACGCGGACAAGCTCTACAAGGACTACATCGCCGAGGATGTCAAGATCCGCAAGATGATGGCGAAGGGCCTCGAGCGGGCCGGTGTCTCCAAGGTGGACATCGAGCGCACCCGCGATCGCGTCCGCATCGACATCCACACCGCCCGCCCGGGCATCGTCATCGGCCGCAAGGGCGCCGAGGCCGACCGGATCCGCGGCGAGCTGGAGAAGCTCACGGGCAAGCAGGTTCAGCTCAACATCCTTGAGGTGAAGAGCCCGGAGTCGGACGCGCAGTTGGTGGCCCAGGGCGTCGCCGAGCAGCTGTCGAGCCGGGTCAGCTTCCGCCGGGCCATGCGCAAGGCGATGCAGTCGGCGATGAAGAACACGATCGTGCGTGGGATCCGGGTTCAGGTCTCCGGGCGCCTCGGTGGCGCCGAGATGAGCCGGACCGAGTTCTACCGCGAGGGGCGGGTGCCCCTGCACACGCTGCGGGCCAACATCGAGTACGGCTTCTTCGAGGCGCGCACGACGTTTGGGCGCATCGGCGTAAAGGTCTGGATCTACAAGGGCGACGCCGCCGCCGGCCGTGAGGCCGAGGCGCAGGCCCCGGGTCGACCGCGCCGAGAGCCTCGGGGCGAACGCCCGGACCGTCCCCGCCGGGTTCGTTCGGGTGCGTCGGGCACCACGGCCGGCGGCACCGAGGCGGGTCGGGCCGGCGCTGCCGGAATGGCCGGCTCGCCGGCGGAGCCCGTGCCCGCCGAGCCGGCGACGGAGAACACGGCCGGCGAGGTCATCGCGGCTGAGAGCCAGGAGGGCTGATCCATGCTGATGCCCCGCAAGCCCCCGAAGGGCTTCCGCAAGCCACACCACCCCGACCGCCACGGCAAGAGCAAGGGTGGTAACCGGGTTGTCTTCGGCGAGTTCGGCATCCAGGCGCTCGAGCCGGCGTACGTGACGAACCGCCAAATCGAGGCAGCCCGTATCGCGATGACCCGCCACATCCGTCGCGGCGGCAAGGTCTGGATCACGGTCTTCCCCGACCGGGCCTTGACCAAGAAGCCAGCCGAGACTCGGATGGGCTCCGGCAAGGGCTCGCCCGAGTGGTGGGTATCGAACGTCAAGCCGGGCCGCATCCTATTCGAGATGTCGTTCCCGAACGAGCACACCGCGCGAGAGGCGATGCGTCGCGCGATCCACAAGCTCCCAATGAAGTGCCGCATCGTGAAGCGCGAAGGTGGTGAGGTCTGATGGCAGCGGGAACGGCGGCCGCCGAGCTGCGCGAGCTTCGTACCGAGGAGCTCACGACGAAGCTGCGCGAGGCCAAGGCTGAGCTGTTCAATCTTCGCGTGCAGTCCGCGACCGGACAGCTCGACAACAACCGTCGGCTCCAGATCGTGCGTCGGGAGATCGCCCGGATCTACACGATCATGCGCGAGCGCGAGCTCGGGCTCTCGGCCGAACCGTCTGAGGTGACAGCATGAATGACACTGAACTCACGCCAACCGCGGCCGCGACGAACGTCCGCGGCAGGCGCAAGGTTCGCGAGGGCTTCGTGGTCAGCGACAAGATGGACAAGACCGTCATCGTCGTCGTTGAGGATCGGGTCAAGCATCCGCTCTATGGCAAGGTTCTGCGCCGTACCAGCAAGCTCAAGGTGCATGACGAGCAGAACGCGTGCGGCGTCGGCGACCGGGTCACGATTATGGAGACTCGGCCCCTGTCGGCGACCAAGCGCTGGCGCGTCGTCGAGATTCTCGAGAAGGCGAAATAACCGACAACCGTCGAGGCCGTCAGGCCGAGCTTGGTTTGTCGGAGTAGAAGAAGGCCCGCGCGCAGCGCGGACCAACGGAGCACTCCGAAGGAGTGGGAAGTGATTCAGCAGGAGTCGCGACTTCGTGTCGCCGACAACACGGGTGCTCGGGAGATCCTGTGCATCCGGGTTCTCGGCGGTTCGGGCCGGCGATACGCGGGCATTGGCGACGTCATCGTCGCGACCGTCAAGGAAGCGATCCCGGGCGCCGGCGTGAAGAAGGGCGAGATCGTCAGGGCGGTCGTCGTCCGGACGGCCAAGGAGAGGCGGCGGCCGGATGGTTCGTACATCCGCTTCGACGAGAACGCTGCCGTGATCATCAAGGATGGCGGCGACCCACGCGGCACCCGCATCTTCGGCCCGGTCGGCCGGGAGTTGAGAGACAAGCGCTTCATGAAGATCATCTCGCTCGCGCCGGAGGTGTTGTGACGATGAAGGTCAAGAAGGGCGACACCGTCGAGGTCATCGCCGGCAGGGACAAGGGCGCCAAGGGCAAGGTCATCGCGGCCTACCCCAGGCTCGACAAGGTTCTGGTCGAGGGCGTGAACCGGGTCAAGAAGCACACCCGGATCCGCACCACCCAGCGGGGCGCGAAGACCGGGGGCATCGTCACGCAGGAGGCACCCATTCACGTGTCGAACGTGATGGTCCTCGATTCGGATGGGAAGCCGACGCGGATCGGCTACCGCATCGACGACAACGGCAACAAGGTTCGCGTTGCCCGCAGCACCGGTAAGGACATGGCATCATGACGACGGCCACCGAGACCAAGCTCGTCCCGCGCCTCAAAGAGCGCTACCGCGCCGAGATCGCTGGCACCCTGACCTCACAGTTCAACTACACCAACCCGATGCAGGTTCCTGGGCTGGTGAAGATCGTCGTCAATATGGGTGTCGGCGAGGCGGCGAGGGACGCGAAGCTCATGGACGGCGCGGTTCGGGACCTGGCCGCGATCACCGGCCAGAAGCCGCAGGTACGCCGGGCGACCCGCTCGATCGCGCAGTTCAAGCTGCGCGAGGGCATGCCGATCGGCGCCAAGGTGACCCTGCGCGGCGATCGCATGTGGGAGTTTCTCGACCGGCTGCTCTCGATCGCCCTGCCGCGTATTCGCGACTTCCGCGGCCTGGACGGGCGCAAGCTCGACGGGAACGGCAACTACACGTTCGGCCTCACCGAGCAGTTGGTGTTCCACGAGATCGACCAGGACCGCATCGATCGGGTCCGGGGCATGGACATCACGGTCGTGACCACCGCCAAGACGGACGACGAGGGTCGGGCGCTACTGAAGCTCCTCGGCTTCCCGTTCAAGGAGCTAGCGAGTTGAACCGGTATTTCAGGAAAGAGAACTAAGCAAGGAGCTCCAGATGGCCAAGAAGGCCCTGATTCTCAAGGCAGCCGCCAAGCCAAAGTTCGCGGTGCGCGCCTACACCCGCTGCCAGCGCTGCGGGCGCCCCAAGGCGGTCTACCGCAAGTTCGGCCTTTGCCGGATCTGCATCCGTGACATGGCTCACCGCGGTGAACTCCCCGGTGTGGCGAAAGCCTCCTGGTAGTGATTCCGCTTTCGCTCGCAAGCTTCGCGAAAGTAAACCTTCGCTGCAGGCCCGCAGAGGAACCGCGGCGAGAAAGGTCTGACGAAACATGACCATGACCGATCCGATCGCAGACATGTTGACGCGTCTGCGCAACGCCAACCAGGCCTACCACGACCGGGTTGTCATGCCG
Organism: Micromonosporaceae bacterium; assembly: GCA_045403155.1. GTDB lineage: Bacteria > Actinomycetota > Actinomycetes > Mycobacteriales > Micromonosporaceae > JAXIPB01. The sequence continues at coordinate 8,063 of JAXIPB010000093.1, forward strand.
TACTCGAAGATCAAGGCGAACATCGCCGAGGTCCTCAAGGCGGAGGGATACGTCGCCGCGTGGGCGGTCGAGGAACCGGCAGAGGAGACCGTCGGCAAGACGCTGGTGGTTGAGCTCAAGTACGGTCCGCACCGCGAGCGCAGCCTGGCCGGCATCCGGCGCGTCTCCAAGCCCGGTCTGCGGGTCTACGCGAAGGCGCAGGAGATGCCGCGCGTGCTCGGTGGCCTCGGCATCGCCATCATCTCGACGTCGCAGGGGCTGCTCACGGATCGGCAGGCCCGCAAACGAAACGTAGGCGGGGAAGTCCTCGCCTGGGTCTGGTAAGCGGGAGGCTGAAGCAATGTCGCGAATCGGGCGCAAGCCGATCACGGTGCCGGCGGGTGTCGAGATCACCATCGATGGCCAGACCGTCCAGGTCAAGGGGCCCAAGGGGCAGTTGAGGCACACCGTCGCCGAGCCGATCACGGTCGAGCGGGATGACGAGGGGCTGCACGTCAACCGACCCAACGACGAACGCAAGGCCAAGGAGTTGCACGGCCTCAGCCGTACGCTTGTCGCCAACATGGTCGTCGGCGTGACCGAGGGCTACCGCAAGTCGCTGGAGATCAATGGCACCGGTTACCGGGTGACCCAGAAGGGCACGGACCTCGAGTTCGCCCTTGGCTTCTCGCACCCGGTCGTCGTGCCCGCGCCGGCCGGCATCACGTTCACCGTGGAGCGGCCGACGCTCTTCCATGTCGCTGGAATCGACAAGCAGCAGGTGGGCGAGGTCGCAGCGAACATCCGCAAGATCCGCCCGCCAGAGCCGTACAAGGGCAAGGGCGTGAAGTACGCCGGCGAGGTCATTCGCCGCAAGGCCGGAAAGGCAGGCAAGAAGTGAGCCCGAGGAGCGAGCTTGCGAGCCCCGCAGTGGCGAACAAAGGAGTGGCAGCGTGAGCGCATCACTGCTCAAGCGCCGAAGCGGCGTGGCCGCTCAGCGCGCCGTCGGGCGGGCGCGGCGCCACTTCCGGGTCCGCAAGAACATCAACGGTACGGGTGAGCGGCCCCGCCTGGTCGTCACGCGCTCACTGCGGCAGATCATGGTGCAGGTCGTGGACGACACCAAGGGCCACACACTGGTCTCGGCGTCGAGCCTCGACGCATCGATCCGTGGGTCCGACGGGGACAAGAAGGCCGTGGCCGCCAAGGTTGGAGCGCTCGTCGCCGATCGCGCCAAGGCGGCAGGAATCAACAAGGTCGTCTTCGATCGCGGCGGAAACCGGTACGCGGGGCGTATTGCCTCGCTGGCCGACGCCGCGCGCGAAGCCGGACTCGAGTTTTAGGCGAGGGATGCTGTGAATCTTGGAATTCTCCGGCCCCTATCGGGGCGAAAGAAGTCCAAGATTCGCAAACAACCGAAGCAAGAGCGGCAGCAGCCGCGAGCGAAGTAGTTACAGAAGGGTTGGACGTAATGCCAGGTCCACAGCGCCGGGGCTCCGCGTCCGGTAGCACGGAGGGCGGCGTGCGCGAGGGCGGGGCCCGCGAGGGTCGCGGACGTGGCCGTGACGGCGGTCGTGGCCCGCGCGAGGTAGCGGAGAAGACTCCGCACCTCGAGCGCGTCGTCACGATCAATCGCGTCGCCAAGGTCGTCAAGGGCGGCCGTCGCTTTAGCTTCACCGCGCTGGTCGTGGTCGGGGACGGCGACGGCATGGTCGGCATTGGCTATGGCAAGGCCAAGGAGGTGCCCGCGGCCATAGCCAAGGGCGTCGAGGAGGCGAAGAAGCACTTCTTCAAGGTGCCGCGGATCGGGACGACCATTCCGCACCCGGTACAGGGAGAGGCCGCCGCCGGCGTGGTGCTGCTCAAACCGGCAAGCGCCGGAACGGGCGTCATCGCGGGCGGGCCCGTGCGTGCCGTACTGGAGTGCGCGGGAATTCACGACGTGCTGTCCAAGAGCCTCGGCTCATCGAATCCGATCAACATCGTGCACGCCACGGTAGCCGCGCTGCGAATGCTCGAGTCGCCCGAGGCGGTCGCGGCGCGCCGCGGACTCCTGGTCGAGGACGTCGCACCTGCTGCCATGCTCGCTGCGCGCGCAGGGGTGGGGGTGTGACCCAGATGGCACGGCTCAAGGTCACCCAGATTCGATCAGGGATCGGAGCGAAGCAAAATCAGCGCGACACGCTGCGGTCGCTCGGCCTCAAGCGAATCAGGGACGTGGTGGTGAAGGAGGACCGCCCCGAGTTCCGGGGCATGATCTTCACGGTGAGCCACCTCGTCAGCGTCGAGGAGGTCGAGTAATGACGATCAAGGTCCATCACCTTCGCCCCGCCCCAGGGGCGAAGACCGAGAAGACCCGCGTCGGTCGCGGCGAGGGCTCGAAGGGAAAGAGCGCGGGGCGTGGAACCAAGGGTTCGAAGGCCCGCAAGAACATCCCGGCCTCGTTCGAGGGTGGGCAGATGCCGATCCACATGCGCCTGCCGAAGCTCAAGGGCTTCAAGAACAGGTTTCGGGTCGAGTTCCAGGTCGTCAACCTGGACCGGCTCGCCGAGCTGTTTCCAAACGGCGGCCAGGTCGGGCCGGCCGAGCTGGCCGACTCCGGTGCCGTCCGTGGCGGCCGGCCGGTGAAGGTGCTCGGCAGCGGCGAGCTTGGCAATGTCAAGCTGCAGGTGTCGGCGCACGCGTTCAGTGACTCGGCTAAGGCGAAGATCACTGCGGCTGGTGGCTCCGCGATCCAGCTGTAAGAATGTCAGAGGCGTAAGGGCCGCGCGGCGTGCGCGGTCCCATGCCGATCGGATCGACCAGTCATCCGGCTGTTAGAGTCTGCGATCGCACACCGTTGTAACGGCCGGCACCCACGCCGGCGCACCCCTAGAACAGCTCCGCCGTTCGAGCACTCGGCGGCCTTGTGCAGGAGGAAGAACCTTGCTCTCCGCCTTTCTCAGTGCGTTTCGGACGCCTGACCTGCGCAAGAAGTTAATCTTCACGCTGGGGATCATTGCGGTCTACCGCCTCGGTGCCACCCTCCCCAGCCCGGGTGTCTCATTCGGCAACGTCCAGCAGTGCCTCGACACGCTCGCGGGAACTCAGCAAAACGGCGTGTACACGCTGCTCAACCTCTTCTCCGGCGGCGCGCTGCTGCAGCTGTCGGTCTTCGCGCTCGGCATCATGCCGTACATCACCGCCAGCATCATCCTCCAGCTGCTCACCGTGGTCATCCCCCGACTCGAGCTGCTGAAGAAGGAGGGCCAATCCGGCCAGGCGAAGATCACGCAGTACACGCGCTACCTGACGCTGGGCCTGGCCGTCCTGCAGTCGTCGGCGTTCGTGGCGCTGGCGCGGTCGGGGCAGCTATTCCAGAACCAGTGTGACCAGTGGCCGGTGGTGCCGGAGAACGAGATCGGCATGCCGCTGACCCTGGTGGTGCTCGTGATCACCATGACCGCCGGGACGGGTGTGGTCATGTGGCTCGGTGAGCTGATCACGGACCGCGGCGTTGGCAACGGCATGTCCGTGCTGATCTTCACGTCCATCGCCGCGCGGCTGCCGTCCGAGGGCTGGACGATCAAGGAGAACCGCGGCTGGTCCGTTTTTGCCCTGGTGATGGCGATCGGCGTCCTTATCATCGCCGGCGTGGTGTGGATCGAGCAGGCGCAACGGCGCATCCCGGTGCAGTACGCCAAACGCATGATCGGCCGGCGGATGTATGGCGGCACGTCCACCTACATCCCGTTGAAGGTCAACCAAGCCGGCGTGATCCCGGTGATCTTCGCGTCCTCGCTGCTCTACCTGCCCCAATTGATTCTTGGGTTCATGGACCCGAACAATCCCAACGCCTTCTACCTGTTCGTGCAGGACTACATCATCGACCCGACCAGCTGGGTCAACATCACGCTCTACTTCCTCCTGATCATCTTCTTCACGTACTTCTACGTCGGGATCACCTTCAACCCGACCGAGGTGGCGGACAACATGAAGAAGTACGGCGGCTTCGTCCCCGGCATCAGGCCCGGCAAGCCGACGGCCGAGTATCTCGACTTCATCCTCAGTCGAATCACCCTGCCAGGTGCGCTCTACCTCGGTATTATCTCGATCTTGCCAAACCTCTTCATCGGGCTCGTCGGCGGAAGGGCGACGCTGCAGAACTTCCCGTTCGGCGGCACGGCGGTGCTCATCATCGTGGGCGTAGGCCTGGAGACGGTGAAGCAGATCGAGAGCCAGCTCATGCAGCGAAACTACGAAGGGTTCCTGCGGTAGTGGAGGAGACTCCGCTCACCAGTTGTAGAGGGTGGTGATCCCATGAGGCTCGTACTCGTGGGCCCACCCGGCGCGGGGAAGGGCACGCAGGCGGAGTTCATCGCGGCCCATCTGGCCGTATCCAAGATCTCGACCGGCGACATTTTCCGAGCCAACGTCGCCGCCGGCACGCCGCTCGGGATCGAGGCCAAGCGCTACATGGACGGTGGCCAACTCGTACCGGACCAGGTCACGATCAATATGGTCCGCGACCGTCTCGCCGAGTCCGACGCGTCGGACGGGTTTCTGCTCGACGGCTTCCCCCGGACCGTGCCGCAGGCCTCCGCCCTGGACAAACTCCTCGCGGATCTCGGCGTGGGCCTCGATCTGGTAATGGAACTCGTCGTGGACGACGACGAGGTGATCCGGCGGCTATCGGGTCGGCGGACGTGTCGGGGCTGCAGCAAGATCTGGCACGTCGCCTTCGACGCGCCCACCCGGGAGGGGACCTGTGATCGGTGCGGCGGCGAGCTCTACCAGCGCGACGACGACAAGGCCGAGACGGTCAGCGAGCGACTCCGGGTCTACGCCCGAGACACCGCCCCGCTCGTGGATTACTACGGCGCGCAGGGCAAGCTAGTGGGAATTGACGCGACGGGACCAGTTGAGGACGTGACCGTCCGGGCAATCGACGCGCTGCGGTCGTACGGCGGATGAGCGCGGTTGAGAGCGAAAGAGACACATGAACGCGAGGATGTTTCGCCGGCAGCTCACCATTCAGTACAAGACGCCGGAGCAGATAGCGAAGATGCGGGCCGCCGGGCTCGTCGTCGCCGAGGCGCTTGCAGCCATGCGGGACGCAGTCTCGCCGGGCGTCTCCACCGCGAAGCTGGACGACATCGCCCACGAGGTGATCCGTTCGGCGGGAGCGACCGCCTCTTTCAAGGGATATCAGGGCTACCCGGCGACCATCTGCGCCTCGGTCAACAGCCAGGTCGTGCACGCCATCCCAAGCTCGGGGCAGATCCTCCACGACGGTGACCTCATCTCCATCGACTGCGGGGCGGTGCTCGACGGCTGGCATGGCGACGCCGCGATCACAGTCCCCGTCGGCGAGGTCGCACCCGAGCTGCAAAAGCTCGCCGCGAGCGCCGAAGCCGCGCTGTGGGCCGGCCTGGCGGCCGCCGCCGGGGGCATGCTTTCAGGGCAGGGCCGCCTGACCGACATTTCGCGTGCGGTTGAGGTCGCGGTGCGGGCATCTGGACGCTTCGGCATCGTGGACGGGTACGGCGGGCACGGCATCGGTACGGAGATGCACCAGGACCCGCACGTGCTCAATCACGGCCGCCCGGGCAAGGGCCCGAAGCTCGTGCCCGGCCTCGTGCTGGCGATCGAACCTATGATCACGATTGGGTCGCCGAAGACCGTTGAGCTATCTGACGGTTGGACCGTGGTGACCCAGGATGGCTCCGTGGCCGCGCACGTCGAGCACACGGTCGCCCTGCTCGACGACGGGATCTGGGTGCTGACCGAACTCGACGGCGGCCGGTCCCGGCTCGGTGATTTGATCACCGCGCGCGGCTAGTCTCTCCGGCGTCGCCCTCCCGGCGGCAACTGTTCGACAGCTGCCCCATTTTGCCGGGTTCCGGGGGCGGGTTTTGAACAGTTGCGGAGGGGGACTGGCGCGCCGTTACCAGTCCGGCCTAGGGCGAGTTGACCTCGGTTTGCCGTCTATGCCTGCTCCCGCGTACACTCGCCAATGGCGCACAGCGTCGACTCCGGCATGCCCGCCCCACGGCGATGGCCTCCGGATCCGCGGCTGGCGCGGGTGGTCCTCAAACCACCTGCGAGCGATTCTGTGCACCGGTTCATCAGACACCACGTCTGCATCAAATACAGCGTCAGTTAGCGGAGGATATGCCGAAGAAAGACGGTGCCATCGAGATCGAGGGCCGAGTGGTCGAGCCACTACCGAACGCAATGTTTCGGGTGGAGCTCGCCAATGGTCACAGGGTCTTGGCCCACATCAGCGGCAAGATGCGGCAGCACTACATCCGCATCCTGCCCGAGGATCGGGTTGTCGTCGAGCTCTCGCCGTACGACCTGACCCGCGGGCGGATCGTCTACCGCTACAAGTGACGCGGTTTGCAAGTGCAATCATCCGTCTTCGTGCGCTGACTCCTGGCCGGTCATCGGGCATGAGTGAGCGTGATCACAAGTAAGGCATAACCGGTGAAGGTCAAGCCGAGCGTAAAGAAGATCTGTAACAAGTGCCGGGTCATTCGCCGGCATGGGCGGGTCATGGTCATCTGTGACGACCCGCGCCACAAGCAGCGCCAGGGCTAAGCCCGTCATATAAAGAAAGTTCCGTTCCAGCCGCGGGTCGATTGTTCATCCGAACACGTCCTTCATGGCTGACCCCCGGTCGGAGGCCGGGGCCCCGCCCGGGCAGGCGGGGATGGGGCGGGGCACAGACCTCCGCGAGAGCCACGACAGGAGAAGCCCGCACATGGCACGTCTAGTCGGCGTCGACCTTCCCCGCGATAAGCGGCTCGAGATCGCGCTTACCTACATCTTCGGAATGGGCCGCACCCGCTCGGCGGCGACGCTCGCCGCGACCGGCATCAGCCCCGACAAGCGCGCAAAGGATCTGACCGATGACGAGGTCGTGCAGCTGCGCGACTTTATCGAGGCCAACTACAAGGTCGAGGGTGATCTGCGCCGCGAGGTCGCGGCCGACATCCGGCGCAAAGTCGAGATCGGCTGCTACGAGGGCATCCGGCACCGCCGGGGCCTGCCGGTGCGCGGTCAGCGCACCCGGACCAACGCGCGCACCCGCAAGGGCCCCAAGCGCACGGTCGCTGGCAAGAAGAAGCCCGGCAAGAAGTAGTAACCCGAGACCGCCCCACAAGCCACACAAACTGGAGCGCACACAGATATGCCACCGAAGGCACGTACCGGCCCCGCAGCCGCCAAGAAGGTGCGGCGCAAGGAACGAAAGAACGTCGCCCACGGGCAGGCGCACATCAAGAGCACGTTCAACAACACGATCGTGTCCATCACGGACCCGACCGGGGCCGTGATCTCTTGGGCGTCCGCCGGCCAGGTGGGTTTCAAGGGCTCGCGCAAGTCGACCCCATTCGCCGCACAGCTGGCCGCCGAGGCGGCCGCGCGCCGCGCGATGGAGCACGGCATGCGCAAGGTCGATGTGTTCGTCAAGGGCCCGGGTTCGGGCCGGGAGACCGCCATCCGTTCGTTGACCGCCGCGTGACTCGAGGTCGGGACCATCTCCGACGTCACCCCGCAGCCGCACAACGGGTGCCGTCCGCCGAAGCGTCGCCGGGTCTGAGGCAGGGAAGGTAGACAACAATGGCTCGTTATACAGGTGCTGACTGCCGCCGCTGCCGTCGCGAGAAGATGAAGCTGTTCCTGAAGGGTTCCAAATGCGATGGGCCGAAGTGCCCGTTCGAGTCGCGACCCTTCCCACCCGGCCAGCACGGTCGTGGGCGGACGAAGGAGAGCGAGTATCTGCTGCAGCTTCGGGAGAAGCAGAAGGCTCGCCGCATCTACGGCGTGCTGGAGAAGCAGTTCCGCACGTACTACGAGGAGGCGCACGGCCGCCCCGGCAAGACCGGCGAGGAGCTCCTCAAGATTCTTGAGTCCCGCTTGGACAATGTGGTCTACCGGGCCGGCTACGCCAAGTCTCGTGACATGGCACGCCAGCTCGTCAAGCACGGCCACTTCACCGTGAACGGCAGGAAGGTCGACATCCCGTCGTACCGCGTGACCGAGCACGACATCGTCCAGGTGCGGGATAAGTCGGCCGACCTGACCCCGTTCGTGATCGCCCGCGCCGAGGCCGGCAGCCGCATCGTGCCGGCCTGGCTTGAGGCTATCCCGACCCAGATGAAGATCCTTATCCACACGCTCCCGGCCCGCGCGTCCATCGACACGCAGGTCCAGGAGCAGCTGATTGTCGAGCTCTACTCCAAGTAGAGCCCGATCCCTTCGCGTCGATCATGAGCTGACCGTCGCGAAAACCCGTCGATCATGTCCTCCAGGTC
>JAXIPB010000011.1:0-42108 GCA_045403155.1 Micromonosporaceae bacterium
CCCCACACCTTTGATCTGGCCGGGGGGGCCCCCCCCGCGGGTTTTTATCCCCCCCCTGAATGTGAGCCACGCTCGGGGAGCGGCGGGGCGCGGAACGGCGCTGGCCCGGCACCCACGCGGGGTACCGGGCCAGCGCTCTCGGGGGGAACCAAACCGGGGGGAAGGCTGGTTCGCTGACTACGTTCGGACGGTGCCGCTTCAGCAGCCGATCTTGACGCCGTGGGCTCGCAGCCATTTGGACGGATTGACCTGATTCCACAGGCCGCGGTGGACCTCGAAGTGCAGGTGCGGGCCGGTGGAGTTACCGGTGCTGCCCTCAAGCGCCAGGACCTGACCAGGCTTGACTTTCTGCCCCGGCTTGACGAGCAGCCTCGAGGCGTGCGCGTAGTGGGTCAGATAGCCGTTGCCGTGGTTGACCACGACCGACATCCCGTAGCCGGAGTAGATCCAGCCGGCCGCGAAAACCCTGCCGGCTCCGACAGCGCGGATTCGCGTGCCCGCGTTGCCGGCGAAGTCGAGGCCCTTGTGGGCCATGCCCCAACGTTGGCCGAAGCATGAGCTGAGCGGTGTGCCAGGCATGGGACTGACCCATTTCGGCGCGGCCTTCTTTGCCGCGGCCGCCTTCCCCGGTGCCTTCGGAGTCGTTGTCTTGGTGGCGGGCGCCTTTGCGGCCGGTGCCGTCCGGGCCGATCGGTCGGCGCGGGTGGCGGCCTGCAAGCGCTGGCCAGCGTCGGCGGCCGCGACCGTCTCGGTGGCCGACTCCGTGGCCGAAGCCTCGACGGAGTTGACGAGAGCCGAGGCGCCTGCGATGAGGCCTGCCGCCATCACGCCGGCTACGCCGAGGCTCACGACCGCACCGCGGCCCTTGAGCTTGGCCTGGGCAACGTCGCTCGCCCTGGTCATGGCGGCGTCGCCGATTTCGGCTGCGCGGTCGCGCAGGTGGTGCAACTTCTCGAACGAGTTGCTGAGCTTGCTGAACATCGGGGGGAACCCTCCGTCGTCCTCGCTGACACGGACCCGGCAATAGTGCCGGGGCACCAACGGGAGACCCGTCGCCGAGCGTGCGTAACGTGTCGCAGCTCATGCGAGGTATCGGACGGATTTGTACGAGTTTGCGGTAGGTGAGGGGGATTCACATATGCGTTGCCATGTGGCGTGCGCCTCACATAACCGGGTGTCGTTGGTCACACGCGGTGTAGCCGCGGTCACGGCAGGACCAGACAAAACAACGGAAAGGGGCAGATCAGACGGCCCAATCCGTCTGTGGTAACACCGCTCAGGTGATAACTGTTCCCCCGTTTGCGGCCTCGAGGCGCTTCGCGATGTCCACACCGTGTGTGAGCAGGTACGCCATCGGGTCCCTGTGCTCGCCGTACACGTTCACCTCGAAATGCAGGTGGTTGCCGGTTGAGTAGCCGGTGCTGCCGATAAGGCCGATCATGTCCCCCGCTTGAACGTGCTGCCCTACTGTCACCATGACTTTCGAGGAGTGCCCGTAGACAGTTTCGACGCCGTTGCCATGATCGATCCGGATGGCCATTCCGTAACCACCGTCGAACTGCGCCAACGTCACGGTGCCGGCGTGCGCCGCGTAGTACGAAGTGCCGTAGGGCGCTGCCATGTCGACGCCAAAGTGGAACTCGCCCCAGCGCATCTCGTACACGGTCGTGATCTGGAAAGGCGTCGGCACCGGGAGCAACCAGACGTCTGGCGCGTCCTGGTCCACGCTCAGGGCAGGCCCCGGTCGGTCTTGGGAGCGGTTGGCCTTGTCGAGCGCGTTGAGGCGATCCTCCACCCCGAGCGCCTGGGTGGTGGGGTCGCCGAACGCGGACCCTGATGCAAAGGAGTCCGGTATCACCGCCCCGGCACTGAGTGCGACCACTCCCGCACCGAGGAAGGCCGTCGTGACGACCGCGGCGTAGCGGCGGCTCGGCAGCTTCGGCAGGCGGCGGCGGCCCCGGTAGCGACGGCCCGCTTGCTGCCGTGGGTGCACACGTACCTCCGCTGGTCGAGCCCCTGCCAGAGATCATCCCGTTGTTGCGGGCGGCGGGCCGCTTGCGCACTTCCGTGCCTCGGCGTGCTCGTGAGTCGTTCGAGCAGCACTGAGTCACAGATGAATGCTGGACGACACGGTAGCGAACGCAAGCGTGGCACCACAAGCCGCATCTGGTAGTCCCGCATTCTCTTTCCGTAGCGGGAATCCGTGGGCCGACTTCTTTCCACTGCCTGTCACGCGGTACGTTTCGGACCTGAAGTACCGTTCAGGCGGCGAGAAGGGCCGAGATCATGAGCGCACGGATCAGGGTTGTCGTCGCCAAGCCCGGCTTGGATGGGCACGACCGGGGCGCCAAGGTCGTCGCTCGGGCTCTGCGGGACGCCGGCATGGAAGTCGTCTATACCGGCCTGCACCAGACCCCCGAACAGATCGTGGAGACGGCCATCCAGGAGGACGCGGACGCGGTCGGCCTGTCGGTGCTCTCCGGAGCGCATATGACGCTGTTCCGCCGGGTGCTCGAGTTGCTCAGCCAACGAAACGCCGTCGACATCGTCGTATTCGGCGGCGGCATCATTCCTGAAGCGGACATCCCCGATCTCGAGCGGCTTGGCGTGGCCAAGATCTTCACGCCCGGCGCCACGACCCAGTCCATCGTGGAATGGGTGCGGGCGAACGTCGCGGCCAGCGTCACCTGAATGCCGATAAAGATCCGGAGTTCGGGGCCCGGGGTACGCGATGCGGGGCCTGTCTCACGCAGAGTGAGAGGCCGGACGCACCCCTCACACGCCCGGCCTCTCTATGCACGATGCCCCGCCGCCACCCCTCGACCGACAGGGCATCGGCCGTCTCTATGTTTAGACCGGCTTGCCGGTCGACATCTGGCCTAACGAGGCCACAGGTGGGCGGTTACGCCGGACTGGTGCCTTTTCTGCCCGCGACCCCTCCAAGATCCGCTCGATCATGAGTTGAGCGTCGCCAGGGGGCGCTGATCATGACCTCCAAATCATGATCGGCGCTAAGTGGTCGGTAGGCTGCGGGCGAGTGACCGGCCAGTGAACCGGCCAGTGAACCGGCCAGTGAATCGGCCAGTGAACCGGCCAGTGACCGGCGAGGGAACCGGCGAGTGAAGAGGTAATGGTGGACCTGTACGAGTACCAGGGACGCGAGTTGTTCGCACGACATGGACTGCCGGTGCTTGGCGGCGGTGTCGCGCAGACCCCGGAGGAGGCCCGGGCGATCGCCGAGAGACTCGGTGGCCGCGTGGTTGTCAAGGCTCAGGTCAAGGTCGGCGGGCGCGGCAAGGCGGGCGGAGTGAAGCTCGCCGACACCATCGAGGAGGCACAGGCGAGAGCGACCGACATTCTCGGTATGGATATCCGTGGCCACACCGTCCACAAGGTGATGATCACTACGACGGCCGACATCGCCGAGGAGTACTACTTTTCCTACCTGCTTGATCGGGCCAACCGTACGTTCCTATGCATCGCCAGCGTCGCCGGCGGTATGGAGATCGAGCAGGTGGCGCACGAGGCACCGGAGAAGGTGGCCAAGGTGGCCATCGACGCCACCAAGGGGGTCGACGATGCGACCGCCCGGGAGATCGTCGCCAAAGGGGGCTTCCCAGTTGACGTGACCGACCAGGTCGTCGACATCGCGGTGAAGCTGTGGCAGGCGTTCGTCGCCGAGGACGCGACACTGGTCGAGGTCAACCCGTTGGCCAAGACGAAGGACGGCGCTGTGCTCTGCCTCGACGCAAAGGTCACCCTCGACGCCAACGCCGACTTCCGCCATCCCGATCACGCGGATTGGGAGGACACGTCGGCGGCTGACGCGCTCGAGCAGGCGGCGAAGGAGCGCGACCTCAACTACGTCAAGCTCGACGGCGAGGTCGGAATCATCGGCAACGGCGCCGGTCTGGTGATGTCCACTCTGGACGTCGTCGCCTACGCCGGCGAGAGCTTCGGCGGGGTGAAGCCGGCTAACTTCCTCGACATCGGGGGCGGCGCGTCGGCCGAGGTTATGGCGAACGGCCTCGAGATCGTGCTCTCCGACCCGGCTGTCAAGAGTGTGTTCGTCAACGTCTTCGGCGGCATCACGGCGTGCGACGCGGTCGCGAATGGCATCGTCTCCGCCTTGGCGCTGCTGCACCAACGCGGCGAGGACGTCACCAAGCCACTGGTCGTAAGGCTGGACGGAAACAATGCCGAGGAGGGGCGGCGGATCCTCGACTCCGCCGCGAACCCGCTCGTCGAGCGGGTGGACACAATGGATGGTGCCGCCATGCGCGCGGCCGAGCTCGCGGCGGGGGTCTGACCGACATGGCAATCTGGCTCACCAAGGACTCCAAGGTCATCGTCCAGGGGATGACCGGCTCCGAAGGCTCCAAGCACACCCAGCGGATGCTCCGCGCGGGCACGAACATCGTTGGCGGCGTGACGCCCGGCAAGGGCGGCCAGAGCGCGACCTTCGACGGCAGTTCGTTGCCGGTCTTCAATTCCGTGACCGAGGCGATGGCCCAGACGGGCGCCGACGCGACAGTGATCTTCGTGCCGCCGAAGTTCGCCAAGTCGGCGGTCATCGAGGCCGTTGACGCCGGCATCGGGCTGGCCGTCGTCATCACCGAGGGCATCCCGGTGCACGACACGGCCGCGTTCTGGGCGCACAACGTCGGGAGTGGACAGAAGACCAGGATCGTCGGCCCCAACTGCCCAGGCATCGCGAGCCCGGGACAGTCGAACGCCGGCATCATCCCCGCTGACATCACCGGCGCCGGGCGGATCGGCCTGGTCTCCAAGTCGGGCACCCTGACCTACCAGATGATGTACGAGCTGCGCGACATCGGATTCTCCACCGCCGTCGGGATCGGCGGCGACCCGGTCATCGGCACCACGCACATCGACGCACTCAGGGCCTTCCAGGCGGACCCCGACACCGACGCCGTCGTCATGATCGGCGAGATCGGAGGCGACGCCGAGGAGCGCGCCGCCGACTACATCAAGGCGAACGTCACCAAGCCCGTCGTCGGGTACATCGCGGGATTCACCGCTCCGGAAGGAAAGACGATGGGCCACGCCGGCGCGATTATCTCCGGCTCCTCCGGCACCGCGGGGGCCAAGAAGGCCGCGCTCGAAGCGGCCGGAGTGTCCGTCGGGAAGACGCCGAGCGAAACCGCCCGCCACATGCGAGAGCTGATGCGGGCCGGATAATGGCCAAGAAACGTGCCAAGCGGCGGCCGGTCATCACGACCGGCCGCCGTTTTCTTTGCACAATTGACCCCGATGGCGACCCCCAGCAGCGATCCACGCCTGACCGGTACGGCGCATGCCCGCGCGCCGGTCGCCCGGCGCTATCCGGGTGGCGCCGAACCGCCGGTGCGAACGCAAAAGCGCGGCGCACGACTACCGGTGGCGGCTTCGGTCGCGGCGCTATGGGCGGCGGCTGTCTCGTACGGCCCGATTCTCGCGCTCGCCGCGGTCGGCACAATCGGATCGACCATCACACCGATGGGCGCCGCCCGGCTGGCCGCGGCCGGTTGGCTCCTAGCGCACGGCGTACCGCTCGAGACGCCCGCCGACCGGATCAGCCTGGTGCCGCTCGCCCTCAGCGCGCTGGTGGCCTGGAGGTTGGTTCGCGCGGGCGTGCACGCCAGCCGAGCGATCGGTGGCCATCGGGCCGCCTCCGTCGGTCGCGCCGTGGCCGCCGGGGCGTCCGTGGCCGTGGTGTATGCCGGCCTCGGTGCTGGGGTGGCCGCGCTCACCGGTACTGGCGATCTCATGGTGGCGCCCGAGCGCGCAGCGATCACGACGGGTGTCTTCGCCGCCGTGGCCGCGATCGGCGGGGCCATCGGCGGAAGTCGTGCCGGCCGTTCGCTGGCCGGCCGGATGCCGGTCGCGCTCGACGCCGCGCGGACCGGAGCCGCGGCCGCCCTCGTCATCGTGGCCGCGGGTGCGGCCGCGGCGGGCATCGCCACGGCGATCCGCGGCGGCGACGCGGCGGAGATGCTGGCCACGTATCGAGCTGGCGTGCTGGGCCAGGCCGGCATCACCGCGCTGTGTCTCGCGTACCTGCCCAACGTGGCGATATGGGGCGCCGCCTACCTGCTCGGCCCAGGCTTCGCAGTTGGAGCTGACACCGCGGTGAGCCCGACCGACGTCCTGCTCGGACCGGTGCCCGGGTTGCCGGTGTTGGCCGGCCTGCCATCGGGGGAGCTGGCCGGGATCGGACCGGTGCTACTCGGCGTTCCGTTGCTCGCGGGGGTCTGCGCCGGTTGGTTCGTCGCTGCTCGATCGCGTGGTTCGGATGCCCGCTTCCGCCGGTTGGTGGGGCAGTCACGCGGCCCGGACGGCTCATCAGGATGGGCGGGCGCGACCGGCTCGGCGCTACTGGCGGGACCGGTCGCCGGCCTGGTGATGCAGTCGGCCGCGTTCGCGTCAACTGGGGCGCTGGGCTCGGGCCGACTGTCCGAAATGGGGTCAGCGGATTGGCGGATCGGCGCTCTCGCCACCGTTGTCGTCTCGCTGGGCGCGCTCGTCGGTGTGGCGGCCGGACGGGTGCTCTCGCGTCGCGGGCCCGCCTAGGACCGACCAGACGTACGTCGATGGGCGCGGATCGCCACGATCATGAGCTGACGGTCGTGAACGAGCGCCGATCATGACCTCCAGGTCATGATCGGCGCTCAAGGATAGTGGCGCCGGAATGCCCAGGTGCACCCCGGCGCCGACGCTCGTGGCGAGCTAGACGCCGTAGCCCGGCAGCGACACGTTCACGACCACGTTGATGATGATGAGGATGATGGCGAACCCAATCGCCGCGATGCCGCAGAAGAATCCGGCCTGCGCCTGGCCCCGGTTGGTCGCTAGACCCTGGTCCGCCTTCTGCCTGCCCATGAAGCCCAGGACGACCGCCGCGATTCCCAGCGGAAGGCCCAGATAGAAGCAGCACACCAGCGGAATGGCGGCGATCCCGAGGATCATCGAGACGAGGCCGAGGGTGTTGTTAGGCGCCCCGGCCGGGGCTCCCGATGGCTGATACGGTGCGGTCACTCTGATTTCCTCCCCACGGTGATAGTGCTCCGCCATGCTGGTGCATGATCGTCCGCACGTCAAGCGGCTCCTAGACCGAGTTGGTCGCGGCCGCCGCGATGACAAAGAAGTAGCCGATGCAGCAGACGAGGCCGATGCCCCACGACACGAGGCCGATGATGAGCGCGAGCTTCGACCACTTCTTGGAATCGGCGGCCGCTGCCTGTGCGCCGGCGACGTCGCCCTGCTGGAGGAGCGTGGTCACCTTGGAGGCGGAGATGATAGCCGGGATGGCCAGCGGCCAGAACAGGAAGATCGAGACGATGGACATCGTCATGTTGTTGTCGACCTGCGGCTGACCGGAGTAGCCGGGCTGCGCCATGAGTGCTCCTTGATCAAGGGATGGGAACGACAAATGAGGGTAGGACGATCGGCAGATTAGCGTGCCGAGTCCACCTGCGCAGCAGCCAAAGTGGCTGGACTTGATGCGTGTCACGGCTGTTTTGCGACAGTGACTTTGGGCAGCTGGTGACAAATGGGGATCAGTCGCGTCTTTCCCCGGGTCGGCGGCGACACCGCCGGCCTGCCGGTCGATGCCGGCCGGCCCGGATAGTGTTTCGTCGTGGACGAGCGCACGACGCGGCTGTTGGTGCTCATCTCGGGCTCCGGCACGAACCTCCAGGCACTGCTCGACGCCGCTGCCGACCCGGCGTACGGCGCCGCGGTGGTGGCGGTGGGAGCCGACCGTGACGGTATCGCCGGTCTCGACCGTGCCGCGGCCGCGGGCGTCCCGACGTTCGTATGCCGGGTGGACGACTTCGCCAGCCGCGACGAGTGGGACCACGCGCTGACCAAGCTCTGCGCCGACCACGCGCCGGACCTCGTTATCTCCGCCGGCTTCCTCAAGCTCGTCGGGCCTACATTCCTCAACGCCTTCGGCGGTCGCTACGTGAATACACACAACGCGCTTCTACCGGGATTTCCTGGCACCCACGGTCCGCGTGACGCGCTGGCGTACGGAGTGAAGGTCGCCGGGGCGACCCTGTTCTTCGTGGACGCCGGAGTGGACACCGGCCCAATCATCGCCCAGGTCGCCGTACCGGTGCTCGATGACGACACCGAGCTGACCTTGACCGAACGCATTAAGGACGCCGAACGAGCGCAACTCGTGGATTGCGTCGGTCGGATGATTCGTGAGGGTTGGACGATTACCGGAAGGAAGGTCACGATCCCATGACCGAACGGCGACCTATCCGCCGCGCGCTGATCAGCGTGTACGACAAGACAGGGCTCGACGAACTCATCCGGGCGCTCGGCGACGCGGGAGTGGATATCGTGTCCACCGGGAAGACGGCGTCACTGGTCGAGTCGCTGGGCGTGCCGGTGACCAGGGTCGAGGAGATCACGAGGTTCCCGGAGTGCCTGGACGGTCGGGTCAAGACGTTGCATCCGGGCGTGCACGCGGCGCTGCTCGCCGACATGCGCCTCGCCAGTCACCGCGGTCAGCTCGCGAAACTCGGCATCGATCCGTTCGACCTGCTCGTCAGCAACCTCTACCCGTTCACGCAGACCGTCGCGTCAGGAGCCGATATCGAGGCGTGTATTGAGCAGATCGACATCGGCGGGCCGGCCATGGTGCGCGCGGCCGCGAAAAACCACGCCAACGTCGCCGTGGTAACGGCACCCGCGGCGTATCCCCTCATCCTGGAGGCGCTGGGGGAAGGCGGCCTCACTCTCGAGCAGCGCCGTACGCTGGCCGCCAAGGCGTTCGCCGACATCGCCGCCTACGACGTCGCGGTCGCCCAGTGGTGTGCCCAGGAGTTGGCCCCGCCGCCCGAATCCACCGCGCCTGGCGCGTTCTGCTGGCCGGACTTCGCCGGCGTCGCCGCGTCGCTGAAGTCCCCGCTGCGCTATGGCGAGAACCCGCACCAGGCGGCGGCACTTTACGTCGCCGGAGACGCGACGTCGGGATTGGCGCAGGCGCGGCAGCTGGGCGGCAAGGAGATGTCGTACAACAACTATGTCGACGCGGACGCCGCCTGGCGCGCCTGTAACGACTTCGGCGAGCCAACGGTCGCGATCATCAAGCACGCCAACCCGTGCGGAATCGCGATCGGAACCGACGTGGCCGAGGCGCATCGTCGAGCTCACGCCTGCGACCCGGTCTCCGCGTTTGGCGGCGTGATAGCCGCCAACCGGCCGGTCAGCGTGAAGATGGCGCGGCAGGTGGCGGACGTCTTCACCGAGGTCATCGTCGCACCATCCTATGAGGATGGTGCGGTGGAAGTACTCGCCGCGAAGAAGAACCTCCGCGTGTTGGTCGCACCGGAATGGCAACCGTCCCCTGTGGAGTTCCGACAGATCTCGGGAGGAGTGCTCACGCAGACCGCCGACCGCGTTGACGCGGAGGGCGATGACCCGTCCGGTTGGCGGCTCGTCGCCGGGGCACCGGCCACCGACCACATGATGGGGGATCTCGCCTTCGCCTGGCGAGCGGTGCGCGCCGTGAAGTCGAACGCGATTCTGCTCGCGTCGGGTGGAGCGACGGTCGGTGTCGGCATGGGACAGGTGAATCGGGTCGATGCGGCCCGTCTGGCGGTCGTCCGAGCGGGGGATCGTGCGAAGGGGACGGTCGCGGCGTCGGACGCGTACTTCCCGTTCGCCGATGGCCTTCAGATGCTGCTCGATGCCGGTGTCGCCGCGGTGGTTGAGCCGGGCGGCTCGGTGCGCGACGAGGAGGTCATTGCCGCGGCCGCGGCCGCCGGCGTGACTCTCTACCTCACCGGCACCCGCCACTTCTACCACTGATGGCAGGATCGCGGACGTGCGGACCGAGGACGAGCGGATCGAGAATGTGGATTGGGCCCTGGCCGAGCTGGAGCGGCAGGCCTGGGACCGGTGCCAGTTCCTCGAGATCGACCTGACCGAGGCGAGGCTGACCGCGTGCACGTTCAGCGAGTGCGAGTTCACCGCGGTGAAGTTCAACGCCGCGATGCTCGCCCGATGTGCCTTCCTCCGGTGCACCTTCCGCCGCTGCGCCTTCTTCGATAGCACCTTCGATGGGTGCAAGCTGACGGGCACCCAGTTCATCGAGTGTGAGCTGCGCCCGCTGCACATCCGCGGCGGAGACTGGGCCTACGTGAGCCTTCGCGGCGAGGATCTCACCGGCACCAAGATGGTCGGCCTTCGCCTGAGGGAGGCCGACTTCACCGAGGCGGTTCTGGCCCGAGCGGACCTTTCCAAGGCCGATCTGGGGTACGCCCGGATGCACCACACCAAGCTCACCGGAGCCGACCTGCGCGGAGCGAACCTGGACGGGGTCGCACTTCGCGATCTTGACCTCACGGGCGTCCGGATCGACCTCGCGCAGGCCGCCGCATTCGCGGCGGCCCACGGCGCACACGTGTCCGCGTGACTGAGGCCCGCCACGCCGCAGGGCCCGCGCCACGGGCCCCGCGGCGGATCGCTGGCGCGAGAGGATGGCGGCATGGACATGTCCAAGCTGCGCGCCTGGTGGTGGCACCGCCAGGGTCTCGACGGCTCGCAGATCGGGGCGGAGCCCGCGCAGGTCTTGCTCCGCTCGGGCTGGGCCAGGTCGGTCGGCGGCGCTAATCCGTACCTCTCGCTCTTCACGCGGTCGGGCACCGGCCGCGCGCGGGCGGACGCGGCCGTGGCCGACCTGGAGATCTACGAACTGCCGGCCGCGCGCGGCTGCACGTACGTGCTGCCGCGAGAGCATTTCGGGCTGGGTCTGCAGGTAGGCAAGGCGGCCCCGGAGGCCGATCTCCGGACGCTTGAGAAGCTGGGCGTCGCCCGCACCGAGATCGACCAACTCTGCACCGCGGTGCTCGACGTGCTCGACGCGGGCAACGCCCTGGACCCGGCCCAGCTGAAGGAGTCGCTCGGCGGACGGGTGCGAAGTCTCGGCGAGCAGGGGCGCAAGCGGGGCCAGTCGACGACCCTACCGGCGGCCCTCGGGTTGCTGCAGGCCGCCGGCGAGATCCGTCGCGTGCCCGCCAATGGCCGGCTCGACCAGCAGCGCTACAAGTACGTCCGCTGGCGCCCGTCCGCGACGGATCTCAGCGACGCGGCCGCCCGGACCGAGCTCGCCCGCCTCTACTTCGAGTGGACGGCGCCGGCGTCGCTCGCCCACTTCCGCTGGTTCTCCGCGTTTCGGCGGCGAACGCGAAGGCGGCGGTGGCCGACCTCGGGCTGACCGACGTCGGCCACGGGCTCCTGTCGCCGCCGGTCCTCGCCGAGGAGTTTGCCGCGTACCCGACGCCCGCGAAGCCCCAGTACTCCCTGCTTGCCGGGATCGACGCGCTCGTCCTGCTGCGCCGCGACGTGGCCTCACTCATCGACGAGGCCGACGCCGAGACCGCCATACCCGGCGAGAAGCAGCGGGCGGGCAACATCGGCGATTTGCCGGATCACGCCATTGTGGACCGTGGCCGGCTGGTTGGCCTGTGGCAGTACGACGTCGACGCGGGCGAATTGGTGTGGTGGCTCTTATCGGACAGGAAACCGGACAGGGCTCTGCGCGAGGCCATCGAACGGACCGAGGCTTACGTCCGCGACGATCTCGGCGATGCGCGCAGCTTCAGTCTGGACTCGCCGAAGTCCCGCGCACCGCGCATCGAGGCTCTCCGCGCCGCGGCCTCGGGCGGTTAGGATCGAGCCACCGACGCCGAGTCACGAGGAAGGTGGGATCGATGACAGCGACGATCCTCGACGGCAAGGCGACCCTGGCCGCGATCAAGGAAGAGCTCCGGGTGCGGGTCAAGGCCCTCGCTGACGCTGGCCGCACGCCCGGACTCGGCACGATCCTGGTCGGCGACGACCCGGGATCGCGTGCCTACGTCAATGGCAAGCACCGCGACTGCGCCGATGTCGGGATTGTCTCCATCCGCCGCGACCTGCCGGCGTCGGCGACGCAGAGTGATGTTGAGGCCGCTGTCACCGAACTGAATGCCGACCCGGCGTGCACCGGCTACCTCGTTCAGCTGCCGTTGCCTAAGGGCCTCGACGAGCAGCGCGTTCTTGAACGTATCGACCCGGCCAAGGACGCCGATGGGCTGCATCCGATGAGTCTGGGCCGGCTTGTGCTGATGGCGCCTGCGCCGCTGCCGTGCACGCCACGCGGGATTGTCGAGCTGATCCGCCGCTATGGCGTGCCACTGGCGGGGGCCGACGTGGTCGTGATCGGGCGCGGAATCACGGTGGGCCGCCCACTCGCGCTGCTGCTCACCCGCCGATCGGAGAACGCGACGGTGACCATTTGCCACACCGGCACCCGCGACTTCGCCGCCCATACCCGCGGCGCCGACATTGTCGTGGTCGCCGCCGGGGTCCCGCGCCTGTTGACGGCCGACATGGTAAAGCCGGGCGCGACCGTCCTCGACGTCGGCATCACCCGGGTGATCGGCGAGGATGGCCGGGTCAGGCTGATCGGCGACGTCGATCCCGGAGTGCTGGATGTGGCCGCCTTCGTCGCCCCCGTACCGGGTGGGGTGGGACCGATGACGAGAGCGATGTTGCTGACCAACGTCGTCGAGCTAGCCGAGCGGAGAGCGTGACCCGACCCGGGATAGGGTGCGGTTGTCCCACCACCACGTACCGCGGGAGTCAGTGATGGGTAAGAAGGTCACCGTTGTCGGCGCCGGTTTTTACGGGTCGACGACCGCGCAGCGCCTTGCCGAGTACGACATCTTCGACACCGTCGTGCTCACCGACATCATCGAGGGCAAGCCCGAGGGTCTCGCCCTCGATATCAATCAGTCCCGCCCCATCGAGGGCTTCGAGACCAGGGTCGTCGGCGTCACCACGGGGCCCGCCGGTGAGGGTTACGAGGCGATCGAAGGGTCCGACGTCGTCGTCATCACCGCCGGCCTGCCGCGCAAGCCCGGGATGAGCCGGATGGACCTGCTCGGAGTCAACGCGAAGATCGTCCGCCAGGTGGCGGAGAACGTCGCGAAGTACGCCCCGCGGGCAGTCGCGATCGTAGTCTCCAACCCGCTCGACGAGATGACCGCGCTCGCTCAACTCGCCACCGGCTTCCCGCGCCACCGGGTGCTCGGCCAGGCCGGGATTCTCGACACGGCGCGGTTCGCCCATTTCGTGGCCGAGGAACTCGGCACTCCGATTCGCTCGGTCAAGACGCTGACGCTCGGTTCGCACGGCGACACCATGGTGCCCGTGCCCTCACAGTGCACAGTGGACGGCAAGCCCCTGGCGGAGGTGATGCCGGCCGAGAAGATCGAGGAGTTGGTCACCCGTACCCGTAACGGAGGAGCGGAGGTCGTTGCGCTGCTCAAGACCGGATCGGCGTATTACGCTCCCTCGGCCGCCGCCGCCCGGATGGCGAAGGCGGTTGTCGAGGACTCGGGTGAGGTCTTCCCCGTCTGTGCCTGGGTCGACGGCGAGTTCGGCGTCTCCGGCGTCTACCTCGGTGTCGAGGCCGAGCTTGGTGCCGAGGGCGTCAAGAAGGTGGTCGAGACCCCACTCCTGGAGGCGGAGCTGGCCGCACTGCGGCAGGCCGCCGAGGCCGTCAAGTCGAAACAGTCCGACGTCGCCACCCTATAGAGCGCCGATCATGATTTGGAGGTCATGATCGACGTGTTCAGGGCGCCCGCAGGTCATGATCACGGGGATCTTGAGGGTGGCGCAGGCCGGGGTGGCCGGCGGGAAGTGCGCGGCGCAACACCCACCAGCTCAGGCCGAGGCACGCGGCAACCAGCGGCCAGGTCAACGCGATCCTGACGGCGCCCAGGGCCGCCACCCACCCTCCAGCCCAGAGCGGCAGGAGGATCACGAGCCGCAGTGCATACTGCCCCACCCAGACCCAACTTGCACTGCTGTAGGCGTGCAGGAGCGCCGGATCCCGCCGCCAGCGAGCCCTGGGAACCCCGCGGCGCGAGCGCGGTGTCCAGGATTGCTGCCCGAGGATGGTGCCGACGATGATTCCCAGCAGCGGCCAGCCCAACACGATGCTGACCGTCCACAGGAGCGCGCTGGCAGCGTTGGAGAAGATCTGGATGAGAAAGAAGTCCTCGGCTCGCCCGGTGTAGAGCGCAACGATCGCGGAGGCGCAGACCGCCAGCACACCGAGGAGCAAGGCCCGCGGCCGCGCGCCGCGCGTGATCCGCCACCCGGCGACGAGTGCGGTGACGGCCAAGGCGCTCGCGGCCGCCGCCGGCACGGAGCGGCCAAACATCAGCCAGCCGCCGACGAAGGCCGCGACCGGCAGGCTCGCGTCGATCGCGCCGCGCGATCCCCCGAGCAGATCTGCGAGAGTCTCCGGCCGGCCACCCGCCCCGGCGGCCACACGCTCCGCGGCGGACGTCGCCTCGCCGGCCGCGCGCTCGGACACGATCGACTCCCTCATCAAGCTGGAAGGGTGAGTCGAGCCTAACCTGACGGACGTGGAGACACGAGGCGCATCCACTCTTGCGGAGAACGCGGGCACGGTCATCGAGGTGGATTGAGCCCGCACGCCGGCAGCCCACCGTCGAACCCAAACTGGAACGAGTGAGCCCGCTCCTCGGTCGTGCCGTGGTCGCGGCCGGGTCCCTCGGCCGACCCGATGAGCGGGAAGAGCGCATCGACGTCGGCAAGGTCGTCCTCGTACTCAAGCCAGCCCTGCTCACTGGTGTAGCGGATCCATGCCCCGGCGATGCAGTCGGCCTGATTCTCAAACCGAACGCTCTGCGCCAACGAGCGCGGGTTTGGCACTTCGGCGTACCGCTGGATGTGGTGTCCGAACTCGTGGGCCAGACCGACGGCCGGGCCGGCGTCGCCCGCGCGCGAGTAGAACGTCCACAGCGTGTCCTGTCCCACGTACACGGTCTGCTCAGGGCCGCAGTACTCGTACGACGAGGACGTGTACGTGGCTGGGCGGCGGCCGCCGGCGACGCAGGCCTCGGGGCCGGTGGTTCCGTCCGGCACGAACACCACCCGCGGCGGTGGCATCTGCGGCCAGGTCTCGTCGAGCCACTGCCTGATCAACGGCACGACGGCCACAACGTACGCATCCATCGTGGCGTAGCCGAAGCGGCCCTCCAGCGAGGCGCCCGATGTGGTCTCGCGCTGCGTCGGACCTCCCGGCGTGTTGGTCGCCCGATCCGTCGGCGGGTGGACACAGCCGGCGAGCAGGACGAAGACGGACGAGATGCTGGCGAGCAGCGCCGCGCGCTTGGTTCTCATCGGGGGGCTCCATCTCATCGGGGGCTCCATGGGACGTGTCCTGCGCGCCCGACCGGACGCGGCGTCAGTGTCGGTTCCTCAGTGTCGGCGCATTGCCACGTTTGCTCTGCGTACTCCGACACAGATGGACGCGTGGGTTTCTGACACGGGGGCCGGGTACGGCGGCGCGGTCGTTTGCAGTACGCTCGTACTGTTTCCAGTGATCACGGAGAGGAGCGCCGAGACATGGCGAAGATCAAGGTCAACAACCCGGTGGTCGAGCTCGATGGCGATGAGATGACCCGGATCATTTGGAGGCAGATCCGGGAACAGCTGATCGTGCCCTACCTTGACGTCGAGTTGGACTACTTTGATCTCTCGATCGAGCACCGGGATGCTACCGACGACCAGGTCACGGTGGATGCCGCCAACGCGATCAACCGGCACGGTGCCGGCGTGAAGTGCGCGACGATCACACCCGACGAGGCGCGGGTGGCCGAGTTCGGTCTCAAGAAGATGTGGCGTTCGCCCAACGGCACGATCCGGAACATCCTCGGCGGCGTCGTCTTTCGCGAGCCGATCATCATGGCGAACGTGCCCCGCCTTGTTCCTGGCTGGACCAAGCCCATCGTCATCGGCCGTCACGCCCACGGCGACCAGTACAAGGCGACCGACTTCGTGGTTCCTGGCCCGGGCAGGGTGACCATCACCTACACGCCGGCCGACGGCAGCGAACCGATGGAGCTCGAGGTGGCCAACTTCCGCGGCGGCGGGGTTGCGATGGGCATGTACAACTTCGACGATTCGATCCGCGACTTCGCCCGCGCTTCCTTCCGGTACGGCCTCGCCCGTCACTATCCGGTGTATCTGTCCACAAAGAACACCATTCTCAAGGCGTACGACGGTCGCTTCAAGGATCTCTTCGCGGAGGTCTTTGAGTCGGAGTTTGTAGAGGACTTCAGGGCGTCCGGCCTCACGTATGAGCACCGGCTCATCGACGACATGGTCGCCGCCGCGCTCAAGTGGGAGGGTGGCTTCCTCTGGGCCTGCAAGAACTACGACGGAGATGTGCAGTCGGATACTGTCGCCCAGGGTTTTGGCTCGCTCGGCCTAATGACGTCCGTATTGATGACGCCGGACGGCCGGACGGTCGAGGCGGAGGCAGCCCACGGCACGGTGACCCGGCACTACCGTCAGTGGCAGAAGGGCGAGAAGACCTCCACGAACCCGATCGCATCGATCTTTGCCTGGACCAGAGGGCTGGCGCACCGTGGAAAGCTGGACGAGACACCAGCCGTCATCGACTTCGCTGAGACCCTTGAGGAGGTGTGCGTCGCCACCGTCGAGGGTGGACAGATGACCAAGGACCTGGCGCTGCTGATCGCCCCCGACGCGCCCTGGCTGACGACAGACGAGTTCATGAACGCCCTTGACCAGAATCTCGCGAAGGCCTGCGGCGCCCGGAGCTAGCGTTCATCCGGCCCGGTGACGGCCGTTTCCCATATGCGCAACCAGTTCCAATATGCGTAA
The DNA here is from genome assembly GCA_045403155.1 of Micromonosporaceae bacterium. Classification (GTDB taxonomy): domain Bacteria; phylum Actinomycetota; class Actinomycetes; order Mycobacteriales; family Micromonosporaceae; genus JAXIPB01. The sequence goes on from JAXIPB010000011.1 coordinate 16,729, forward strand.
CCAGGGCGGGATGCCCTCGTTAGTGCTGACGTGGCGTAACCTTCGGTCACGCCACGAGGGCATCATCGGTGGTGGTCCCAACCTGGCCGCCGTGATGTTCGTTTATGGCGAAACGCCTGCCGTCCCTTCCCGGTGTGGCCGGGTCGCACGAATGCGGCCCGGCCACACGACTGTCCGGCCTGCCGACACCGCACGCGTTCTACGCCGGATTCGTCCCCGCTGCGGTCAGATGCCATTCCACGCCGGTCGGCGTGTCCCGAACCTCGACGCCGGCCGCGCCGAGCTGGTCGCGCACCCAGTCGGACGTGGCGAAATCACGCTCATCGCGGGCACGCCGGCGCAGCTCGAGCAGACCATCGACGAGCGGGCCGACTAGTTCGCGCGGGTCTCGGGCTCCGACGGTGGCCAGTTCCCCGAGCTTCACGACCATGCTGCGCAGCTGCGCGCGCGCGAAGTCGCCCTCGTCGGAGGTGAGCGTGTCCGCGGACCAGTCAAGCAGGGTCTGCTCGAGAGAGAGAATCGCGTCGACGCATGCGTCAACGTCGCGGTGATCCAGGGCGGCGTCGAAGCGTGCCGCGATCTCCACTGTCGCTTCTCGAAGTGACGTGGCCGGCGTCGCGTCGCTCGGGCTGTCCACCGTCGACGGAGCCTCCGCCGCGCGAGTCGTGCGGCCGGTCGACGCGTGGGTTGTGGGGTTGGTCGACGCGTCAGCAGAGTTGAGTGAGGAGAAGTCCACGACGCTGCCCGCGGGGTGAACGACGCTTCGGCCGCCGCGACGAATCGTCATGGTGCCGTTTCCTACCACGGTGGCGGTGCCCGCGCCCGGATCGAGCAGGACTGCTGTGTGCTCATCCACGCCGAGCACGAACGACGACTCCGGGAGCTGGCGTTCCATTGTGGAAAGACGAGACTCACCCAGGTAGCAGTACCGGGTGTCGTGGTGCCCACCCTCGGCGTTGTCGTAGTGCGGGATGACCACCGCCGGTAGCCCGCAGGCTCGCTCGACCAGGTTCAGCCCGGAGTCCCAATGGGGATCGAAGCCGGCCTTGTAAATCTCGTACACCGGAACCGTGTGCGACCCCAATGTCAGCGCGGCCGCACTCGCGAGGAGCACCACGCCGTCGCGCGTCAGCACGTCCAGGAGGGCGGCCTCGACCGGCGTGTCGCGCCATTGCCGAAGGGCGTACGTCGGAGACCCCGGCCCCGCGAAGATCCAGCCCGCCGTCCGCAAGGCCGAGAGGGCCCGCTCGCGGGCGAGGCCCTCCGGTGGCGGAGTCCGCCACGACACCACCTCGACCGTCCGGCCGACACTCGCGGCGAAGTACCCCACCGCTCGCGCCGAGATGTCGTCGGCATTGGACTGGAAGCCGTACGGTGTGTCGAGCAGAAAAGCCGGCCGCTCGCCGACCCGCTCGAAAATGGACCGATGAGGTTTGACCATTGTTGGCGCCGTCTCGCCCGAGCCCATGATCACGAGTAAACCGGCCATCTATGACTCCGCCGTCAACTCGAGCAGGTCGTCGGCCAACGCGTCCGGATGCTGTGCGTGCAGGTCGTGGTCGGCTCCGACGTACTCCTTGATCCGCGAGCGCGACAGCGCTGCCGCAGCCTTCGCCACGGTAACCCGACGGCGCTGTGCGGCAACGGGATCCGAAGGGATGGCGGGAATCAACAGCACTGGAGCCGCGATGGCCGGGTAGTCGTGCCAGGGCGGATCGTCCCACATGCTGCGAACGATGCGCATGTGCCGTGGGATCGGCAGCCGGCGCTCGACGCGACCGTCCGGCGTGATTCGTAGATTTGCCAGCGTCGCCTCGACAGCGTCGCTCGACCAATCCGGGTGCTCCCGTCTGATGTGGTCGCGGATGTCGTCGGCGCGAAGGGCATCGACCTCCGGGGGGCGGAGCGCGTTCGCACACTCCTGCCAGGTCGCGAAGTCCTCGGAGAGGTCGATCCAGCCGCCATCGATCAACGCGAGGGCGGACACCATCGCGGGGTGCTTGGCGGCGAGTCGAACGACGACGTTTCCGCCCCACGACTGTCCACCCACCACCATCGGCCCGGTTCCGAGGTGAGCGACAAGTGCGGCGAGGTCCTCGGCCGCCGTCTCGGTGTCATACCCGTCCTGAGGGGAGTCCGACTCGCCGTGGGAGCGGAGGTCGACCGCGTACGTCGGGTGGCCGGCCGTGGCGAGCCGCTGTGCGACGCCGTCCCACAGACGCGCGTTGGACGCGAGCCCATGCACGAGCAGGAAGGGAGGCCCTCCCTGTGCGCGCCAATGCCGCAAGCGCAGGGCCACCGCATCGGCGACCTCCACCGAGATGTCAGTCGGCATGCGCCGAATCTATCGCTGCCCTCCGACACGTTGATCGCCGCGACTGTCCAAGACTTGCCCGGTCGACTCGACTCCACCCGGGCGAGTGCTGGACACTTGCGATGACCTTGGTCGGCTTGCCGCGTGCAGCGGCGAGAAATCGGGCAAAACGGCCGCACCTGGGACCACCCGCGGCGACCGGGACCGCGACGGGCGCTTCGGGCCGCGACAGGCCCCGACGGGCGTACGCCGCGACGGGCCGCGTACGCCGCGACGGGCCGCGTACGCCGCGACGGGCCGCGTACGCCGCGACGGGCCGCGTACGCCGCGACGTGCTGCGTACGCCGCGACGGGCCCCAGCGGGCGTACGCCGCAACGGGCCGCGTACGCCGCGACGGCGGTACGACGGCGACCGTGACGAGCGTTGGTTAGGTCAGGCCGCGATCCGCGGACAACAGCGCACCGAGAACCGCGCCGCGGATGAGTCCCGCCGACGCGGCGATCGCGAGAATGGCCCGAGGCGTGTGCCACCGCGAACGCAGCGCGGCACGGCACCAGATCCAGGCCTCGCTGCGATTCTCCGCGGCGGCCTCCCAGCACGCGATCTCGGCATAGAGCTGGGCCGCGCGCTTCCGGCCGATCTCGGGATGGCGCGCCACCATCCAGCACAGGGCGCTGACCTTGGCCTCACACCCAGTCGGGTCGATGTCGACCGGGCGCCACAGTACCCGTACCAGAGGCCTGTCGACGTGAAGGATGGGAGCGCACTGGGCGGCGCGCATCAGCAGATCCCAGTCCACGGCGCCGGTTGGTCCGTCCTCGGCCAACAACCCGATCCCGCCAGCGGCGGGCGCGGTCGCCAACGCCTGCTGGTAGGCGACGTACCCCGAAGCGCGCAGAGCCCGTACCCGGTCGCGGGTCATCTGGTCTACGCCGACGGCCCGGAGTCCGGTCAGGCGGGCAGTCCGTCTCCCGTTGAACTCGATCTCGTCGGCGCAGGTCGCGAAGAGGGTGCCTGGACGCGCCCGCATCGCCGAGACCTGGGTGGCGAGCTTGGCGACCGACCAGGTGTCGTCGTCGCCGCAGAGGGCCACCAACTCACAGTCACCAGCGGCGAGGATGCCGGTGTTGCGCGCACCGGCCAGGCCGGACGAGCGCCAGCTCTCCAGGACCAGAACGGGACGTTCGCCGTTGCGGGTCAGCTCCCAGTCAGGCCGGGCGCCGTCATAGACCACGATGATCCGCATCGGCCCGGGATAGTCCTGTCCGGACACCGAGGCCAGTGCGCGGCGTAGGAGGTTGGGCCGGTTACCCGTCGTCGCGATGACGACGCCGACGCTGGGCCACGCGGTTCCACGCGGCGTCGGGATGGTGATCGCGAGTGGCCTTCGCGGCGGGGTAGAGAGCGCGCGTACCACATTCACCCCCATTGTCGTTTCTCACCACATAACGACCACAGAAACGGTCGGAGACGCATCGAAAAGGGAATGAGACGGAAATGTCGCTCTTAACCGTTGATCCGATGGGCCGCACGCGGCCCGCGCGGGTCGCGATCGGCTCAGTCGGCTTTGATCCGCTCACTGCCGTCGAGGCCGTCACCTACATCCGTGATGCTCTCGCGAAGGGCAGCGGCGGTCGCCTTGCCGTGGTGGACGCGGACGTGCACCGTCGAGCTGTCGAACAGCCCGGCCTTCGAGCCGGCCTCGCGGAATCGACGCTCGTGCTGGCGGAGTCGATCGCCGCGGTCTGGTCCAGCCGCATCGCGGGCCACCGACTTCCGCAGCGCGTCTCCGGGCCAGCGCTCGCCGATGCGCTCTCGGCCGCGTGCGCGGCTGACGGGTGGCGGGTCTTTGTGATCGGCGGAGTGGCCGGAGGCGCTGGAGAGCCGAGCGGGGCTCAGCGGGCCGCGGCGGTGCTTGGCCTGCGCTGCCCAGGGCTGCGGGTGGTCGGCTGTGCAAGTCCGCCCGAGGGCTACCACGCCGATCCGTCGGGATGGTCCGCCGTCGTCGCCGATGTGCTGTCGGCCAAGCCCGACCTCGTACTGCTGAGCGCGGGTCCGGTCGTGCAGGAGCGGATCCGCGAGGCTCTCTGGGACAACCTTCCGGGGACATGGCTCTTCGGCTGCGCAGGGATCGTCGAAGCGATTCATAGCGAGCGGCCGTGGCGCGGCGTAGGCCGCGCGCTGGCAGGTGCCGTCTACGGCGCTCGCCTGCTTGCTCGTACGGCCGCCGTGCGCGCCGGCGGATGGCTGCGTTCGCGGATCAGGTCGGATTCTGCGCCTTCGAATCAGACTCCCTGACAATCGCAAGCGATGTCGTCGGGGTGTCCACCGTCGCGCGAGACCAGTCCGTGGCGCGCGACTCGTCAATGGCGCGCGACTCGTCAATGGCGCGCGACTCGTCAATGGCGCGCGACTTCTCAGTAGCGCGCGACTTCTCAGTAGCGCGCGACTCCTCAATGGCGCCATGGTCTTCGAGCCACGTCTCGGTGGTGAGCTCACGCAGGTCCTCGGCCCGATGCATCGGCCGGAATGGCTCGAAATCGGCGATGCGAGCTGGCAGCCGGGGGAGCACGACGGCGCCCAGCAGCCGGGTGCCGACGAGTCTGATCTGGACGATCGCGTCGGCGACCTGCGCGTGCCGGGTGCGACCGGTCTCGACGACCAAGATGGCCGCGTCGGCGATGCGGGCGAGGCTCTGCGCGTCGGCACCCGATGCGGCCGATGGCGCCTCGACCACGACATAGCGGGCTTGGCCGCGAAGCGCCTGGAGCACGGTCCGAACGGCCTGGGACTGGAGCAGTCCGGCCGCGGTCGCCGTACCGCCAGGCGTGATCACGCGGAGGCGCGGCAGACGTGCGGCGCGCTGGACGGCGCTGGACAGACTCGCCCGCCCGGAGAGCACGTCGGTGAGGCCAGGCACATCTCCGACGTCGAAGAGCTGTGACAACGTCAATGCATCCGCGCCGAACTCGGGCACGTTCGCCCCGACGAGAACGACGTCGTTGTCGGCGCGCGCCAGGGCGGCCGCGAGGTTGGCCGCGACGACGATTGAGGCCGCGCCCGGGCTCGCACCGGTCACGAGGATCAGCCGATCGTCCGGGCCGAGCGCGGCGACCACTTCGTTCCGGAGCCGATTGAAGGCTCGCCCACCGGGGTGTTGCGGCGACATGATCGCCTGCGCGGCGCCTACACCCGAACCCTCGCCGAGCCCAATGCCTTGCCCCGACGCGAGCCCATTGCCGACTCCAGAACCGCCGAAGCCGAGGCCGCCGTCGTCGTTGAGCTCGGCAAGCACGGCGACGCCGTTTCGCCGGGCGACGTCCGCACCACGACGAACCCGGCTGGTAAATCGGTCGCGCCCGATCGCAGCGAGCACGCCAGCGACGAGTCCGATCCCGGCAACCAGCCCTAGGTGCAGCCAGCCGTTGGGTCTGATCGGCGCCTCCGGCAACCGCGCATCCTGTATCACGCGGCCGGGGTTGATGGTCGTGGTGGCGAGATCGTTCACGCGCGTGGTCAGGGTCGTGATCTGGGTGGTCAGGGTCGCCCGTGTACTGTCGAGGCTCGCACGCTCCGGCGAGTCATTCGGGAGCGTCGCGATTCGGTTGTTGATCCGGGCGACCTCGGCATTGGACTCGTTGATTCGCTTGGTGAGGGCAGCAATCTGCACGTCGATGCCGGACTTCGCCGCGCGTTGCCGGTTGGCCAGATACGCCTTGGCGAACGCGCGCGCTCCTGCCTGCGCCCGTACCGGCGTGCCGGCCTCATACCGAATGAGCAGCACCGAGGTGTCGTCGAGCACATCGACCGCCGGCGGGGCGGGCGGTCCGCGATCGCCTAGGAACTTCGCAGCGGCGGTGGCGGCCTCGGTGGACCGCGCGAGTTGAGCCTCCGTCTGGAGATTGACCTCGTCGTCGGCGCCGATCGGCTGGACGAGCACCGAGGTCGACGCCGTGTAGACCGGTTCCGTGTTCGCGACGATGACACCGCCACACAAGATCCCGGCCAGCACGCCGACGCCGACGACCCACCAATGCCGCCGGGTCAGTCCGATGAGCGCCGTGGCGAGGGTGGCTTCCATACCCGCGGTGACCCTCCCGGACGGGACTGAGGCGGTGTCTCCCTCGGATCAACGGCGTGGGCTATCCGGACGTAACGCCCGGCTCAGGGGCGGTCGAGCCAGCCCTCGACTACGAGATGATCCACCACAGCGTCGACGGCCTCGTCGATTGTGAGGTTTGACGTGTCAATGACGAGATCGGCGTCCGTCGGCACCTCGTATGGATCATCGACGCCGGTCATCCCGGTGATCTTCCCATCGCGCGCCCTCGCATAGAGGCCCTTCCGGTCGCGCTCCTCACAGACATCCAGCGGTGTGGCGAGGTAGACGAGAATGAAGCCCGCGCCGGCCATCCTGGCCAGATGCCTCGCGGCCGCACGGGCGTTGGCGTATGGGGCGATGGGGCAGCACAGTGCCAGTCCTCCGTGGCGGGCCGCCTCGGACGCGACGAAGCCGATTCGCCGCACGTTCTCGTCCCGGTCCGCCTTCGAGTAGCCCAGGCCAGCGGTGAGGAACCGCCTGGCGACGTCGCCGTCGATCAGCGTGACACTTCGCTCGCCGGTCTCGGCCAGTTCGTCGGCGACCCCGCGTGCGATCGTCGACTTGCCCGAGCCCGAGAGCCCGGTGAAGAAGACGACGAGCCCACGCACGCGCCGTGGAGGGCGTGCACGGGCCAACTCGCGGGCCACGGCCGGCGGCGTATGCCATTCCGGTAGCGGCACTCCGCGGTCGAGCAGGCCGTCGATCTCGTCCGCGGTGAGGGCCACCCGGCGATGCCGCGGCGGTACGTCGTCGGCCCCGCGCCACTGTCCATCGCGGCCGTCGTAGGCGAGCTCGCGGGCGAGCAGTACCCGTGGGCCGCCCGCCGACATCTGCTGACCCGCCGCAAGCAGATGTGTGGCCCCATACGCCTCGGCCACGCGGGAGCGCAGCAGGGCGTCGGTCACGTCGTCACCGCGACCGACCAGCGGCACCGCCACGATCGTGGCCGGCGGCATCCGGTCCCGCGCCGCGAACGTCGCTCGCACCAGGGCCTCCGGGGCCAGCCCGTCCGGCCCAGGGGTGGCGACTGGGATCAGGATAAGAACATGACCGGCGATGGTACGGGAGGCGTACGCGATCTCGGCCAACTGCGGACGGTGCAGCGGCCTGTCCGCGATGACGCCGAGGACGCGCCCCGGCGGCAGCATTGGCTTGATCTCGTCCGGCGTCAGGCGTAGCCGACGAAACGAGCCGTGGCCAGACTCGCCGATCCGCCGCACCGGGCCGCCGGCTCCGTACCATCCCTCGCGCGTCGTCCAGATGTCCATGGCATCGAGCGCGGCCAAGGGAGCACCCTCGGGGTCGGTGAGCACCACGACGCGTTTGAGCGGGTTCGTCGTGTCCAGTCCCTTGACGAGGGCCGCCGGCAGCTCAAGCGTGATACGGACTGGCCAAGGCGTGCCATCGGCGAGGCGTCCGGACCGCTCGATCCCCTCCAGATCCGCTCGGGTATGAAATCCCGTCAGAGGTGCAAGCGCGCCGGAGAGCAGCAGCTCCAGATCCGCCAGTTCGCGCGTGCGTGCGGCGTACGGCGGAGCGTCTCGAAGCAGCTCCTCGGGCAGCACCCACCCGTTCAATGACACCCCCTTGCCGGCTCGGGACATAGTCTGGCAGCCGCATGCCGAGCGGTCGAGGGCGACAAGAACACCGCGGACCTGCTGTGACTCTGGGTAGTTGAACAGTCACGCGGCAGTGAGTTCGGCCGCGGCGAAGGAGACCGCGAAGCGTTTGCACCAGATGGTGATGCTGATCAGGCCATCGAGATTCGTGCCGGCCGGCACGTCGTACACCTGGTTGCCCTTGTTTCCCTTGAGCGCGCCCAGTTCGACGTAGCGTCCGTCGTCGAAGACGTGCCAACCGTCGCTTCCCTCGATCACCGGCTGGTCGGTGAGCCAGACCTTGAGGTCCGGGCCATCGGAAGTCGAGAGGTTGTCCAGGACGAGCTGGACTCGCCCGTCCGTGAGCCTGATGAGACGAACCGAGCCGCTGGACACGTGCTCGTGCGCGATGATCGTGCCGGATGCGAGCAGCGTGTTCCCGGCCGGATCTGGTTCACCCGGGCTCGCCGGTGCGCCGCTGGCCACGCTTGGGAGCGCCTCGTTCACCGTGTTGCTCGTGAAGAGTTTCCATGGCTGGAACCAGTAGAGCCCGAAGGCGCCGCCGGCCGCTAGCACGGCGACGACGACCCAGGTCAATGGATTCCGTGCGAAACGTAAGATCATGGCCTCCAGTCTTGGCGTTCACCAGCGGCAGGTCACTACGCTGGTGCGTTACGGTGTCATTACACCGTTCGGAGAGGACATCCATGCCGCGCTACGAGTATCGCTGCCGCGCCTGCGGCGACACCTTCGAGGTGAGCCGACCAATGTCGGCCGCCGGCGAGGCCACTTCCTGCCCGCAGGGGCATGACGACACGGTGAAGCTGCTCTCCGCCGTCGCGGTGACCGGCCGCGCCGGAACGGGGCGCTCGGTCGCGCCGGCTCCAGGATCCGGTTCCGCTCCCCGCCCCCCGGTCGGCGGCGGATGTTGCGGCGGCGGCTGCGCCTGCTGACGTCGCCACGGCCTCGGGCCGGCGTCATCTGGACTGAGGAGCGCAGCGACGAGGGTCAACCCGTGTTACGCAGTCCTGCGGCGATGCCGTTGACGGTTACGAGGAGGGCGCGTTCCAGCTTCTCGTCCCGCGCTCCCGCGGGGGCCGCCCGACGCTGGGCGAGGAGCGCCACTTGGAGATGGTGCAGCGGTTCCAGGTAGGTGTCGCGGATCGCGAGGGTGCGGGCCAGGGCGGGTTGTGACTCGAGCAGCGCCGACTCCCCTGTGATCGCGAGGATTTCGGCCACGCTACGGGCGTACTCCTCTTTGATCTTGAAGAATACTGGGCGCAGGTGCTCGGGCACGAGGGCCTGCACGTAACGCTCGGCGATCGCGAGATCCGTCTTGGCCAGCGTCATCTCCACATTGGAGACGAACGTACGAAAGAAGTGCCATCGCTGGTGCATCTGCGCCAATTCGTCGCCGAGGCCGGCCCCCCTGGCCACGGCCAGGCCCGAGCCGACTCCGAACCAGCCGGGCACGATCTGGCGGCTCTGCGTCCAGCCGAACACCCAAGGGATTGCCCGCAGCCCGCTCAGGCCGGCTCCGGCGTCCGGCCGTCGAGACGGTCGAGAACCAATATTCAGGGCGGAGAGCAGCTCTGTCGGCGTCGCCGCCCAGTAGTACGCGGCCAGCTGCGGATCATCGACCAGCGACCTGTACGCGGCGTGAGCGGCCGTGGAAATGTCGTCCATCACCGCGTCCCAGCTGGCGAGATCCTCGGCCGATGTCCGTGGTGTCGCATGGAGCAGCGCACTCTGGAGCACGGCCGCGACGGTCAACTCGAGGTTCTCCCGGGCGAGCACGGGCAGGGTGTATTTATCGGAGATGACCTCGCCCTGTTCGGTGACCTTGATGGCGCCGTCGAGAGTGCCGTGCGGCTGAGCGAGGATGGCATCGTGCGTTGGCCCGCCGCCGCGCCCGATGGTGCCGCCGCGGCCATGGAAGAGCCTGAGCCGCACGCTGTGCTTGGCCGCCACATCGCGGAGCGCGTGCTGCGCCCGGTGGATGGACCACTGCGAGGTGGCGATGCCGGCCTCCTTGTTGGAGTCTGAGTAGCCGAGCATCACCTCTTGCACGTCGCCCCGGGCCGACACGAGCCGCCGGTAGCTCGGCACGGAAAGCAGCGAGTCGAGCAACTCGCCGCCTGACTCCAGCTCCGCACCCGATTCCAGCAGCGGCACGAAGCCGATCCGCGCCATTCCGCTCTCGCCGTCGCCGACACCGTGGACGTCGACGAGTCCCACCTCGCGAGCGAGGACCACGGCGGCCAACACGTCGTCGGCGCCGCGCGTCATCGAGACGATGTATGACTCGATCGTGTCCGGCCCGAAGCGCTCCTGGACATCGCGGATCGCGGCGAACACGTCAACCGTCCGGCGCGCGGTCTCGGTCAGCCGTGTGGTGACCCCGGAGAGCGGTCGGCGGCTCTGCAGCTCCCGTACGAGTAGGTCGGTCCGCTCGACCCGGTTCAACACGTCGTAGTTGGCGACCTCGCCCGCTCTCGACAACAGCTCTGCCAGTGCGCCATGGTGGGCGTCCGCGTGTTCACGTACGTCCATTGTGGCCAGATGCAGCCCGAATGCGGAGACTACCCGTACGGCCTCCGCGAGTCGACCGGTGGCGCTCAACGCGCCGCCGTGCTGCGCCAGCGACGCGCGCATCAGCTCTAGGTCCGCCACGAGGTCGGTGCTGCCGTAGTAATCCTGTCCCGGCCGGTGCGGACCCCCTGCGGCCAGTCGCGAACGGGTATTGGCCAGCTTCGCCTGGATGCAGTGAACCTTGAGCCGGTAAGTCTCGTCGGCGTTGATTCGCCGGTATCGCTCGGACACGGCCAAACCCAGAGCATCGAGATCCGCGGCAAGGCTCGCCGCCAGGTCGAGGGATACCGGCCGCAGCCGGCGCGAAACCGACAGCTCGGTAATGAGATCGTCCAGAATGGACTCGACCACGCGGATTCCATGTTCATGCTGGATCAGCAGAACGTCTCGAGTGACGGCCGGCGTTACGAACGGGTTGCCATCCCGGTCGCCACCGATCCAGGTCCCGAATGTCACCGGCCGCTGGGTGGGGTCGACCTCAACGCCAAGCCCGTTCAGGGTCGCGGCGAGATCGGTAAGAACCCGCGGCGCGGCCGCGGCCGCGAGGTCTGTCAGGTAGTACACCGCATTGCGCGCCTCGTCCCGCGGGTCGGGCCGCGTCTGGCGCAGCTCATCGGTCTGCCAGAGGGTGTCGATGAGCTCAGCGAGACGCCGCTCCGTCCGCTCCGCGTCCGCCGGGCTTTCACCGTCGAGTGCGACTCGGCCAGCCTCGGCGTCCAGTTCGTCGGCGACCGCCCGAAGCTTCGACAGGATTGACCGGCGCGCCGCCTCGGTCGGATGGGCCGTGAACACCGGCCTGATGGCGAGCCGCCCTACCGCGGCCGCGATCTCCGTTCTCGGTATGCCGCCTTCGCGGATCAGCTGTGCCGCGCGGTCGAGCCACCCGCCGTGCGTGGCCCGGTGCCGACGCAGCTCCCGCGCCCGGTGCACCTGCTCGGTGATGTTAGCGAGGTGGAAGTAGGTGGAGAAGGCCCGGGCCAGCTGCGTGGCCGTCGTGAGGTCGACTTCGGCGAGGAGGCGAGCGGCCGCCGCGCCGTCGGTGCGCACCAGCCCTCGTACCTTCTCGACCAGGTCGAGGAGCGGCTGGCCCTCCTGGCGCGCCAATGCTTGGCCAAGCAGCACACCGAGGCGCCTGATGCTCGCCCGAAGATCCGCGTCGAGATCGGCGGGCGCGCTGTTGTCCGTGGTCACCGGATGGTCCTTTCCCGAGTGCGGGGACGGCGCTGTCCGGGCACAGTCGATGTTATCGGTGGCCCGAGCCGCGTCTGTTGCCTAGGTTGCGATGCATGATCTATCCGCCTAAGCCGCAGCCGGGTGACCGAGTGGCCGTCGTTTCCCCCTCAGCTGGCTCACCCGGCCGCTACCCGGACGTGTTCGAGCTCGGCCTGCGCCGGCTGCGGCAGACGTACGGCGTCGAGCCGGTCGAGTATCCGACCACGCGGGTGATGGGGGCCTCGGCTCAGGACCGGGCGCGTGACGTCAACGACGCCTTCGCCGATCCGACGATCACTGCGGTTCTCGCCAGCATCGGTGGCGACGACCAGATCACCGTGCTGCGCCACCTCGACGGCGAGCTGATCCGGGCGAACCCGAAGCCCTTCTTCGGCTACAGCGACAACACGAACCTGCTCAATTGGTTGTTCAATCTTGGCGTTGTCGGCTACCACGGCGGCTCGGTCATGGTGCACCTCGGCCGGCGCGGTCGCCTGCACCCCGCCCATGAGGACTCGCTCCGTTTCGCCCTGTTCGGCAGCGGATGGGGTGATCTGACTCCGGCCACGGAGTGGACCGATGAGTATGGCGACTGGTCTGACGTGGCATCTTTGGCTGTGGAGGCGGCGATGTCCACGTCGGACGGCTGGGCCTGGCAGAACGCGACCGGGGTGGTCGAGGGCCGGTCGTGGGGCGGCAACATTGAGATCGCCTCCTGGCTGTTGCAGGCCGGGCTGGTGCAGCCGTCGGATGTCTTCGCCGGCGGTGTGCTGTTCCTGGAGACGTCGGAGGAGATGCCTCCGCCGATCGAGGTCTACCGGATTCTGCGCAACATGGGGGAGCGTGGGTTGCTGGAGCAGTTTCCGGCCGTGCTGGTTGGGCGGCCTCAGGCATCGACCCCCGAGCGGCCTCAGTCCCCTGAACAGAAGGCGGAGTACACAAGCGCCGTGTATGGGGCGTTTGAGCGCGCCCTCGCGGAGTACAACCCGTCGGCCCTGCTGGTTACGGGCCTGGACATCGGCCACACCGACCCGCAATTGATCGTCCCCTATGGAGGCACGATCCGGATCGACGGCCCAAGCCACCGCATCTCCGCCCATTATTGACCTGCTCATGATCCCCGTGATCATGACCGAGCTGCCCCCCTTGTGCGCCGATCATGATTTGGAGGTCATGATCGGCGCGATTGGATGACAGTCACATCATGATCGACGCGATCTTGGCTCCGCCGTCGTGCAGGTCGTCACGGTCCGAACGAACGCGAGATCCGCCCAGTGACCATTGAGGCCACTGTCGGGCCGGTCCTTGAGCACGGTGTCGCGCGCGCTAGGCTGGTCTCGCAACGCCACACCCCCTGTCGCTCCCGGCAGGGGGCAGTCGTGCGTGCCCGGCTAACGGCAGGAGACGCCATGTTGCTCGCAGGACTGCTCACCGCGGCCCTCGATGACCCAGCCCTCGCCCGCGCCCGGGCGCTCGCGATTGACCCTGACGCCGATGCCGATCAGGTGGACATCACCGCGCCGGCCTCGCTGCGATCGATCGTCTCGGCGATGCTCGCCGCCGACCCCGATCGAGGCGGTGCTGGGCGCCCGGTTCTCGCGGTGACCGCCACGACCCGGGAGGCCGAGGACCTGGCCGCCGCGCTCGCCGACCTGATCCCGCCCGAGCGGGTCGTTGTCTATCCGGCCTGGGAGACCCTCCCGCACGAGCGGCTCTCCCCGCGCAGCGACACCGTGGGGCGGCGGCTCGCGGTGCTGCGCCGCCTGGCCCACCCCGACGAGGCGACCGGGGAGCTCAGCGTCGTCGTGGCGCCGGTCCGCTCCGTACTCCAGCCCCAGCTGAAGAATCTGGGAAACCTCGAGCCCGTCGAGCTCCGCACCGGAACCACCGCCGATCTTGAAGCCGTGGTACGCCGGCTGGCCGACATCGCGTACGCACGCGCCGACCTCGTCACCAAGCGCGGCGAGTTCGCGGTTCGCGGCGGCATTCTCGACGTCTTCCCGCCCACCGAGGAGCATCCGCTTCGGGTCGAGTTCTGGGGCGACGAGATCGAGGAGATTCGCACTTTCGCTGTGGCGGACCAGCGGACCATCGAGAAGGTCGACCGCATGTGGGCGCCGCCCTGCCGCGAGCTCCTCCTTACCGAAGATGTACGGGCGAGAGCGCGTGCCCTGGCCGAGAAGCACCCCGAGCTGGCGGAGATGCTCGACAAGCTGGCCGCCGGCATTCCGGTCGAGGGTATGGAGTCGTTGGCGCCGGCTCTGCTCGAAGGATCGAAGTCGTTGGAGCTGGTCCTGCACTGCATGCCGGAGGGAACCGTCGTCCTGCTCTGCGATCCGGAGCGGATCCGCACTCGCGCGAACGACCTCGTCCGCACCAGCGAGGAGTTCCTTCAGGCGAGCTGGGCGGCTGCGGCCGGCGGCGGAAAGGCCCCTGTGGACCTCGGCGCCGCGGCGTTCAAGACCCTGGGAGAGGTACGGAGGACGGCGGCCAGCCTGGGCCAGCCCTGGTGGTCGGTGAGCCCATTCGGGGTCGCCGAGCCGGAGGCGAAGCCCTCCTATGAGGACGAACCATGGCGCGAGCCGGAACCCGATCTCCTTCCGCAGGTGAGCGCCGACACCGGGCGAACCATCGCCCTCGGCGCGCAGGCGGTCCCGCTCTACCACGGCGAAACCGGCCGCGTCGTTGACGACCTCACGCGGTGGGCCGCCGACGGCTGGCGTGTAGCGCTCGTGTTTGAGGGCCACGGGCCGGCCAAGCGAGCCGCCGAGGTGCTTCGCGACGCAGGTGTCGGGGTTCGCTTGGTCGACCGGATAGACGATGCGCCGGCGGCGGGCGAGATCCTGGTCACCACCGGCGGGATGGAGCACGGTTTGGTGGATGGGGCCGGGCGGCTCGCCGTCGTCACCGGGGCCGACATCAGCGGCGGCCGGGGCGCATCCACAAGGGACATGCGCAAGATGCCAAGCCGGCGTCGAAACACGATCGACCCCTTGGAATTGCGGGCCGGTGACTATGTGGTGCACGAGCAGCATGGCATCGGTCGCTACGTGGAGATGGTCCAGCGCACGGTGAACGGCGCCGACCGGGAGTACATCGTCATCGAGTATGCGCCGAGCAAGCGCGGCCACCCAGGTGATCGCCTCTTCGCCCCGACCGACGCGCTCGACCTGCTCTCCCGATACGTCGGCGGCGAGAATCCGACGCTGCACAAGATGGGCGGCAGCGACTGGCAGAAGGCAAAGTCGCGCGCCCGTAAGGCAGTTCGTGAGATCGCCGCTCAACTCATCCAGCTCTACGCCGCGCGGCAGCACTCGAAGGGCTACGCCTTCGGTCCCGATACCCCGTGGCAGCAAGAGCTCGAAGACGCATTCCCCTACACCGAGACGCCCGACCAGCTCTCCGCTATCCAGGAGGTCAAGGTCGACATGGAGAAGCCGGTTCCCATGGACCGGCTGATCTGCGGCGACGTCGGATATGGCAAGACCGAGATCGCCGTGCGGGCTGCGTTCAAGGCGGTCCAGGACGGCAAGCAGGTGGCCGTGCTCGTGCCGACGACTCTGCTCGCGCAGCAGCACTTCAACACCTTCTCCGACCGCATGAACCAGTTCCCGATTCAGATCGCGCAGCTGTCCCGGTTCCAGACTCCCAAAGAGGCGGAGCAGACCCAGTTCAAGATCGCGGACGGTACCGCCGATGTAGTGATCGGAACCCACCGCCTGCTGCAGTCAACGACCCGGTTCAAGAACCTGGGACTCGTGGTGGTCGACGAGGAGCAGCGCTTCGGCGTCGAGCACAAGGAGTACCTCAAGAGCCTCCGTGCTCACGTCGACGTCCTGACCATGTCGGCCACGCCGATCCCGCGGACCCTGGAGATGGCGATCACGGGCATTCGCGAGATGTCGACGATCGCCACCCCACCAGAGGAGCGACACCCGGTGCTGACGTTCGTGGGGGCGCAGGATGACCGCCAGGTGACCGCGGCGATCCACCGCGAGCTGCTCCGCGACGGGCAGGTGTTCTACCTGCACAACCGGGTCGAGTCCATCGAACGAGCGGCGCGCAAGCTACGGGAGCTGGTCCCCGAGGCGAAGGTCGGGGTGGCCCATGGCCAATTGGGAGAGGACGCGCTGGAGAAGATCATGGTCGCCTTCTGGGAGAAGGAGTTCGACGTTCTGGTCTGTACGACCATTGTGGAGTCGGGGCTCGACATCCCCAACGCGAACACGCTCATCGTTGAGCGCGCGGATCTCCTGGGTCTTGCCCAGCTGCACCAGATCCGGGGCCGCGTCGGGCGCGCGCGGGAACGGGCGTACGCGTACTTCCTCTTCCCGCCGGAGCGGCCGCTGACCGAGCATGCCCACGAGCGGCTGGCCACGATCGCGCAGCACACCGAGCTGGGCGCTGGCATGTATGTCGCGATGAAGGATCTCGAAATCCGCGGTGCGGGCAACCTGCTCGGCGGGGAACAATCGGGTCACATTGAGGGCGTGGGCTTCGACCTCTACGTGCGGATGGTCGGCGAGGCCGTTCAGCACTTCAAGGGGGAGGCGCCCGAGGAGGCGGTCGACGTCAAGATCGATCTTCCGGTGGACGCGCACCTGCCGCACGACTACATCGGCGTGGAGCGACTCCGGCTCGAAATGTATCGGAAGGTTGCCGAGGCGAAGACCGCCGAGCGGCTCGCCGAGGTCCAGGCGGAGATGCGCGACCGCTACGGTGAGCCGCCGGAGCAGGTGCTGAATCTGTTCGCGGTGGCGCGCTTCCGCCTCGTCGCCCGCGAGCACGGCCTCACCGACGTCTCCCTTCAGGGGCGGCACGTGCGATTCGCACCGATGCCGCTGCCGGACTCGAGACAGCTCCGGTTGAAGCGGTACTACCCGGACGCGGTGTATAAGGC
Organism: Micromonosporaceae bacterium; assembly: GCA_045403155.1. GTDB lineage: Bacteria > Actinomycetota > Actinomycetes > Mycobacteriales > Micromonosporaceae > JAXIPB01. Next base: position 33,448 of record JAXIPB010000011.1, read on the forward strand.
CGTCTCCGACCAGGTCTCGGTGGTGCGACCGATGACCAAGCGCGTGGGCGGCGAACCAGTCCGTGACGTCGCGCTCCTGGAGTGGTGCCAGACGCTCCTCACCACCGTGCTCGACCACCAATCCTCGTGATCGGGTGAGGTTCTACCGGCTCCAGCCGGTAAAACCGCACCCGGTATCGGGTGGGTTATCCACCACGATGTTGCCGCCGGATGCCACTCGTTCCTCGAGGTGAGGTATCTCCGCGCCGTCGAAAGGCCGCGCCTGCCGGCAGCCGATCGTCAACTGCGCGTCGATCGCGGCGGCAGCAGGAACTACGACGACGTTTCCTACCGGCGATTTCGTACGAGAGTCGAGCTCGATGGCCGCGCGGCCCACCCCGACCACGAGCGCTGGTGCGACCAGCGGCGTGACAACGCGACCGTCGAGGGCGGCGACCGGATTCTCCGCTATGGCCTCGGGGACGTGGATTCCTATCCGTGTGCGGTCGCCGCTCAGGTGGCCTCGGTACTTCGACTCGGCGGCTGGACAGGAGCGCCGAAGCGGTGCGCCCGCCCAGACTGCAAGATCGAATGATCGAGTGGCGTTGCCGCCTCTAGCCGGCAAAACCGCACCCAATCCGGCTAGAAGAGTTATTCCGTCCCGTGTTGGCCGCTGGTCCGATCGGCCGCGTCCAGTGGCTTGTCAGCCGTTTCCAAGATCGAAGCAACCGGCAGACGGTAACCCCGACGCGTCTGTGGCAGATCGCGGGTGAGAGAGTGACGAACATGCAGCCCGTCCGCCTGCGCGCCGCTCACGGCTATGCCGCGGTGGCTCTGCTCACCCTTGGCCTCGTCGCTTCCGGCTGCCAGTCCGATCCAGAGGTCGCTGCGTACGTTGGATCCGAGAGCATCACCGAGGCGCAGGTAGACCAGGTATACAACAACGCTCAGGCGCTCAAGCGGGAAGCGGGCGCCCCGACGCCGGCACCAACCCAGGCCTCCCCTGAGCCCTATGCGAGCGCGATGGAGAGCAAGCCATCCCGCTCCGATGTCGTGACCACCCTGGTCCTCACCCGGGTCTGCGCCGACCTGCAGGCGAGGCAGGGCTTCCCCAGCACTGAGATCTCGCCGGAGCAGATCGCCGCCGTGGACCAGGTGCCGGCGAGTTCCGACTACGCCCGCGAGCGGGCGAAGATGTACTCCTGCTTGGCCGGAGTTCCGGTCACTAGCGCGGCCACCCCGACCGATGCCGAACTCCAGGACATCTACGACCGAGCGAAGGCAAAGCAACTTGTGACCGTGCCACTGAGCCAGATCCGGGACCAACTCGCCGCGGACACAGGTCTGCAGCAGGCGGTCGCGGTCAACCGGGTACTGACCCAGATGGTCGCCGAAGGAGATGTGCGGGTAAACCCGCGCTACCGGCCGATGGAGTTCACCGTCAGCGATCTCGGATCCGGGGAGCCGCTCGTCGTGCTCGAGATGGGCGAGCCGGCCTCCGACGCGGTCCGCGACCTGGACTGACGCAGCTGAGCTGGCTTGACATCGTGGGCCGCATCGTCCTGTTGGTGACGTCGCCCCGCCTGCCGGCCGGGCTGCTGACCGCGCAGGCGTGGGATCTCGTCCGGACAAATCCGGTCTTTGCCTCGACCGAGAGCGACCTCTCCTTGGCACTGCGCGCCGCGGGTGCCACTGTTTCGATCATCCCGGCCGAACCCGCTGACGTCCTGTCCGCGCTGGCCGAGCACGGCACGATCATCTGGCTGTCTGGTCCGTCCGGCGACGAGGCTCTCGCCCGCGACCTTGGCCTGAGACTGGCCCGCGAGCCCGACCTCGCCGAACTGGAGTTGATGTACGGATCGTGGGATCCGGCCGGTGCCCGGCTGCTCGACGTGGTCGCCGTCATCGACCGGCTCGCCTCGCCTGGCGGAGACCCGTGGAAGCGTCAGCAGACGCATCAGACGCTGGCCCGCTACCTCCTCGAGGAGGCGTACGAGGCGTACGACGCCATCGATGCCCACGATCTCGCCGCGCTGCGCGAAGAGTTGGGCGACGTGCTCCTGCAGGTGGTGCTGCACGCACGGATGGCTGAGGAGGCCGACCGGCCATGGACCGTGGACGACCTCGCCGGCGGCCTGGTGGAGAAACTGATCCGACGCAACCCCCACGTCTTCGGTGATACCCAGGTCGCCGACGTGGACGAGATCATCGAGAACTGGGAGCGGATCAAGCGCGAGGAGAAGGCCCGAGACTCGGCGATGGACGGGATCGCGCTCAGCCAACCCGCGCTCGCGTTGGCTGCCAAGGTCCTCTCGCGCGCCCGCCGATCCGAGGTCGCGGCGCCGGTGCCGGAGGCTCCGGCCGAGATCGCCGATGAGGCCGCCCTGGGGGCCGTGCTCCTCGCCCTCGTGGCCGTGGCGGAGGCACGCGGACTGGACGCCGAGGCGGCGCTCCGTCGTGCCGCGCTCGTTCACGCCGACGCGGTGCGGGCGGCTGAGGCCTGATCTGCGGGTACGCTCCACAATCTGCTAGGTCGCTCGCGTTCTAGCAGCAACGGCGTTTGAACCAAGGAGCGACCTGTGACCTTCGACGAGTTCGTCGGCGCGCGGTTGCCCGCGCTGCTGCGCTATGCGACGGCGGTGACGTGCGACCCGCACCTGGCCGAGGACGTGGTGCAGGAGGTACTGGTGCGGGCGCAGACGCGGTGGGGCCGTATCGGCAGCGTGGACCAGCCAGAGGCGTACGTCCGGCGGATGGTCCTCAACGAGTTTCTGTCGTGGCGGCGGCGCGGGGCGCGTCGGGCGATCCCCGTGCGGGACGAGACCATCGCCACGGTGGCGCCGACGGTGGATGATCCGGCCGGCCGCGTGGTCGAGCGGGACGCGGTGGTGGCGATGATCGCGGCGCTGCCGCCGCGGCAGCGAGCGGTGATCGCGCTTCGGTTCTACGAAGGTTCAACGGACGCGGAGATCGCCGACCTGCTCGGCTGCAGCGAAGCCACGGTGCGCAGCCACGCCTCTCGGGCTCTGGCGACTCTACGGGGCTCATCGGCAAGGGGCGCCGTGGCCGGCCGGGCGGCGCTCACTGGAAGGGGTTCAGCATGATCACGGACGACGAGATCCGGGCGGCGCTTGACCATGTGGTCTCGCGGGCACCGGACCCGGCTTCGATAAGGGCGGGGTTCGCGAGCCGCGCCCGCGCCCATCGACAGCGCCGTGCGTTGCTCTTCGCGGGCGGCGCGATGGCGGCAAGCGGGGCCATCGGTGTGCCGGCGGTGCTCGGCTGGCTGGAGCCTGGTCCCCGGGCAGCAAATGGGCAGTCCGGTCCGGATGTGCGCACGCCGCCGAACCTGGGTCCCGCCGCAGCGGAGCCGATCTCCGATGCCGCCGTCGAGCGGGTCGCCATGCGGTACCGGCCGACCTGGTTGCCGGAGGGCTTCGTCGAGACGTCCCGGACCTCCTCCGTCGCGGTGGACGGATCGAAGTACCAGGTGCGAGAGTGGCTGCGGGTCGAGGACGCCCGCTTGTCGCCGGACCAGAGGAGCGACGCAACCGCGCGTATCCGGCTGGTCTTGGCGCCGGTGAATCGGCTCGCGATCGGCGACTGGCGCCCGGCCGTGACGATCAATGGTGACGACGGCGGTCTGTCCGACGCGGATGATCACGTCCCCCAGGTCATCTGGCGGATCGAAAAAGGGCTGCGTCTCGCCGTATACGTGAATGGTGTCGCTGACGGCCGAGCCGTCGCGGTGCGAATCGCCCGCTCGGTCAAACCGGATGGTGTCTCGGGCGTGGAGTGTCCACTTCGCCTCAACTGGTTGCCGGACTTCCTTACCGAGTACGCGGAGCAGCAGATCAAATTGTCGGCGTGGGGGCCGACCTGGCGGTCGACCCGTTCCGTCCTCGTCGGAGACGGCGCCGCCGTGCTGCTCAGTGTCGAGTACGGTCCTGACATCGCGGCGCCGCCGGCCGGCATTCCGGCAACGGTTCGCGGCCGGTCGGGGTTGACGCGCGACTACGAAGGCGACGCCGGAGGCTGGGCGCACGTAGCGCTGGACGGCGTCGATCTCCTGGTCACCGGTGCCGTGAACTACGACGAGATCGTCCAGGTTACCAACAAGCTCGATGTCGGTCCCCGGCCGTACCGGGGGTGGATCGGCCAGCGCTGATAGTTTGGCGGGCATGTCCGACCTCGGCTTTGTCGCCCGCGCGGAGCGCGTCATTGATGACCTGCTCGCCACCGATCCGAACCTGGCGAGCAGTGCCGGGGATCACCGGTTCGACGGCCGACTGCCTGATCTCTCCACGGATGGGATCGCGTCGCGGGTGGCGATGCTGCGCGAAGCGTCTAGCGCGCTGTCCGGTGTGGACACGGACGAGCTTGACATCGCCGAGCGCGTAGACCACGAACAGCTCCTCTCCTTGGTAGAGCGCGCCCTGTTCAGCCTCACGGAGGTGCGCGAGCACGAATGGAATCCGCTGGCCCACAACCCAGGCTCGCTGCTGCACGCCGTCGTCGCTCGACCGTTCGCGCCCGCCGCCGAGCGACTCGAGGCGGTGGCCGCTCGACTGGCCACCGTTCCCGACGCGCTCGGAACGGCGCGATCGGTGCTCGGGCAATGCCCTCGCATTCATCTGGAGACGGCCGCCGCGCAGTTTCGGGGCACGGCTTCCTTCGTACGCTCAGAAGTGCCGGCCCTCCTGTCCGAGGCGCCGGGGATGGCGTCCACGGTGGAGACACTGGTCGACGTGGCCGCGGCGTCGCTGGACTCGTTCGCCGGCTGGCTTGACGACCGCGCGAGGCCCCCCGACGACGGGCACGACCCGCGGTTGGGGCGCCGGTTGTGGGAGGCCAAGCTCTGGCACACGCTGGACACAGAGTTGACGGCGGCCGAAGTGCTCAGCCTGGCGAAGGAGAACCTTGAGCGGGTGGGTGAGCAGATCCGGCAGGCGTCGGCACAACTCGTGGGTGGACGGGCAGACGACGACACGGTACGGGAGGCGTTGAACCGCCTCTCCAACGACCATCCCGACAACAACACGATCGTAGATCTCGCGAAGCACACGCTGGACGAGACAACGCAGTTCGTTCGCGAAAACTCGCTGGTGTCACTTGTGGACGATCCCTGTGTCATCCAAGAAATGCCCGAGTTCGCCCGCGGCGTGGCGGTGGCCTACTGTGACGCTCCCGGACCGCTCGAGACCACCGAGGTTCCGACCTTCTACTGCATCGCACCGACCCCGTCCGACTGGTCACCCGAGCGAGTGGAGTCCTTCTATCGTGAGTACAACGATCATATGGTCCGTAACCTCACCGTGCACGAGGCGATGCCGGGCCATTTCCTGCAGCTCGCCCACTCGCGCCGCTACGCCGGCTCCACCCGGTCCCGCTCAGTGGCCTGGTCTGGCCCATTCATCGAGGGATGGGCGGTCTACGCCGAGCAGATCATGGTCGATGGTGGCTTCGGCGGCCTGGCCATCCGACTCCAGCAGCTCAAGATGCAGCTACGCATGACCATCAATGCCATCATCGACCAGCTCGTGCACTGCGATGGCATGACCGAGGGAGAGGCGATGGCTCTGATGACCCAGCGGGGATTCCAGGAGGAGGGCGAGGCGGCTGGGAAGTGGCGTCGGGCGCTACTGACCTCCACCCAGCTGTCGACGTACTTCGTCGGCTACAGCGAAGTCGCCGCCATCGCGGCCGCGCGGCCGGCGGGCGAATCGGCCGCGAGTTGGCACGACACCATGCTCAGCCACGGAAGCCCGTCCCCGCGCCACCTTCGCCACCTACTCCAGATCGGCTGACGCAGTGACGATAGGCTCATGACGATAGGCTCAATCGGAAAGGCTCGACCGCAGCGCAGCGGACCTCCATACGACCTGAACGCAGCGAGGAGCGACACTGACGTGGCCACCATCGAGGGAATCGTCGCCAGGGAGATCCTGGACTCGCGGGGCAACCCGACCGTCGAGGTCGAGATCGGATTGGACGATGGCACGATCGCGCGCGCGGCGGTGCCGTCCGGCGCGTCCACCGGCGCCTTCGAGGCGATCGAACTGCGCGATGGCGACCCCAAGCGCTACGGTGGGAAGGGCGTGCAGACCGCGGTCGTCAACATCGAGGACCGCATCGTCGAGGAACTCGTCGGCTACGAGGCGAGCGACCAGCGGGCGATCGACCAGAAGATGCTCGACCTCGACGGCACACCCGACAAGTCCAGCCTCGGCGCGAACGCGATCCTGGGTGTGTCGCTCGCCGTCGCGAAGGCTGCCGCCGGCTCGGCCGAGCTGAGCCTCTTCCGTTACCTCGGCGGCCCCAACGCCCACCTGCTGCCTGTGCCGATGATGAACATCCTCAACGGTGGCGCGCACGCGGACTCCAATGTGGATATCCAGGAGTTCATGATCGCTCCGATCGGCGCGCCAACGTTTCGCGAGGCGTTGCGCTCTGGCACCGAGGTCTACCACGCGCTCAAGGCCGTGCTCAAGAAGAAGAGTCTCTCCACCGGCCTCGGCGACGAGGGCGGCTTCGCCCCGAACCTGCCGGCCAACGCCGCGGCGCTCGACCTCATCGCCGAGGCAGTCCAGGCCGCTGGCTACACGCTCGGGACGGACATCGTGCTCGCCCTCGATGTAGCGGCGACCGAGTTCTTCTCCGACGATTCGTATGTCTTCGAAGGCACCTCGAAGTCGGCGGACGAAATGATCGCCTACTACCGGGGCCTCGTTGAGGCCTATCCCATCGTCTCGATCGAAGACCCGCTGTCCGAAGAGGACTGGGCGGGTTGGAAGGCGCTCACCGCGGCGCTCGGCGGCCGGATTCAGATCGTGGGGGATGACCTCTTCGTCACCAACCCGGAGCGGATCGCTCGCGGCATCGCCGAGGGCGCGGCGAACGCGGTGCTGGTGAAGGTGAACCAGATTGGCTCGCTGACCGAGACGTTCGACGCTGTGGAGTTGGCGCAGCGCTCGGGCTTCCGGTGCATGATGAGCCACCGGTCGGGCGAAACTGAGGACACCACGATCGCCGACCTCGCCGTGGCGACGGGATGCGGTCAGATCAAGACGGGCGCACCGGCTCGCTCTGAGCGGGTGGCCAAGTACAACCAACTCCTGCGCATCGAAGACGAGCTCGACGACGCGGCGCGTTACGCCGGCGCCGGCGCGTTTCCTCGGTACCGTAACGCTTGATGATCCACGGGTGAGAGTCGTCGGGATTCGGCGTTACCACGTGGCATGAGGCACGACGGAAGATACGAGAGACGGCGACGGCGATGAATCAGTGGCGGCGATGAGTCAGCGGCGCATGCCCAGTGGGCAGGGTCCCACACATGGAGGGCTTCGCCCTGCCGCAGCGCGCGGCGCCCGCCCCCCCGGCCAGCGCGCTGGCACACGCGGGACCGTCGAACGCGGCGCTCGCCTTCACGCGCCGACCCGGCCGGCTCGCGGGGGGCCGGGAACGAGTGAGGTTCGCGACGAACCGCGAGCAGGCCAGCGCGCCGGTGGCCTCCGGCGCGCGGCCGGCCCCGCCCGTCGTACCAAGGCACCTCGCCTCCCTCGTCGAGTCTCGGGCCGTGCCGCGGCGATCGGTCTGCTGCTGCTCGCTCTGATGCTGGCGTACGCGTATCCGGTGCGCACCTACCTGGCGCAGCAGGCGCAAATCGACCAGATGCAGTCGGCGCAGGTGGAGCAGCGCAAGCGGATCCAGGAACTGACCGATCGCGTCGCCAAATGGGACGACGAGGACTACGTCATCGCGCAGGCGCGTAGCCGGCTGCAACTGGTACGCAAGGGCGAGCTGTTCTATGTGGTCGGAGTGCCGCCTGCGGTCACGGACTCGGGGGCAAAGGACCCCGAGGCGACCTGGTACGAGCAGCTCTGGTCCAACCTACAGGCGGCGGACAATCCCACCGGCTCCTGAGCGACGTGGTGCACTGGATGGCATGGACAGAGGTTCCGCCGACCCCCTCGACGCCACCGACCGGGACACGGTTGCCGCGCAGCTTGGGCGGATCCCGCGTGGCGCCCGGGCCGTGGCGCATCGATGCCCGTGTGGGCTTGCCGACGTCGTTGAGACCTCGCCTCGGCTGCCCGACGGCGCCCCGTTCCCGACGCTGTACTACCTGACCTGCCCCCGCGCCACCGCCGCGGTGAGTGGGCTGGAATCCGCGGGCATCATGCGTGAGATGTCGGCCCGGCTGGAAACGGATCCCGATCTTGCGGCCCGCTATCTTCAGGCGCACGAGCGCTACCTGGCCCGGCGCGAGTCGATCGCTCACGTTGAGGAGATCGCCGGTGTCTCCGCCGGCGGGATGCCGACGCGGGTCAAGTGCCTTCACGTGCTCCTCGCCCACGCGCTCGCCGACGGCCCAGGTGTCAATCCGTTCGGCGATGAGACCCGAGAGCTGGTCGGTCCATGGTGGACCGGCGGCCCATGCGTCATCCCGCCCTCGAGCGCCGATCATGATTTGGGCGTCTCAAATCAGCGCCGATCATGACCTCCAAATCATGATCGACGCCATTTGGCGACCGTCAGCTCATGATCGACGGCCGTCATCCGGCGGAACGCCAGGGACGCCCTTGTCGACCGGTGCGTCCGATGGGAATGCCGCCAGACATCACCTTCCCGCCCCGAAATGGTGATCTTGCGATGACGGTGGGCTGCACGCGCGCACGCACT
>JAXIPB010000031.1:0-6024 GCA_045403155.1 Micromonosporaceae bacterium
GTGGACTTCGGCGCGGCCGTCTTCCGGCGCTCGGCCGGGTTCCGAGGCGCCGTCGCCGACGCTGGCCTGGGCATGAGCAGCACGACCTTCCTTGGCCCCGCCCGGGTCAGCCGCCGCGGCGCTGAGTGGAACATGTGCGCCCCTGGCTGGAGCGTGGTGACGGATCCCGACAACGAATCGGTCGGTCAGTTGCTCTGGGTCGGCCATCCCTCGCTGGTGGATCCCTCGCTCGTGGATCGGCCACCCATCACGACCGCCGGGGATGGGCCGCGAAGAACGTCCACATGAGATCGGTGGCGGAGATGCCCGCGACCGGATCGGACAGGCGCCCGCGGGGAACACCGCCCGGCCATGCGTGGGCCATGCCGGCGATCGTGTAGGCGACGAACTCGCTGCCATCTCGGCACGTGGCGGTGCTCCGGCTCACGCCGCTCGCGGATGGAATGGGTGTGCTGGCGCCCGCGGTGCAGCCGAGCCTTTGCCGCCAGCCGGCGACTCCCGCCTCCATCCGGCGGAACTGTCCATCGAGCCGGCCGAGGAACGTGATGACCGATACCGGCGTGCGGGGCGCGTAATTCGGGTCGGCGTCGACTGCTCGACCGGCGAATGCTCCGCTGACCGGCGCGATCGCCGCGAACGTGCCCGGCAGTTCCACCGCGAGTTTGTAGCTCATATCGGCGCCGTTGGAGATGCCGGTCGCGTAGATCCGGTCGGGGTCGACCCGCCACAGGTGCTGCATGCGCGCGATGAGCGCCTTGATGAACCCGACGTCGTCCTCGGTGGTGTTGCAGCAGTACAGCGCGTTGTACGCCCCGTTGATGCCGTTCGGGTACGCGACGACGAAGCCCTCCTTGTCCGCCTTCGCGTCGAGCCCGGTCATGAAGGCCATCCCCTCGGCGTTGCCGGGGAAGTAGTGCAGGGCGATCACGAGCGGCAGCGGGCGGTTCGCGCTGTACGTCGGCGGAGCGTGCACGACGTACGTCCGCTGCTTGCCCGCCCACTCGATGCCCTGCAGGCGCGTCCCGGGCGCCGCGCGATCGGCCTCGGGAGTGGGCGTCGGCGTTGGTCGCGCGGGGCCGCTGGGGCCGCCCGCCCCCGTAGCGGGCGGCCCGTCCGGGCTCGGGGAGCCGGCGCACGAGCTGATGGCCATCGCGACGATGACCACGACCGCACCACGCCACCCCGCTTGCGACAGGCGTGTCATAGCGTGCGACAGGCGTGTCATGCTGGTGACTATGTCAACTATGACATAGCAATGCCAAGAGCGATCGAGGTCACGAAGCGGTGTCAATCAGCATGCTCGGCTACGTGATGCTCGGCCTGCTCGCACGGTCGCCGCAGACCGGATACGAGCTGGGGCGGCTGCTGCGGCGGCCGATCGGCTACTACTGGACCGCCCAGCAGAGCCAGATCTACCCGGAATTGGGACGGCTGACGCAGGCCGGCCTGGTCGAGTACGAGGCCGGCCGGGGGCCCGGGCCGCGGGATAAGAAGACCTACGCCATCACGTCGACCGGGCGGGACGCGCTCGCGGCGTGGCTGCCACGGCCGCCAGAACCGCGCGCACCGCGCGACGAGCTCATGGTCAAGACCTACTCCGTCGCGGCGGCGAATGCCGACGAGATGCACGAGTTCTATCAGGCCATGTCCCGGGAGTACGGCCAGCGCGCGGAGGAGTACGAGCGCCAGAAGGCCGAGTTGGACGAGATCGGCGCGTACGCCGTGGACCATCCGCGTTTCGGTAACTATGCGACTCTGCGCATGGGTGTCGCCTTCGAGCGGATGCGCGAGGAGTGGTGCACGTGGATGGCCGCCCAACTCGCCCACCCCACCCGTTCCGCTACCCACTTCAATCGCCGATCATGATTTGGAGGTCATGATCGGCACCTATCTGCGACCGCCAACTCATGATCGCGCGCATCTTGGCGGGGTCGGGGGGAAGTGCGGGGTGGAGTGGGCACGTCACGGGTGTGCGCGCCGCGGCAAGATCCGACTCCGCGGTAAGAAAGTGACGAGAAACGTTACATCTGCACCGGAATCACCGATCACTACGCAGCCGACGCTGCCATGTGGCCAGCATCGTCCGGATTGTGCGGATCCGGGCACCGACCGCGACCGACCCCCGCCGCCGAATCCCCTTCGATCATGAGATCAAGGTCGCCGAATCCCCTTCGATCATGAGCTCAAGGTCGCCGAATCCCCTTCGATCATGACCCTGCAAATCATGATCGGCGCTATGAGGCGGGCGCCGTGAGGTGAGGGGGCTATGAGGCGAGGCGGTCTGAGGCGAGCTGCTTGCGCCACCATTGCTGGCCCGACTCGGGCAACGAGTCGATTGGGTCGTAGTAGGCGTAGCGCTTTGAGCGCAGCTCCTCGACGGCGTCGTCCTCAATGGACGTGCGGTAGTTCTTGGTCCAGTACGAGATGCCATTCTCGCGGTCGTACTCGGTGACCATGTGCACCCAGCGCTTGCCCACGAACGGCACGTCGCAGACGATGCGCGGCGTCGCGTACCCGGGCAGGTAGCCCATGATGTCGTGCTGCAGCGCCTGGGCCTGCGCCACGGACACCCGCCAGTGCTCGGCGTTGGGGATCATGTCGCACATGTAGAAGTAGTACGGCAGGATGCCCGCCTCTCCCTGCAACGCGAAGCACAGGTCGAGCAGGTCCGGCGTGGTCGCGTTCACCCCGCGCATGAGCACGCCCTGGTTCCGGACGTCGCGCACACCGACATCGAGAGCCGTCTTCGCGGCCCGGGCGACCAGCGGGGTGACCGACTGGGCGTGGTTGACGTGGGTGTGGATGGCGAGGTTCACGCCGCGCCGAGAGGCGGTACGGGCGACCCGCTCCATGCCCTCCACGACATCCGGCGCCAGCCAATGCTGGGGCAGCGCCGCCAGCGCCTTCGTGGCCAGGCGGATGTCGCGGATCGTCTCGATGTCGAGCAGCCGCATCAGGTACGACTCGAGGTTGCGCCACGGCACGTTGGCCACGTCGCCGCCGGAGACGACAACGTCGCGCACGCCCGGGTGTGCCCGCAGATAGTTGATGTGCGCCTCGTAGCGGTCGACCGGCTTCAACGTGAGCTTGAGCTTGTCGATCTGCGGCGTCGAGTTGCCGACGAGGTCCATCCGGGTGCAGTGGCCGCAGTACTGGGGACACGTCGAAAGCAGCTCAGCGAGCACCTTCGTCGGGTAGCGGTGGGTGAGCCCCTCGGCCACCCACATGTCGTGCTCGTGCAGCGAGTCGCGGGTGGAGTGTGGGTGCGAGGGCCAGTCGGTACGGCGATCCGACGCCACCGGGATCATGTAGTTGCGGATCGGGTCGGCGTAGAACGCGTCGGTCCACGAGCCGGGCGCCGTCTCGGTCAGATGCGGCACCATCGTGTTCATCATCTGCGGCGGCACGAGCATTGACATCGTCGCGAACTTCTCCTGATCCGCGGAGAGGTCGTCGTAGAAGCGCTCATCGACCAGATCGCCGAGCAGGGCGCGCAGCTGCTTGATGTTCTTCACGCAGTTGACCCTTTGCCACTGGACGGACTCCCACTGCTCGCGGGTGACGTGGCGCCAGCCCGGCAGCCGGGTCCAGTCCGGTTCGACCAGTTCGCGGCGGCGATACTCGTACGGCTGCGCTGCCGACTGCGTCACGACGGCTCCTCCTCGGCCCCGGGGGTTGGTGGCGCTCCACCATAGTGGAAAAATTCCTGCCTACGCACTATTCTGCCGGAGAATTTACAGTACACAAGGAGAGCGCCGCGATGAGCACCCCAGAGATACGGCATATGCCCGGATCGTCGCCCGTGGGGCTTCATCGCGTCCTCAGCCCGACCGGTGTGCTCCCGCAGGCCGCGCAGCGGCTCGACAACTCGGCGCCGCTCGCTCCGGATGAGGTGCGCATCGCGGTCGAGCGGCTCAATCTCGACGCCGCGAGCTTCCGCCAACTCGCCACGAAGCACGGCGGCGACGGCGAAGCCGTCCGCGCAGAGGTGCTGGCGATCATCGATGAGCGCGGCAAGATGCAGAACCCGGTCACCGGCTCCGGCGGCATGCTCATCGGCACCGTCGACGAGGTCGGGCCGGAGTCGCCGCTCGGGCTCAAACCCGGCGACCGGGTGGCCACCCTCGTCTCGCTCACGCTCACGCCGCTCGCGATCACCGACGGGCTGGCCCGATGGGACGGCCGCTCGGAGCAGGCGCCCGCCGAAGGCCACGCGATCCTGTTCGCGCGCTCGATCGCGGCCGTCCTCCCCGACGACCTGCATCCAGAGCTCGCGCTGGCCGTGCTCGACGTGTGTGGTGCGCCGGCGCTCACCGACAGGGTCGTCCGGTCGTACCCAAACCCGTCGGTGGCGGTGATCGGCGGCGCCGGAAAGTCGGGCTCGCTCTCGCTCGCCGCCGCCCGGCGAGCCGGCGCCCGTACCGTCGGCGTCGTGCCCAACGAGGTCGAGCGCACACTCCTCGAGGAGGCGTCGCTGGCCGATTACGTCGCGCTGGCCGACGCCCGCGACCCGGTCGCGCTGCACCGGGCGGTCACGGAGGCGCTCGGCGGTCCCGCCACGATCACCGTCGTCTGTGTCGACGTACCCGGCTGCGAGCACGGCGCCATCCTGGCCACCGCCGATCGTGGCACCGTGATCTTCTTCAGCATGGCGACGTCGTTCTCGGCGGCCGCATTGGGTGCGGAGGGTCTCGCGGCCGACGTCACCATGCTCATCGGCAACGGCTACGCGCACGGGCACGCCGAATTCGCGCTCGATCTGCTGCGCGCCGAGCCCGCCGCGCGGCGTCTCTTCGAAGCGCGCACGGGAAGATGGACGGCATGACCTCCACGCTCTATCGAGGCGGGCGCGTCTACAGCCCGGCCGATCCCCACGCGACCTCGCTCCTCGTCCAGGACGGCCGGGTCGACTGGGTCGGGCCGGACGGCGACGCCCCGTCGGCGAGGACGGTCGTGGAGCTCGACGGGGCCGCGATCACTCCCGCGTTCGTCGACGCGCACGTGCACGCGACCGACACCGGCATCACCCTGTCCGGTCTCGACCTGGTCGACACGCGATCGGCCGGCGACGTGCTCGACGCGGTCGCCGCCTTCTCCGCCCGCCTGGCGCCGGAGGCGGTCGTCATCGGCCACGGCTGGGACGAGTCGACATGGACCGCCAAACGGCCGCCGAGCGCCGCCGAGCTCGACCGGGCCGGGGACGGGCGCATGGTCTATCTGTCGCAGAAGTCCATCCACTCCGCGCTCTGCTCCACGGCACTGCTCGTTGCCGCACCCGAGGCCGCCGCGACGCCGGGGTACCACGAGTCGGGTTGGTTGCGCCGGGCCGCCCACCACGTCGTACGGGAGATCGCCCTCGGCTCCATCGGACCCGCCCAGCGCCGCGACGCCCAGACGGCCGCCCTCGCCGCGGCCGCCTCGGTGGGAATCGCCGCGGTGCATGAGTGCGGCGGACCGGGCACCTCCGACGAGGCCGACTTCACCGGCCTGCTCGCCCTCGGGGGCGCCGCCAATGGCCGGCCGGAGATCTACGGCTACTGGGGCGAGCTGATGGGCGCGGCCAAGGCGAAGGAGCTCGGCGCGGTCGGCGCCGGCGGCGACCTGTACGCGGACGGGGCGCTCGGGTCGCACACGGCTCACCTGCGCGAGCCCTACCTCGACGCCGATGGTTCGGTCGATGCCGATGGGTCGTCCGGCCACGGCTACGTGAGCGCCAATCAGGTCGGCAATCACCTGATCGACTGCGTCCGACACGGCGTACAGGGCGGCTTCCACGCCATCGGCGACCAGGCGATCAGCACCGTGCTGGCCGGCTTCGCTGCGGCGGCGCAGGCCGTCGGGGTGGACCGGTTGCGGGCCGGCCGGCACCGCATCGAGCACGTGGAGATCGTAGACAAGGCGATCATCGCCGGCCTGGTCGAGTTTGGCATCGTGGCCAGCATGCAACCGGCGTTCGATCGCCTCTGGGGCGGCGAGCATCAGATGTACGCCCAGCGGCTCGGCGTCGCCCGTTCGCTCGAGTCC
>JAXIPB010000291.1:0-6882 GCA_045403155.1 Micromonosporaceae bacterium
CCTTGGTCGGCCACCCGGCTGGCCCAGCCCGGCTGGTCCGCCGATTGCACGCTGGCCGCGACCGGAAACAGGCCGGTCGCCACGATCGCATCGCATCCCTCGGCCGCCGCGGGGAGCTTGTCGAACTGTTCGGCGATCAACTCGGCCGCGAGCCGGGGCACGTCCACTACCGACGGCGGCGTCGCCCCGTGCATCAGCGTGCGCACCGGCGCGCCGATGGGCACCAGCGGCACGCCGAACTGGGCCAACCGCTCCGCCCAGTCCGGCGGCGCGCACACCCGCACCTCCGCGCCGAGCGCCCGCAATCGCACCGCCCGTCCCACCAGCTGTTCGACGTCACCGCGGCCCCCATACGTCGACAACAACACACGCACGTCGCGCCCCCATTTCCGCAGGTTGTGGCCTCGGCCGACGATTCTGCTGCACGACCCGGGTCTTGCCGCAAGCCCCCCGGCGCGTTATATGTTGAGAAGGGAAGGGAGTGGGTATTCTCCTTTCCCTTTGTCGTCCGCTGTGGACGGACAGCCCTAACCGACGAACGTGCCGGGAAGATGTGGTGCTCGATGGGTGGGGTGTCGCGCCGGAGAATCCGGCGTCTGTGGCGTAGCCGGTGAGCGTGGCGGGGCGCATGACGGTGCCGGTGGCCGCCGAGAGTGACTCGCTGCGTCCGACGGGCAGGCAGTGCAGAACGCTCGTTCACTGGGTGCGCCGCCGGTGGCAGACTCCATGACGTTTCGCGCATGATGTCGGGCAATGGAGGATCGGATTGAGGGTCACGCTCCCGTGCGTCAAGCGCGCGGTGAGGCGATGCCGGGACTCCGAAGGACACAGCCAACCGACGAGGATTTCGCCGAGACCCTTTCTCGGGCGCGGAAGGGTGACGACGACGCTTTTCGCATGATTTACCGGACGATGCAGCCGGCCCTGCTGCGATATCTGCGGGCTCTCGTCGGTTCCGATGCGGAGGACGTCGCCTCGGAGGCATGGCTACAGATCGTTCGCGATCTCCCGTCATTCACCGGCGGCGGCGATGGATTCCGCGGGTGGGCCGCGACCATCGCGCGGCACCGGGCGCTAGATCACCTGCGCCACCAGCGCCGTCGACCGGCAGCGCCCACGCCGGTTGAGGAGCTTCTTGATGTCGCGGGTGCGGATGATACGGCCGGACATGCGCTCGCCACGGTCTCCACCGACGCCGCGATCGCCATGATCGCTTCGCTGCCGCGAGGACAGGCCGAGGCCGTGCTCTTGCGCGTGGTCATAGGCCTCGATGTGCCGACGACCGCGCACGTCCTGGGCATACGCCCGGGTGCCGTCCGAACCGCGACTCATCGCGGCCTGCGGCGGTTGGCCGAGCACCTGACCGTGGGGGTCGACGAGGCAAAGGCGCACGAGTAACGGCCGGGCGTGCGCGGACGCTGAGGGTAGTGAGATGCGAAATCGCCGTATTTACGACGAGGCCGTCGAGCGCCTGCTCACGGGTGACTTTGCCGACCCCGGCTCGATCGATGACCACTCGGTCCGCCCTCTCGCAGATCTCCTCGCCGCGGCGAGCGCGCCAGCGCGCACACGTGAGCTGGCCGACGAGGGCGCCGCCGTGGACGCCTTCCGGTATGCCCGATGTCAGCCCACGTCGGCGCGTCACGCCCCGCCTGCGCGCGGGAGAGGTTGGTGGCTGCTCAGCCTGAAAGGGGTTGCCATTGCCAGCGCGGTGGCAACCGCCGGCCTGGCTCTGGCCGCGAGCACGGGCGTGCTGCCCAATCCGATCATCGACGTCGACTCGCCGACGGTCAGCGGGGACAACGCGGCGCCGCCAACGAGTCCGAGCGCGATGAACGCGAGTGGCCTCGCGTCGACGTCAGCGTCCCCAGGGGTGCCCAGCCCGGGAGCGTCGTCGTCGTTGGTCGGGCTCTGCCATGCGTACCTCGCCCATGTCACGAACGGGGACGTGCCATCCGATAGTCCGTTGTTCGTGTCGCTTGCCATCGCCGCCCGAGGCGAGGATAAGGTAATCGCGTTCTGCGAGCGCGTCCTGAGCACGCACACGGCGAATCCATCGGAGCCGCCGAGCGCGCACCCGACCGCGAAGCCGAGCAAAGCCGGGGAGGAGAGTTGATGAGGCACGCCGCACGGTCGGGCGGCAGACCGGTCTTCCTCGATCGGTCGGGTCGGCGTCGCCGACTGGTGCTTCTCGTGGGTGGCTGTATTGGCGCTGTCCTGATCGCGAGCATTGCGTTGCTCGGGGTCGGGTTATCCGGAGCCTCGCCGCTTCACATTCCGGGCTTTCCGGACGCAGGTCAACAAGCGGGCGGCCCGAGCCCGGTGCCGGATGGCACTGCTCCGCCCACCGTCGGCACGGAATCAGATCCGGGGTCTCCGCTGCCAACGGCAACTCCCGGGCCCGCCGGAACTCCTGAGCCGACCACGCCGAGGCGTATCCCTTCGCACACTCCGTCCCACCCTCCGAAGCCGACGAAGACGAACTAGCCGTGGTCCGGCACAAGAATCGCCGCGAGCCGCGGGCCCACTGGGTGCTGCTCCTCCTTGGCGTGGCCGTCCTGCTCGGAGAGTTAAGTCTCAGTGGCTTCGTCCGCAACATCGGCGGCGAGGGAGGTAACCCTCGTCCGGTCGGATCGGCCCAGCCGGCCCCGGAGGATGCCACAAGCGGAGGTCCCGTCCTGCGCGTCGAACCAGACGGGAGCGTGACGAGTCGCGGCATGCCCCCGAAGACCGTTGCGCTCACGTTTGATGACGGACCCGACCCGCGATGGACGCCGCAGATCTTGGACGTGCTCGCCCGCCATCGCGCACACGCGACGTTCTTCGTCATCGGCTCCAAGGTCAACGAGAATCCCGAACTCACCCGGCGAATTCTGGCTGAGGGTCACGAAATCGGAGCGCACACCTTTACCCACGCCGAACTCGCAACGCTGCCAGCCTGGCGCCTTCGGCTCGAAATGACACTCGCGCAGAACGCCATCGCCGGCGCGACGGATCGGATGGCGACGCTGATGCGGCCGCCGTTCTCGTCGGAGACGAATGCGCTTACCGCCGACCAGTTCGCGGCAATTCGGTCCGCTGCGGCCGGCGAGTACTTGACCGTGCTCACCGACCTCGACACGAAGGATTGGGCTCATACGGGGGTCGACAAGATCGTCGCCGCTGGCACGCCAAAGTCCAGTGCCGGCGCCGTTGTCATGCTCCATGACGGAGGCGGCGACCGTTCACAGACTGTGGGAGCCGTGGATCGGCTCCTCACCGATCTCGGCCGTCGCGGCTATCAATTCACCACGATCTCGGCCGGGATCGGCATCCCCGCAAACCCAGAGGCTGGTGCGGCCGCCCAGCTTCGCGGCGACGCACTGCGTACGGCCCAATCATTGAGTGGCTGGTTGGCCGACATCCTGACGGTCCTGTTGGGGATCGCGCTCGGGTTAGGCGTTCTGCGCCTGGCCGTTCAAGCTCTGACGGCCTGGATTCACGTGCGTCGGGTTCGCCGGTCGACGGATCGCAAGCGCTACCTCGGTCCGGTGTCTGTGGTCGTGCCCGCGTACAACGAAGCGGCGAATATCGCCGCGACCGTACGCTCGCTCGTCAACAACGACTATCCGCATGGGGAGATCATCGTCGTCGACGACGGTTCAACGGACGGTACGGCGGCAATCGTGCGGCGCCTTGGCCACCCCAACGTGCGCGTGATACGTCAACCGAATGCCGGCAAGCCGGCAGCGCTCAACACCGGCATCGCCCACGCTCGATACGACCTCATGGTCCTCGTTGACGGCGACACGGTGTTCGAGCGGAACGCCATCGGGAATCTTGTCCAGCCGTTCGTGGATGCCGACGTCGGCGCTGTCAGCGGAAACACAAAGGTCGCGAACCGTGGCGGCTTGCTGGGCCGCTGGCAGCACCTCGAGTATGTGATCGGTTACAACCTCGATCGGCGCATGTTCGATATCGCCAGCTGCATGCCCACGGTCCCCGGCGCGATTGGTGCCTTCCGCCGAGAGGCGCTGGCCGACGTAGGCGGAGTCTCCCCGGCCACGCTGGCCGAGGACACCGATCTGACGATGGCGATCATCCGGGCCGGCTGGCGTGTGGTGTACGAGGAGTCGGCGATCGCCTGGACCGAGGCGCCATCCACGGTGCGGCAGTTGTGGCGGCAGCGCTACCGGTGGTCCTTCGGCACCATGCAGGCGATGTGGAAGCATCGCCGCGCCCTCGGCGAACGCGGCTCCGGGGGGAAGCTCGGTCGGCGGGGCCTGGTCTACCTCCTGCTCTTCCAGATCCTGCTGCCGTTGGCCGCCCCAACTGTCGACCTCTTCGCCGTGTACGGACTTCTGTTCCTCCCCGTAGTCCAAGTGGTCGCAGTGTGGGCGGGTTTCATGGCATTGCAGGTGCTCACCGCGGCATACGCGCTACGGCTGGATCGCGAGCGGCTTGGCCCGCTGTGGTCATTCCCGTTCCAGCAAGTCGTGTACCGCCAGCTCATGTACCTGGTCGTCATTCAGTCCACTGTGACCGCTCTCACAGGCATCCGATTGCGCTGGCATCGGATCGCTCGAACCGGCGCGGCGGGCGAGGCAATCGGTGTCCGATAAGGACTAATTGATCAAAGTTAGAACTGTCAACTTTTGGTCATTAGACGCGGCTCACTGTTGGCGCGCGACGCACGGTCGGCGATTGCCGCTATATAAACACGTAGGCGTGATTCGATCTCCCATTGCTGGTTGCCTCGTAGCTAGACCGGAGGCCGGGGTCGGGGAGGCGGATTGGTCAACCTTTTGTAAAACAGACGGTCCGAACGGCTGATCTTCGATCAGCTCCGGCTGTGAAGGATGCGAAGGTCTACCCGACCGCATCGGAGGAAGTTGCATGGCTTGGCGCAGGATGGCTGTCCCGTCGTGGCGAAACGCATCTCGCCACCTGACCCCTCGGAGTCGAAGCATGGCAAGTCATTGGTTCTCCCGTGTCGCGGTTGTTTCCGCGATTGTCGGTGCTATGACGATCACCGGCGCCTCCGCCGCATTGGCCGATGACCCAGCTGGCAACAACACCACGGTTAAGATCGGCGCGCAGATTGAAGTTGACGACGTTGCCAACGATCCCCACGTCCCATGCGACTTCCAGGTCGAGTTCTTCGGCTTCGACCTAAACCAGACGGCCACGATCACCTTCACGATTCAGCCGCCCTCTGGCAGCAATGGCGACGTCCTGGCGACCGACACCGAGACAGTCAGCCTGGACGGCGCTGGCGGCGGCGGCCTTAGCGACGTCGACGAAGTCTTCCCGTACTCGGGGACCAGCTTCGGGCTCGAGAACTTTGACATCCAAGCCCAGGGCTACCACGTCAAGCTGGAAGTGTTGTCGGCGGGCCTTCCCGGCGGCAAGAAGTTCAAGGTGTTCTGGCTCGATTGCCCCCCGCCCACGCCTACCCCCACGGGAACCGAGACCACGACGACCACCACGACCACCACGGGAACCGAGACCACCACGGGAACCGAGACCACGCCCGGTGAGACGACGACGGATCCGGGGTTCCCCGTGACCGGCACCGCAGTCGGCGGTCTGGTGACGGCCGGTCTTGTTCTGGTCCTCGGCGGCGCTGGGCTGATCGTGCTGATGATGGCCCGACGTCGGAGCGACGCGGCGGCAACCGACGCCACTGACTAGGAGAGGACGCCAGCCTCCAAACCGATCCTCCAGGTTAGGTGGGTTGCCCCGGCCCCGGACGATGCTAAATGGCACCGTCCGGGGCCGGTGCGTGCGGCTGCGCCCGAAGTCGGCCTCCAGGGCCGTGTGAGAACATGCTGAGGCACGCGCACACACGAGACGATTCGCATGCACTGGCACCGGATCACTCGAACGGGCGCAGCGGTGAAGGGGCCGGTGTCCGATAAGAACGGATTAGTCACCGTTCTCAACTGTCGTCTTTCGGTCATACATGCGAATCGCCGGAGGCCAGGTGACGCACCGCCTGCCGTTACCGCTATAAACACATAGGCAAGACTTGACCCCTGAACGCCGTCGGTAAATATGGCAACACGGACAGTTAGGGGCCGATCAGGACTGTACGCGACAGCGAGCCGAACAGCTGATGGCTGGTCGGCTCAGGCTGTGAAGGACACGAAGGTCTACGCGACCACATGGGAGGAACTACATGGTGAAGCGGAACATACTGGTGATCGCGGCGGCAGCAGCGGCCGGCGTTCTTGCGATGGCGACCCCGGCGTTCGCGAATGACTACAACCCGCCGTTCCACCAGGCGGCTGACCTGCCGATTGTGGCAAGCGATCCAGACTTCCTCGGCAACGTCGACGAATGTGATGGCGCACCAACGGATCAGGATCTGTGGCACTTCGTGCTTCCCGGCAGCACTTCCGATTTTGTTCAACTTAACGTGACGTTCAATCCTGGCGGACCGCAGGTCATTACCGACTTCGGGCCACCCGATGACAAACACGCCTTCGCCTTTTCCGCGCCCGGCGCTCAGCTGACAGCGGCGTCCGCGACTGTGACGCACCCCGACGGCACGGCCCACGAAGAGTTCTTCAACCTCAGCCACACCTGCACCGGCACGTCGACCACGACCACCACTACGACCACTACGACAACCACCACGACGAGCACCACGGGGACTGAGACCACGCCAGGCGAGTCGTCATCCGAGCCGGGCTTCCCGGTGACGGGCACCGCCGTCGGCGGTCTTGTGACGGCCGGTCTTGTTCTGGTACTTGGCGGCGCTGGGCTGATCGTGGCGTTGATGGCCCGACGTCGCAGCGACGCGGCGGCAACCGACACCACCGAATAGGCAACTAATCTCCTGCTGATCCCCCGGATCGCGGAGGTTGTCCCCGGCCCCGGCCGGTGCGTCGAACGCAC
>JAXIPB010000222.1:0-6130 GCA_045403155.1 Micromonosporaceae bacterium
CGCGGGTTTGTGGTTGGGGGGCTGTTGGGCTGCTTTTTTTTTGTGGGGGCCGGGGTGTTGGTGGGCCCCCCCCCGCCCGCGGGGCGGCTCGAGGGGGCCGGGGCGGCCCACGACCGCGCCGGTCGACATCATCTCGTCGAAGACGATGCCGTTGACGCCCGCCGGACGCACCACTTCCGTTGGGTCGGCGTCGGCACCGGTGAAGACCCACTCGTGCAGACGATCCCCTCCGTCGCCGAGCCCGTTGTCAGGTCTTACGTTCGGCCCGGTGACGAACCCGTCCAGGGACATGGACATGTAGAGCACGGATGCGGACATGATGTCTCCTTCCTGGCTGCGTCATGTGCGTCATGACCAACGATGCCGCACTTGGCCCGGACCTTCGCGATCTCCGACCGATCACCGCTCGCGCACATGAGCGTAGAGCAAAACACCGGATCCGCCTGGCATCGTGGAGGCCTCAACGACGATCAACGCGTATGAGACAGCCCGCTGCGGCATCGTCTTCGATACATAGCGCCCGCGAGTGGACCGGCACGCGGTTCACGAGCCCGTGAGGGTTCAACCGTCAGGACGCGCAAAGAATTGTGGCTAAGCGTTAAGAACCTGCCAAGATCAGCGACTTTGGTCGGTTGACGTCGTTCACTAGCGTGTGTGTTGAGGTGGTCTAAGCGGCTGTTGGTTGGCCGTCCGCTGCGTAGCGACCGGCTCGGCGAAACGCTGTTGCCCAAGCGGCTGGCGCTGCCGATCTTCGCAAGCGATCCGCTGTCGTCGGTGGCCTATGCCACTCAGGAGATCCTGTTGGTGCTGTCCCTGGGCGGACTGGCCTACGTTTACCTGGCACCGTGGATCGCCGTCGCCGTCGTGGTTCTGTTGGCGGTCGTCGTCGTCTCGTATCGGCAGGTGGTGCGCGCGTACCCGTCCGGTGGCGGTTCCTACGAGGTGGCCACGAACAATCTGGGTCGGTCGGCGGGTTTGGTCGTTGCGGCGCTGCTGGTCGACTACGTGATGACGGTCGCGGTGTCAGTCGCCGCCGGCGTGGACAACATCATCTCTGCGGTACCGTCACTCAACCCGCTCCGCGTCGAGATCAATGTTGGCTTCGTGCTGGTCCTGATGGCGATGAACCTGCGCGGGGTTCGCGATTCGGGGCGAACGTTTGCGGTTCCGACGTATCTGTTCATCGCTGGTGTGATCGTAATGATCGCGGTTGGGCTTGGTCGGGCCGTCATTGGTGACGCGCCTGTGGCCGAGAGCGCGGGCTGGCAGGTCAGTCCGGAGCGAGTTGGGTTGACCGGGCTGGCGCTGGCGTTCCTGGCGTTGCGGGCCTTTGCCTCGGGAGGTACCGCGCTGACCGGGGTGGAGGCCATATCGAACGGAGTGCCGGCGTTCAAGCCGCCGAAGGGCGAGAACGCCGCCCGGACGATGGCGACCATGGGGGCGATCGCGATTGCCATGTTCGCCGGTATCACGGCGTTGGCGTTGGTGGCGAACGTGCGAGTCGCTGAACACACGTGCGACCTCGTTGGCTTCTCGGGCAACTGCGAAACGGATCCGCAGCGAACGGTCATCGCGCAACTCGCTGCGGCGGTGTTTGGCGGGGACAGGACGGCGTTGTTCTTCTACGTGCAGACCACCACGGCTCTGATCCTCATCCTTGCGGCCAACACGGCATTCAACGGATTCCCCCTGCTGGGCTCTATCCTTGCCCAGGACCGCTACCTGCCGAGGCAGCTGCACACGCGCGGTGACCGACTGGCGTTCTCCAACGGCATCATCGTGCTGGCGATTGTGGCAAGCGCGCTCATCTACGCATTTGACGGCTCTGTGACCCGACTGATCCAGCTCTACATTCTCGGCGTATTCACGTCGTTCACACTTTCGCAGGCCGGCATGGTTCGGCATTGGAATCGCAGCCTCGCCATCGAGCGTGACCCGGCGCGTCGAAGGCGGATTCAGCGCTCCCGGGCGATCAACGCGATCGGCGCGGTCTTCACCGGGCTGGTCCTGGTGATCGTGCTCGTCACGAAGTTCAGCCACGGCGGCTATCTGGTCGTTATCGCGATTCCACTACTGTACCTGCTGATGCGTTTCGTCCGCCGGCATTACGACCTGGTCGCCGCCGAGCTCGAACCGGATCCGGGTGGGGTGGTACTACCAAGCCGCGTGCACGCCGTGGTGCTGGTCTCGCGGCTGCATCGTCCGACGCTGCGCGCGCTGGCTTACGCTAGCGCGACGCGCCCTGACACCTTGACAGCGATCACGGTGGCCACCTCCAACGACGACGTTCGGGCTCTCATGACGCAATGGACCGACCGGGACGTGCCGGTACCACTGACCGTGCTCGACTCACCCTACCGGGAGATCACCACGCCGGTGCTGGAGTACGTTGCCCAGATGCGCCACGGGCACCCCGGCGACGTCGTGGTCGTCTACATCCCCGAGTACGTCGTCGGGCACTGGTGGGAACACCTGCTGCATAACCAGAGCGCGCTGCGGCTCAAGGCCCGACTGCTGTTCCAGCGTGGTGTCATGGTGGTGAGCGTGCCGTGGCAGCTCGAATCGAGCCGTCATGAACAAAAACAGACACCGATTCGCGACGACGTCGGCGTACCCACGGGCTAGGTCGACAACACTGGACACATGAACCGCCAAGCCGCACGCAGTCCGCGTCTGCGTCCCACGCGACTCCCCAATCGCCGATTAGCGTGGGGCGTCGTCGTGGCCGGCGGTGGGCTGACCTTCTTGACCGCGGTTCTCGTGCCGGTACGCGGGGATCTGTCCCTGGCCAGCATCAGCCTGCTCTATCTTGTGCCGGTCGTCGCCACCGCGGTCATCGGCGGCGTGTGGCCCGCCCTGGTCGCGGCGGTCGCCGCCGACCTGCTGGTCAATTTCTTCTTCATCCCTCCTTACCACACGCTGGCGGTGGAAAACCGGGACAACACGATCGTGCTCGTCGTCTATATCTTCACCGCCGCCGTCGTCGCCGTCGCCGTCGAAATCGCCGCCCGGCAGCAAGCTAACACAGCCCGAGGAGAGGCCGAGTCGACCATGCTCGCCCAGGCGTCCGCGCGACCAGTCGCGGAGGACTCCCTGGCGCAACTCCTTGAAAACATTCGGAGCACATTCAGGATGGACACCATCGCTCTGGTCGAGCAAAGCGCCGGCAGCCCTCGGACCGTCGCACGGGTCGGGCCACCGAGCCACGGCAACGCGGTGCTCGATGTGCCGGCGGCCGCCGACGTACGTCTGATTGGTTGGGGCCCCGAAATTTTCGCCGAGGATCGGCGGGTCCTCGAACGGCTCGCCGGTGCGGCCGCACGTACGCACGAGACTCAACGGTTGGCCGCCCAAGCCGCGCACGCAGCCGACCTCGCCGAGGTCGACAAGCTCAGATCGGCACTCCTGACAGCGGTCGGACACGACTTGCGGACCCCGCTCACCGGCATCAAGGCGGCGGTGTCGAGCCTGCGCCAGACCGACGTCAAATACACGGACGACGAGGAGGCCGAACTCCTTGCCACGATTGAACAATCCACCGACCGGCTCGACGCTTTAATCGACAACTTGCTATCCATGAGCCGACTACAAGCCGGCGCACTCACCGTCGATTTGCAGCCCTTAGCGCTCGACGCAGTCGTCGCTCAAGCCCTCCTCAACACCTCCACGGAAGGCCGCGCCATCGAAGTGCAGGTGCCCGACGACCTACCGCAGACCTACGCGGATCCTGGCCTCCTCGAGCGCGTCATCGCCAACCTCGTCGCCAACGCCCTCGCGGCCAGCCCGCCCGACCGGCCCATATGTCTGAATGGCCACCGCGCCGGTCAACGCGTCGACTTGCACATCATCGACTACGGCCCAGGCATACCTCCGGCCATCCGCCACCGAATGTTCGAACCATTCCAACGCCTCGACGACCGCGCCAGCAGCGCGGGACTCGGTCTAGGCTTGGCCATCGCCCTGGGATTCACAGAAGCGATGGACGGCACACTCGCTCCCGAAGACACACCCGGAGGCGGACTGACCATGACCGTCAGCCTTCCGACCGCACCTCGATCCGATGTCGCGCGATGACAAGCATCCTCATCATCGACGATGACCCGCAACTATTGCGTGCCCTAAGGATCAATCTCACTGCCCGCCGCTACGAGGTCCTCACTGCGACGGACGGGGCAACGGGACTCACACTTGCCGCCCGCCACCGACCTGATCTGGTCATCGTCGACCTCGGCCTACCCGACATCGACGGGGTCGCGGTCGTGGAAGGAATCCGTGGTTGGTCAACCACGCCCATCGTCGTGCTCTCCGCCCGACAATCCGAGACGATCAAGGTCGACGCGCTCGACGCAGGCGCCGATGACTACGTAACCAAGCCGTTCGGAATGGACGAAGTCCTCGCACGGATCCGTGCAGCGTTACGCCGCGCCGGCCCGCCGGGCGAGTCACCAGTTGTCGCCACCGACACGTTCACCGTCGACCTCGCCGGCCGGCGCGTCATCACCCCCCGCGGCGACGTACGGCTCACACCCACCGAGTGGCAACTCCTCGAGGCGCTTGCTCGCAGCCCGGGCAAGCTCGTCACCCAACGCCAACTTCTTCAAGAGGTTTGGGGACCGCAGTACACCACCGAAACCAACTACCTACGCGTCCACATGGCCAACCTCCGATGCAAGCTCGAACCCGACCCGGCCCGCCCCCGATACCTCATCACCGATCCGGGCATGGGTTATCGCCTCATCGCCGAGCCCAAGGACGAGACCCGCCCAGCCGATGACGACCGATGATCGCCCGTCCTGGACGAGTCTTGGCCGCACGTTGGGATTTCGTCAGGCCTGACGCCGCATCCGATAGTGCAGCCGCACGGCGGGAATGTTCCAGAGCTTGAGCCTGTGGTCTGCCCGCACGTCACCGTCCTCGTCGACATATAGATGGAAATGCTCGTTCAATGGGATACGGCGGGCGCTGACCGTTTCGTCATACCGCTCCAGCACGAGGTATGCCCCGTCGGCTCCGAACCCGCCGAGCGGGGAGCGCAGATGGAAACTGCCGTCAAGGCCGGCGGAGGGCTTGAGGAAGACTTGCAACGAGCCCAGCGGCAGGGGAAATACGACGCGGACACTGGGCTGCCCGCTGCCGGGCAGGGTACTGACGCCGTACAGGCCGCTGTAGGTCACGTGGCCCGTCTTGCGCATGTTACGGAGCCAGGCTGAGCCGACGACCTCGCCATTCGCGTCGTGGATGTGCACCACCTTGCTGGTCATGCCAAACGACGCATCGAGCGGTCGCATCGGCAGGCAGGCCTGTTGCAGCCGTTCGCTCAGCAATGCCGTGATAATCCGGCCGAATGGCCACGCGACGGCGGACCACTCCGACCACAGATCCAGGTGCCACCGAGAGGCGTGCTCGTAGAAGTCGGCGATCCGTGGGTCCACGTCGGCGGTATCGAACCCCTCGCCGCCGAGCGCGGCGAATGAGGTGAGCAGGCCGTGATCGGGACCTGTGCTCAGTGATCCGCCGAGGTCGGTGGCGGTCCGCTCAACCCAATCATGCCCGACGATGTCGCGACCCGCGCTCGGGCCGATCAGCCAGCTGACCGAGTTCCGCGGCAGGCGGCGGCTCGAGACCCGCATCAGAGCGCGGCCGAGGAGGTCGATCGGATGTCGGCACAACACCGGATGGGTCAGCGGCGGCAGCGCCTGGATGGTCGTCACGGGCAGAAGGTACACCGAAGCCGCGAGGACGGGTCCGGGAGGACAGATGGGAGCGACTCTTCATTCCAGCGCGGCCAGCCCAATCCCGACGGCCAGCTCTTCGGATAGGTCACGTCCCGGACCCGCCTTCGCCCAGTCTAGAACACCGCTCCAGGCGCGTCTTGACACAGAGGCGAGCCAGCCACGCCACCAAACCGCCAGCCTCATCCTCTACCGAGCCGCCGACGATATGGCTCAGTATGTCCGCTCCCGTGATCACCGGGTTCTGGTGTACGTGGGCGTCAATGCCGCTCAGTTAGGCGCCGTGATCTGGATTTCGTGCATGGTGCGGGTTGAGGGTTGGGGGTTGTCGCGGTTCTTTGGCGTGTACTTGGTGGTTGATCGGGGTATCCGTTGGCGGGTGCTGGTGCGGGAGCGAC
>JAXIPB010000132.1:0-3856 GCA_045403155.1 Micromonosporaceae bacterium
ACGCACCGCCCGGTCACGCAGCTCCTGCGGGTACTTCCTCGGAGCAGCCATCGATGGTTCTCCCTTCCACCAGGATCATCGCCTGGTTTCGGGGCCTCCATCAAACCCGGGGTGGCTCACCCACGGGAAGATGTTCTGGCCAGCGCGCGTGCAGTTGCTCTGCGGAACCCACGGGGACAGTCTTCATCCAGCAGGCCAGGCCGCGCCAGGCCGCTGCCAGACCAGTGTCCCGCATACCCACTCGCGGCTACTCGGTCGACGGTTGCTCCTGGGCTGCGGCGGCGTCCTCCTCGCGGTGTGGGTGGTGTCCGAGCCGGTACGAGCCGGGCAGCAGGGTAGGACCGAGGGTCGGCGTTGTTGAGCAGTGGGCGGTCAGACGGTTTTTCGGTAGACGACGATGCGTTGGTCGATGACGAAGCCGACCTTCGCGTAGATGCCCGCCGCGCCGGTGGGGTTGTCGGTGTCGGTGTCGAGCGCGGCGTGGGTGTAGCCGGCCCGGCCGGCCGCTCCCAGCACGTCGGCGAGCAACGAGCTCCCGACGCCGCGCCGGCGCCAGGACCCGGCGGTGCCGACGTGCCCGATATAAAGCCAGCCGGGTACGCGGTCGTACGGCAGGAGGTAGCCGACGATCGTGTCGCCGGCGAGCGCCACCCGGGCCAGCTCGGGCAGGAAGGTCTCCGATCGCACGGTCAGCGCAGCCCAGGACTCGAAACTGCGGTCCTGGTACCCCCAGAGGTCGCGGAATGCCGCCGTGTGCACGGCGTGCACCTCACGCTCTTGATCTTGATCATACGGTGTGATCCGCACACCCTCGGCGGGTGTCGCGACCGGCGGTGGCGTGGTAGGCGCCGTCATCTCCAGGAAGTATCGCGCGACGGTGAACCCGAACCGTTCGTACAGCCGGATCGCGGACGTGTCGGCAACGCCGGCGGCGACCTGGGCCAGCCATTCCGCATCCGGCGCGACCTCGGCGTGGCGTACCGCGGCCCGATCGAGCTGCCAGGCCAGCAACTCCCGACCGATCCCCGCTCCGCGCCGGTCGGGGTACACCCCGCCGATCAGCTCGACCCGGTAGCCGCCCGCGGGCGGCAGCGGCACCAACGCGGCGGGCACCAGCCGCCCCTCCGCGTCGGTGATCACCAGGGTGTCCGTCGCCAGATCCTTGACCTCGTTGTTCGTCACTTCTTCGATATCGGCGGCGATGTGCCCTCCGTGCCAGCCGCCTGCCTCGGAGACAACGTTGATCAGGTCGGCAACCGCCGATCCCACCGGGCCGGCCAGCCCGACCGCAGGAAGCCACGCACCCGATGTCGCCGGGTAGGCGGGACGCATTGCTGCGCCCCGCCCCCCTCAGAACCGTGCGTGCAACTCGTCGCTGCACACGGCTCAAGCAAGCCCCTCGGGGCGATTTCAGGAGTACAGAGGTGCCGGGTCCTTCTGCGCGCCGGTGGTCTGGCGTTGGCAGTTGGAGTGAACGAGACGGGTGTCGTCTAACTGGCCGGCCACGCCGCTGGCGATGATGTGTTGCCTGCTGATCGCTGTGCGGGTGGTGCGGTGCCACTGTTCCCATTCACGGGGGCTTTGTGGCTCGCGGTCGGCGTGGAGGAGCAGGTCTCCGCAGAGCGGACAGCGGCCCTTCTGCTTGCGCAGCAGGTGAAGGGTGCCGCGATCCAACGGTGGTCTGCTCCTGCGACGCCGTTCGGCCCAGTAGTCGGCTTGGGCGGGGTCGTCGGGGGACGCCTCGCCGCGCACCAACCCATGTCGGACGATCTTGGTCCAGGCGAGCTTGGGGAGGTAGGCGCCGCTATCGCGGTCGCCGAACACCCACCGGTCCTGCCTAGCCGTGTTGTACCGGCCGAAGTACCGGTTGGTGATCCAGGGCTTCGGCTTGTCGGGGTGGCTGTGGCAGGCCCACTTGTATGCGAGCCGCCACAGGTGGGCGTCCAGAGCTGCGAACACTATGGACGACGCCGCCCCGCGGTAGTAGTTCGCCCATCCTCGCGTGATCGGGTTGATCCTGGCGAGGACCGCCGCCACGTTCGCGCCGCGCAGGGCGCGGAACTCGACGGCGAGGCGCTGTCTGACCCGCTTGATAGCGGCCTTGCTGGGTTTGATGAGCAGCTTGCCGTGGAAACGACGGGCGGTGAATCCCAGAAAGTCAAAACCGTCATCGAGGTGGACGATTCTCGTCTTCTCCTCGTTGAAGGAAAGACCCCTCGGCGCCAGCCATTCGGCTAGCCTCGCTTTGACCTGTTCGGCTTCCTGCCTGGAATGACATAAGGCGATCATGTCGTCGGCGTACCTTATCAGCGAAGGGGAGCCGCGTTTAGTTCGCTGTGTATCACTGCGTTCTTTACGGACTCCGGCCGCCTCCTCCAGCCCATGCAGAGCAACGTTCAATAACAAGGGACTGATCACACCGCCTTGAGGGGTTCCCTCGTCGGTCGGCGTGAATCCTTTGCCCGGCTCGAACACGCCCGCCTTCAACCAGTCCCGAATCATTCCCCGGCCGGGAAACGACCCGATCATGGCGAGTAGATGGTCATGGTCAATCCTGTCAAACGCCGCGCTGAGGTCCGCGTCCAGCACCCACAGACGTTGAGCGGTCTTACCGCATGCCGTCACGTGGATGACCATCATCGCGTCCTGGCAGCTACGGCCCGGCCGGAACCCGTACGACTTGGGCTCGAACCGGGCCTCCCACTCGGGCTCCAGTGCATTGCGGTGCCGCGCCTGGTGGACGCGATCCGAGATCACAGGAATTCCTAACGGGCGCTGTTTCCCATTGGCCTTCGGTATGAACACCCGCCTGACCGCGAGCGGCTCGAAGGACCGAGCCGTGCGATGTGCCTGCACCGCCAGGTCCATCCTCGCCGGGGAGGTCAACGCGACCTGCCCATCGATGCCCGCGGTCTTGCGGCCAGCGTTTCGCTGCGTGACCTGACGCACGCTGACCAGCGTGTTCGACCAGCTCCGCAGCATCATCTTCTGCAGGTTCCTGACCTTGGGCCAGTCACCGTCCTTCGTCGCCTTGAAGATCCTGCCCCGTAGCCGCCGTACGTTTTCCTCGTGCGGCCGCCAACTGGTGGCATCCCACGGGTGGACTACGTCCTCCGGTCCGTTCACTCCGAGAGCCGCCATCGCAACATCGAAAGCAAAAGCTGTCATCGCGTCTAACTTGTCCTTCGGTTCGGGTGGGTTTGGTGCATCATCATCAAAGGCTCACCCGCCACACGTCAGCCTGTTTTCACAGCCGGGCACCAGGCCCGGTATCCGGCCAGTTATGCGAGGAGCGACCGGTTGAAGGACCGGACACGATGCTCCCGTTTTCCTGCTGCCTTTCAGCCGCCGGCGTTCGCTTCTTGGGCGTCCTGTTCCCGCCACGGAATTCTGCTCCCCTTACGGTCGGCTTACCACAACACCACAGGCGCCGTGGACCCTGACGGGGTTTCCACGTTCCACACGCATGAGATACGGCCGGGTCGGGTGCCCTCTGTACCCCGGAGGCGACGGTGTCCACACGGCCATAAGAGCGTCCTCGGCCGTCGTCTGCCGACTTCCAGCGGCTAGCCTCTTTTTCTCCCCGGCACCACAGTCCGACCCGGAGAATTGCCGTAACGAGGCATCAACGAGGGTTCACAACATTCACCCTTTCGGCGCTTCCCCTCACCTGTGACACCCAGTCGGAGCGGGCGTCCTTGGGCTTCTCCCTGAGCTCCGCACCCAGCCATTACTGGCCACGCACGTCAAGGCGGGGACCGGTCTCGAACACTGACCAGTAGCTACGTCTCGGGCACGTACCCGACCTCCAATCGGCGCAACTCACTCAACACGTGCGACCTCGTGTCGCAGCGCT
>JAXIPB010000021.1:0-31061 GCA_045403155.1 Micromonosporaceae bacterium
TACGTGGTTGCACAGATCACGTCCCTCGGCGCCAAGTGGGGCGCGAAGATCAGCCGCCTGTTGAGGGCGCTCGTGAACAGCCTGAGGAACGTGTTGCCTGTCGTGCGCCGGTTGGACGAGCTCGCCGCGACGATCGCAGGCCTTCTTCGACCTCGACGCCCCTCGACCCCACGCCCGCAGCACCCGATCCCATTGCGTCGAAGCGCTACTGACCCACATGCTCTGCGTCACTCTGATGTGGACCCGCTCCGTGCCCACGGGCCTGCGCGTTTAACCCATCCGGGTCAGTTCGAGGTTGCGATCAATGAGGCCGAAGCGCTTGGCGTAGAAGTCTTGTTCCGCGACGGCACGATGGCCTACGCACCCGGCGTCTCGGCGGGCCGGCCCGGCCAGCTCATCCTCGATCCGGATGCATCCTACGGAGCCCTTATTCACGAGATGAGCCACCTGCACGACGACGCCGCGGCTGGCTGGCCTGGATTCGCGGGTTGGTTCGACAACGTCGAGAAGGTATGCGCCAACGAATATCGCGCATACCAAAGAGAGATCGACTATGCGGCCTCCATCGGCGACCACGCCGCGGCGGCTAGGCTGACCGAGATCAGGAACAGCGTGATCGCGAAGATACGAGGGGAGTGGATGATGTGAACGACGCCACGCCTCACTCCTCACCGGCCGAGGAATCCACGGCTGCCAGCGACAGAGCCGCGCTCGCCGCCCTTTCTGATGCTGAGATTATTGCTATTGTCGCCGAGGGCCGCCGGGAGCGCCGTGCCGCATTGCTTGAACTCATCGACCGAGCGGCGAGCAAGCCCCAGCTCGAGGCTGAGCTAGCTGCGCTCGCGGCCGATACCCGGCTGCGCGAGGACCGATTGTTTCACCTCATCTCCATGGCCTGGGTCGCAATCATCGGCCTGCTCAGCATCGACCGTCTGACGTCGCGTGCCTTGGCTGCCGATGCGTTTGAGCAACTCGACGCACGTGACAAAACACTCTTGTTGGACTACCTGAGAGTCGAGCGGATACAGGATGCTCATCCCACGTTGCGGTAGAACACCGCCTCGCGACTCGAGTCCCGTGCAGAGCGAATTGGGTGGTTCGGAGGACTGGCCAAACCCGATACTGCAGGCATGCCACCGAGCGAAAGCGCCGTGATCGTGGCCGTGCGCGAGGCCGAGGATGCGGTCGGGTGTTTTCGACAGGACCTGGACCGATCCGCCGCCTGGGGTGTGCCGGCTCATGTGACCGTGCTGTACCCGTTCGTGGCACCCGACCGCATCGATCGCGATGTGCTGAGCAAGCTGGCCGAGGCGGTCGCATCCGTGGCGGCCTTCGATGTCACTCTCGCGCGCATATCGTGGTTCGGCGATAGCGTGCTATGGCTGGCCCCGGAGCCCGCCGAGCCATTCCGTGCGCTGACCAATGCGGTGTGGAGTCGCTTCTCGGACCACCCACCGTACGGCGGAGAGTATGCCGACCTTACGCCGCACCTCACCATCGGCCATGAGCGTTCCATCGACGTACTTCGTGCGGCCGCGGACGCGATCCAACCTCGACTCCCCATTCACGCGCACGTCGCGGCCGCGAAGCTCATGCGTGGTTCATCGGAGCCTCGGTCGTGGCAAACCGTCGCCGACCTTCCACTGGGTCCGCATATCGGGTGATCGCCGAATGCGCGATCACCGCAACTCTTTAACAGACGCCCGGTCGCAGCCGCTGGGATCGGGCAGATGTTGAACACTTGTGGTGATCAAGGGCGCGGTTTCCGGTGCTTCCGAAACGCCGTATGAATCCCGCTCAAGTCGGGCGCGCTCCGAGTCTCCACAGTAGACGCCAGGGGAGCGGCCTTTCCGCAGGAAGCCGACCACAATGACGTCAGCTTTTGCTCGATCACCTCATTCCTCTCCTGGGTTTGATCATGTACTGTGCGTCGCACGTGACAACATGCGACGCCCAGAGCACACCGTGAACGGCCTCGCTTCAACGAAAGGATGAGGTGAACCGTTGGTAGGTCATCGTTCAACGAGGCTTTGGCGTACCGCTGCGGCGGGCGCCACGTTTGTGGTGACTTTCGCCGCGGTCGGCGCCGCGACGCCGGCGGCCTTCGCCGGCACCAAAGTCGTCTGTGCTGTCCGGACCGTCGGGAACCACGCCGCCGAGGCCAAGGCGAGCCCGATCGGCCAACGACACGACAAGAACGAGCTGACCGACGCGGAGGCGCTGTCCAACGAGAAGGCGCTCAGGTCAGCGCAAGCCGCGGCCGGCCCGATCGCGACGGCCGCCCTTACACCCGCATCGGTCAATATCTCGGTCTATGTCCACGTGATCAGGAATATCGCCGGAGAAGGCGACGTTCCCGACTCTCGTATCAATGCTCAAATTGCCGTGCTCAACCAGTCGTACAGCGGTAGCACTGGTGGCGCGGATACCGCCTTCAGGTTCAACCTTGCGGGAACCGACAGAACAAACAGTTCGGCTTGGTACCCGCTCGATTATGGCAGTACGGCCGAGCTCGACATGAAGGCACTCCTACGCCTAGGCGGTCCAGACGCGCTCAACATCTACACCACCGCCCTGACTGGCGGCCTGCTCGGCTGGGCGACATTCCCGCAGCAATACGCTGCCGACCCCGATCGTGATGGCGTTGTGGTTCTCAACACGTCGCTGCCGGGTGGAGGCGCTGTGCCGTACGACGAGGGCGACACGGCCGTGCACGAGGTTGGCCACTGGCTTGGGCTGTACCACACGTTCCAGGGCGGTTGCAACGCTAAGAAGGGCGGCGATTTCGTCTCCGACACAGCGCCCGAGAAATCACCAGCCTACGGCTGCCCGGTCGGGCGGGACTCATGCAGCAAGAACGGCGTCGATCCGATCCACAACTTCATGGACTACACCGACGACCCGTGCATGTGGGAGTTCACTCCGGGCCAGAACGAGCGGATGTCCACCGCCTGGTCCGCCTATCGCGCACCCTAATCTCGACACCGAATGCACTAGAGGCGACGGTCCCGACCGACAGGGCGGGACCGTCGCTATGGTGTCAGGCCCGACTGTACGGCGAAGACGACCAGCTGTGCTCGATCGCGAGCGCCGAGCTTCACCATCGCCCGGCTCACGTGCGTCCGTACGGTCGCCGTACTGACCACCAGCTCAGCGGCGATCTCATCATTGGACCGCCCCGTGGCGACCCAGGCGACGATCTCCCGTTCGCGCTCGGTGAGGCGGTCGAGATCCGGATGCGGGGCAAAGCGGCGGGGGCCGGAATCGGCGAGACGCTCGATCACCCGGCGGGTCACCGACGGCGAGAGCAACGACTCTCCGTCGGCGACGACACGTATCGCACGAACCAACTCCTCCGGCTCCGCGTCCTTGAGTACGAAGCCACTTGCACCCAGACGCAGCGCCTCAAACACGTACTCGTCGAGCTCGAACGTTGTCAACATGACGACCCGGACGTTCTTCAGCGAAGGGTCAGCCGTGATCTCGCGCAGGGCCGCCAATCCATCGACCACCGGCATTCGGATGTCCATCAACACCACGTCGGGCTGAGTCCGACGCACGGCGGCGAGGCCCTCCCGACCGTCGGCCGCCTCGGCCACCAGATCCACATCGTCCTCGGTCTCGATCAACGTGCGCAGGCCCATCCGTATCAGCGCTTGATCGTCGACAACCACAACCCGGATCACCCGGGTCCTCCCCGCGCCGGCGTGACGTCCGGGCACGGCAGGCGTGCGCGCACGGCGAATCCGCCCGACGGTTGCGGGCCGGCGTCGAACGTCCCGCCGAGTGCCCGCGCACGCTCCCGCATACCGTCGATGCCGTGCCCGGCAGGCGGCGACACTCCTCCGTAGCCGGTGTCGAGCACCTCCACCTCGACCGCGCCGTCGCGCGGGACAAGACGAACCACAGCTGTCGCGCTCGCACCGCCATGGCGGAGCACGTTGGTCAATGACTCTTGGATAATCCGGTACGCCGCGTGATCGACCTCAGCCGGCAGGCCCGGCAACGCGTCATCGAGCTCGACCATGACCGGAAGACCGCTGGCCCGCATCCGATCGACCAGACCGGCCAGATCCGCCAGTCCGCTGGTCGGGCGACGCGGCGCATCGTTGTTCCCTGGCCCGGTTCGAAGTGCATCGACTTCCTCTCGCAGTCCGTCCAGCGCGTCGCGGCTGGTCGCCCGGATGGCCTCCAGCGCCTCCCGAACCCGCGCCGGCTCGCGCTCGAGCACCCGCAGCGCCACGCCCGCCTGCATCGCAATGACCGCAAGCCCATGCCCCACGACGTCGTGTAGCTCCTGTGCCAGTTGCAGGCGCTCCTCCGAGACCGCACGGCGAGCCTGTTCGGTCCGCACGTCGGCCGCCGCGTCGCGGCGTATCTTCACCGCCGCCCCGACGGCCGCGGGGATCACCGGCCAGGCCGCGACGCTGACGAACTCGGTCCAGTCTCGATCTCCCATGATCACGCCGATGCCAACGGCGACGACGACGGCACCCAGCAGCACCGCGAGGCTGACGACGGTTCGCCGAATCGGTGAACGAGCAGCGAGTCCGTACGCCGCGACGGCCAGCGCAAACAGGATCGGTCCGTACGCGTACCCCAGCCCGATATAGACCATCGTCGTCAGCCCGGCGACCGCGAATGTCCACAGTGGCCGCCATCGCCAGATCACGATGGATACACATGCGATGACCACGAGCACGTACGACGCAGGCGGAGCGCCTACGCCCTGATTGGCGGCCGCCGGGCCGGTGCCGAGTAGGCCGACGAACAGCAGGACGGCAGTGAGCCCGAGATCGGGCCAGGTCACACGCCGGTCTGCCATGGTCTTGACGATAAGCCGTCGCCGAGTGGGCATCGTCAGCACTGCGACGTATCCACCGTACGCAGATTCGGGTAGGCGTGATGCCGCCCGTGCGCTGACGACTGCGAGGCGCTCCCGCGTGAGTGTGGACCCATGAGCGAACCAATCCTCACCACGAAGGACCTGACGAAGCGCTTCGGCGACCGGCTCGCCGTCGATCACGTCAGCCTGACCGTCCGGCGCGCCGAGGTGTACGGCTTCCTCGGGCCGAACGGCGCGGGCAAGACCACGACGCTGCGACTGCTGCTCGGCCTGGTCCGGCCCACCGGGGGCGAGGCGACCGTCCTCGGTCACCGGCCGGGATCACCGAACGGGCTGGCCCGCATCGGCGCGCTGATCGAAGGGCCGGGCTTCTACCCGTACCTGTCTGGACGGGACAACCTGCGGGTGTTGGCGCGCCACGCCGGCCTCAATGATGTCGCCGTCGAGGCCGCGTTGGAGTTGGTGGATCTCACCGGCCGCGCCGCCGACAAGTTCAAGGCGTACTCCCTGGGCATGAAGCAGCGCCTGGGCGTCGCGGCGGCCCTGCTCGGCGATCCCGAGCTGCTTATCCTCGACGAGCCCACAAACGGACTCGACCCGAGCGGCATGGCCGACATGCGCGACCTCATCCGTACCCTCGCCGACCAGGGCCATACCGTGCTGCTCTCCAGCCACCTGCTGGGCGAGGTTGAGCAGATCTGTGACCGGGTCGGGGTCATCTCCGCGGGACGACTCCTCACCGAGAGCACGGTCGCGGACATGCGTGGGCAGGCCAGCCTGCTGGTGCGGGCCGAACCGATGTCGACCGCCCGCGAGGTAGCCGTCGGCCTTGTTGGGGCGGAGAGGGTGAGCGCGGTGGATGGAACGCTACGACTCACGATCGGCACCGAGCGGGCCGCCGATCTCACCCGCTCCCTCGTACTGGCCGGCGTCGCGGTGTCCGAGGTGCGGCCGTTGGCGCGCACGTTGGAGGACGCCTTCTTCGAGATGACCAACCACGAGGAGACCACATCATGATCGCGAGTGTTCGCGCCGAACTCCTGCGCCTCGGCCGGTGGCCCACGACGTGGGTCCTGTGCGGCGCCTGGGTCCTGCTGAATCTGACCTTTGGTTATCTGTTCAACTACCTGAGCTACCGCAGCGACGACGGCGCCGGCTTCGCAAACCAGGCATCCGACGGTGCCTCTGCCGGCGTCTTGTTGGCGGGGCTGATGCCCGACCGTGCCCCCGTCACGCTCGTCCAGGGGATGCCCATGTTCGGCGGCGCGCTGGTGCTGATCCTGGGTGCCGTAGCAATCGGCAGCGGCTACGGGTGGGGCACCTGGAAGACCGTGTTCACCACCGGCCCGCGCCGGGTCACGGCCATGGGTGGCACCCTGGCCGCCCTCGGCATCGTGCTCGTCGGCCTGGTCCTCGTCTCCTTCTCGCTCGATCTCGCGGCGGCGTTCAGCGTGGCGGCGGCGGAGTCGCAGCCGCTGAATTGGCCCACCCTCGCCGACTCCGCGCAGGGCCTGGGCGCAGGCCTGCTCATCTGTGCAATGTGGATGGCGGCCGGGGTGCTGCTCGGCACCCTGACACGCGGCCCGGCACTCGCCGTCGGCCTCGGCCTGGTCTGGTCGTTGGTGGTGGAGAACCTGTTGCGCGGCGTGGCCAACTTACTCGGACCGATCGAGGCGGTCACCAACGTGCTGCCTGGAACCGCGGCCGGTTCCATCGCCGGCGCCATCGGCGCGGTCGTGCAGAGCGATCCGAACGGGACGCCGGGCGTCACGACCATCCTCGGCGGGACGGCGGCCACGTTGTTGCTCGGCGGCTACCTGCTGGCGTTCCTCGCGGCGAGCCTGGCAATTACGGCCCGCCGGGACGTCACAACCTAACCCCGAGCATGATCACCGGCATTTGGTGTATCCCACGGTGCACCTCATGCCGGTGATCATGCATTAGCGGAATCTGCGGAAGAACGTGCGGACGTCGTCCACGAGCAGATCGGGGACCTCCATCGCCGCGAAGTGGCCGCCCTCGTCGAAGTCCGACCAGTGCACGATGGTGTTGCCCTGCTCGGCGTATCGCCTGATCGCGATGTCCTCGGCGAAGACCGCGACCCCTGTGGGAATGCCGGAGGGCGTGGGCCAATTCTGCGAGTGCTTGCTCTCGTAGTAGATGTTCGCCGCCGAGCCGGCCGTGCCGGTCAGCCAGTAGAGCATCACGTTGGTGAGCATCCGGTCGCGGTCGACGGAATCCTCCGGAAGTTCGCCATGTGTCCACTCCTTGAACTTCTCCACGATCCAGGCCAGCTGCCCGACCGGCGAGTCGCTGAGTCCATATGAGAGCGTCTGCGGTCGGGTGGCTTGGATCTGGAAGTACCCGTTGCCCTCACTGAGATAGGCCTTCATCCGCTCCAGCCGCGCCCTCTCCACGGGGCTGAGCGACTCCGCCTCGGCCGGGTCGATTTCGCCGAACGGGATGAAACCCATCGAGGCCGCGTTGACGTGAACTCCGACGACGTGGGATGCATCGACCCGGCCCTGATCCGGCGCGACGAAGGCGCCGAAGTCGCCGCCCTGCGCGCCATACCGTTCGTAGCCCAGCCGACCCATCAGCGAAGCGAACGCGGAGGCGATCCGCCGGCTATCCCAGCCGGGCTCGCGAATGGGTCCGGATAAGCCGAAGCCCGGTAGCGACGGGATCACCACATCGAACGCGTCAGAAGTGTCGGCGCCGTGAGAACGCGGGTCGGTCAGCGGGCCGATCACGTCCAGGAACTCGACCACCGATCCCGGCCATCCGTGCACGAGCACCAGTGGCAACGCGCCGGGCTCGACCGAGCGCACGTGCAGGAAGTGCACGTCCTGGCCGTCGATTTCGGTGATGAACTGAGGGTACGAGTTGAGCAATTTCTCCTGAGCGCGCCAGTCATACGCCGACGCCCAGTACGTAGCTTGCTCTTTCAGGTACGCCACCGGCACGCCCCGCTCCCAGGCCGGGCCGGGCAGCTGCCCGCTCCAGCGGGTGCGTCCGAGACGCTCGGTGAGATCGTCAAGATCAACCTGCGGGATGTCGATCCGGTACGGCCGGATCTCGCTGTCTGTCGTCATGCCATCGACGCTAGACTCAATTGCGGTCAGCTTCTGTCCGCATTTCGAGAGAGAATC
The DNA here is from genome assembly GCA_045403155.1 of Micromonosporaceae bacterium. Classification (GTDB taxonomy): domain Bacteria; phylum Actinomycetota; class Actinomycetes; order Mycobacteriales; family Micromonosporaceae; genus JAXIPB01. The sequence continues at coordinate 7,999 of JAXIPB010000021.1, forward strand.
GCGCGAGTGTTGGAGACATCGGCTCGCCTGCTGCGCCTGCTGTCGCTGTTGCAGTCGCGCTTGGACTGGACCGGCGAGGAGCTTGCCGACCGGCTGGGCATTTCACCCCGTACCGTCCGCCGCGACATGGAGAAGCTGCGGGCCCTCGGCTATCCCGTGGCCGCCACAGTCGGGGTGAGCGGCGGCTATCGGCTCGGCGCCGGGGCCGCGCTGCCGCCGCTGCTGCTCGACGACGAGGAGGCCGTCGCGGTCGCGGTTGGCCTGCGTACCGCGGCCGGCGGTTCCGTCGCCGGCATCGCCGAGACATCGGTACGGGCATTGTCCAAACTGGAGCAAGTCATGCCCTCGCGTCTGCGCCACCGGATCGACCTGCTGCACTCGGTCATGGTGCCGCTCAGCGCGGGCGGTCCCACGGTCGATTCGGACACGCTCACGGCGATCGCCGCGGCCTGCCGCGACCACCTGCGACTTCGGTTCGACTACAGCGATTCCGGTGGAACGGAGACGGTACGCACGAGCGAACCGCACCGACTCGTATACACCGGCCGGCTCTGGTATCTCATCGGGTACGACGTGGACCGGCAGGATTGGCGCACCTTCCGAGTGGATCGGCTGCATCCGCGTACCCCCACTGGACCCCGGTTCGTCCCCCGCGATCCTCCGGAGGACGCCGCAGCGTTCCTCTCTCAGGCCGTGGGCTCGGCGCCGTACCGGTACCAGGCCCGGATCCTCATGCACGCCCCGATCGAGGTCGTCGCCGAGCACGCGTCCCCGACGGCCGGTCGGCTGGAGGCGGTCGACGAGCACAGCTGCATCCTGCACACCGGATCGAACTCCCTGGAGCAAATGGCGCTCTACATTGGACTCAAGGATGTCGACTTCGAAGTCCTCGACCCACCGGAAGTCGTCGACTACGTCCGCGCCCTCGCCGAACGCTTCACCCGCGCCGCCACCACCCGCACAATTCCCCGCACAATTCCCCGCACATTTCCCCGTCGATCATGACCTGGAGGTCATGATCGACGCGATTTGACGACCGCGAAATCATGATCACGGCGATCTTACTTCCGTACGGGGCCAGTTAGTGCAAGCATCTATGTGCACCTTCGGGTATGTGCACCTTCGGGCAACGCGACGCGAGGAGGCGTCATGGTGGCAACCGAGGCGCGCGGCGAGTTGGCGAGAAATGCCATCGGTCTGCGCGAAGTCCTGTTCCAATCGATTACGCACATGGCGCCAGGGGCTGCCGTTGCGTTCTCCATCATCGTCGGCGCCAACTTCGCCGCCGGCGCACTCCCCCTGTCCATCCTCTTTGCACTGGTCGGCTGCCTGTTCGTGGCCATCTCGATCGGACAGCTCGCCAAACACCTGCCCTCGGCTGCCGGGTTCGCGACGTACGCGAGCCGCGGCTTGCACCCGACCGTCGGATTCATGGTCGCCTGGGGCTACGCGCTCGCGGAGGCGCTCGTCGCGCCCCTGCTCTACCTCATCTTCGCCAACGTCGTCGCGGGCACCCTGGCCGCGGAGTACGGGTGGTCGTTCGACACCTGGTGGCCGATCGCGGCGGTCGTCTCGGCGGTGCTGGTGCTCCTATTCGGATGGTTCGGAATCCGACTCAGCGCCGGCGCCGGGACGTTGCTCGGCCTGTTCGAGATCGTCGTGTTCGCCGCGCTCGCGGTCTGGATGATCCTGAAGGCAGGAGGGGACAACACTCTGTCCGTCTTCGGGACCAGCTACGCAACCGTGGAGGGATTCGGCGGCATCAACGGAGTGATCGCCGGGTCGGTATTCGCGATCCTGGCCTTTATCGGCTTCGAGGCCGCGGCGCCGCTGGCCGAGGAGGCCAGGCACCCGGGTCGGACCGTCCGCGTCGCCGTGGTCGCCTCGGCCGTGGCGATTGGCGCGTTCTACGTGCTCACCACGTACGCAGCGACCGTCTTCTTCGGACCGGAACGGTTCGCGGAGTTCCCCACACACGGCGATGGCAACCCGTGGCAGCAACTCGGACGCGATGTCTGGGGCGGTGCGTGGGTCCTGGTCTTCGCCGCCATCATCATCTCGGCGGTGGCGAACTCCAACGCAGGCGCCAATGCCACGACGCGGACCTGGTACGCGTTGGGCCGCAACCGGATCCTCGTCGGCATCCTGGCGAAGACCCACCCGCGCTGGCAGTCGCCGTACGTGGCCGTGGTGGTGCAGTTCGTGCTGGCGCTGGGCGTAGCACTGCCGCTCGGGTTCATCTACGACCCTGTGACCGCGTTCAGCTTGGTCGCGACGATGGTCACCGCGGTCATCCTTCTCATCTACATCACGCTGAACCTGGCCTGCATCGGCTTCTACCTGCGCGAGCGCAGGTCGGACTTCAATGTGGTGCTGCACTTGATCCTGCCGGTGCTCGGCGTGCTCGCGTTCATCCCGGCGATCATGGTCGCGCTCGGCGTGGGACAGAACCTATTTAGCTTCATCAACTTCATCACGCCGCTGCCATATCCGCTGAATCTGGCCGGACCGGTCGTGGCCGGCTGGCTCGTGCTAGGCCTTTTGTACCTGATCTATCTGTACGCCACGGGCAACGGCGACCGGGCACGGGCGCTGAACCAGCTGTATGTGAGTGATGGGCCCACGGCGCCGGCGCCGCGAACACCGGACCAGGGCGTGTCACTGACCACTCCGGCGACGACGGCGTAGCACCATGCCCGAGCTCGAGGTGGTTTCGTACCGGCCGGACCCGTCGGAGTTCGCGTGGACTTTCGGCGGCGTCCGGCCGGTTCGCACGGTCCGGCCGGGTTCCGTGCTGGAGGTCTGGACGGAGGACGCGTTCGCCGGGCGGGTCCGCGGGCCCGACGACCTGGTCAGCCGGGTGATCGAGTTTCCCTTCGTGAACCCGCAGACCGGCCCGTTCCATGTCGAGGGTGCCGAACCCGGCGACACCCTAGCCGTCCACTTCGTATCGATCGTGCCGTCGCGGGACCGCGCGGCCTCATCGACGATTCCGTTCTTCGGTGCGCTCACCGGTACCGGCCCGATCCACACCGCCTCGTTGCAGGACCCGCTGGAGGAGAGGGTCTGGATGTACGAGGTGGACCGGGCTCGGTGGACAGTGACCTATCAGGCCAGCCGGGGCGACTACAGCGTGGTGCTTCCGATGGACCCCATGCACGGCACCGTTGGCGTCGCGCCAGCCTCATTCGAGGCGCGCTCGTCGCTGGTGCCCGATGCCCACGGCGGCAACATGGATACGCCGGAGATGCGCGCCGGTGTGACCTGCTTCCTCGGCGTCAACGTGGAGGGGGCGCTGTTCTCCCTGGGAGATGGCCACTGCCGGCAGGGCGAGGGCGAGTCCTGCGGCGTGGCGGTCGAGTCCGCAATGGACACCGTCCTCATCCTCGATCTGATCAAGGGTGTGCCAACGCCGTGGCCGCGGCTGGAGAACGACCGGTACGTGATGAGCACCGGCTCTGCGCGGCCACTGGAGGACGCGTTCCGGATCAGCCAGGTCGACCTGGTGAGCTGGCTGACTAGCCAATTCGGGTTGGAGACCCTCGATGCGTACCAGCTCATCACTCAGGTCGGCGAGGCACCCGTCGCCAACGTATGCGACCCCAACTACACGTTCGTCTCGAAGGTCCTGAAGGAGTACCTGCCGCGGATGACCCCGTATGCGGGAGCCCATCAGCGCCTGTCGGAGATGGCGGCCGCGTACCGCGCAACCCGGTAGCGGAGAGGTGGAGGCCCGTGATCGCGAGAGTCTGGAGGGGTTGGGTCGCGACTGATCGCGCTGGTGACTACATCGAGTACATCGGTAGGACCGGGCTCGCCGAGTACCGTCAAACGCCTGGAAACCTGGGTGCCGAGATGTGGACGAGGGAGCTCGGCGATGGCCGAACCGAGGTGGTGACCCTGAGCTGGTGGGAGTCGGCCGACGCCGTCCGCGGTTTCGCCGGCGACGACATCGATCAGGCCGTGTTCTACCCCGACGACGACCTCTACCTCATAGACCGAGAGACCACGGTCACGCACTACCAAGTAGCGGGACGAGACTGAGCGCAGAGTTCGCCGAGACCGGATTGTTGTCGAGGCGACGTGGGGACTGGAGTCCATCGTCGCCGGTGCGGTGACCCCCGATCGCTTCGTCCTCTCGCCCGCCGGAACGATTCTTGACTCATCCGTGGGAATCAAGGACGTCGCGGTCGTCGCTCGCCGCTGGCGAGATCTGGCTGCTGCAGAGCCGCTCGATCACGACATGAACGACCGTTCTATATTCGAAGCGTCCTGCGGGAACGGGCCAAGTGTCCCCCATGCTCTTGCAGGACAACGGACTCGCATCGCGCCTCCCACTGCGGCGCGAGTTCGGTGACAAGCTCGCCAAGGTGTTCCCGTGACAGCCCGCAGAAGGCGGAATGGGACATGGCCGCGCGGGCCTGACCAAGGTTCACACCTCGACAACCTAGTGGGCCACCAGCATGTCACCGCCTGCGTGAAGACACGGTCAGGCGGGCTGCCACAACTCGATCCGATTCCCCTCGGGATCGGTGACCCAGCCGAATCGACCGACACCCTCCATGTCCTGCGTCTCTGCAGCCACGTCCGCTCCCTTGGCGCGCAGTTGTGCGAGCATCGCATCCAGGTCGGGAACCCGAAAGTTGATCATAGCCTGCTGGGCGCGGGACCCGAAGTAGTCGGTCTCGGACTCAAATGTCGCGAACACCGTGAGCCCGGCTTCCTGACGCCACAGGCCGTTCTCATCGGCGTCCAGGCCTAGGCAATCGCGATACCACGCGCCCAGGGCCACCGGGTCGGCGGCCCGCATGAAGTATCCACCGATTCCAACCACACGTTCCATGTCGCTATCTTGCCAGGACGGCGATCGGGCGGGCTGGCACCACACCATCGCCCGCTTCGCACACCCATCTCAATCGCGGAGAACTCGTTAGTCTGGTGTGAGTTGGACGCGTAGAAGGAGAGCGCCGTGTTTACACAAGGTCCACGGATTCGCCTGACGGGGCACGGTAATCAACTGCGACTACGACAGCGTGGTCACTGGCGTCAGGACCCGCTAGATGCCTTACGCGAATGTTGTCGCGCCTCGATGGCCGTCGAGAAGGCGCTGGGAGAGGCGATTCGAGCAGCGGTCGCGTCTGGTGCGTCATGGCAAGAAGTTGGACGCGCGCTCGGAGTCGTAGAGACCGTCCAGTCCGGCGAAGACGTAATGGACGCGCTGGCTGGAAACAGGCGCGAGGTCTGGCGTCGGCTCTGGAAGAGTTCTGGCTAGGACCTTCGGTCTCCGCGCCGTTTTACTCATTCGGTGTGACCGCGCGGTTCGCCGCGGATGAGGATGCCGATGCCGGGCACGTGCTTGAGGTCAACCGCAGCGATGTCGGCGGCGAGGGTGTCGATTCGGCGCAGCATGGTGGCGCCAAAGGAACGCGTGGTGGTCATCGAAGTGTCCAGTCAACGCTTCACGAAGCTGGGGAATCTTGTTGCGCATCCTGCCGTGAGCCTTCTGTGCCAGCACGGTCGGGTCGCGTTGTCCGTAAGCCGCTGACCCATCGGGCCTAGACGTGGGTGACCGACCGCGTCCGCGCCGACGGCGAGACCATCGCCGGCGTGGCCCGCACACTCGGCGTGGGTGAGTGGTCAGTGACGGGGCGGTAACCGAGATCGGCGCGCGCCGCTGGTGGATGACATGTCCCGGCTCGATAAGGTGGCCGGTTTTGGGCGTGGAAGAGAACGGTTAGTGTGGGCTGATCCAGGTAGTCCTCACTCAGCCGGCGTCTTAACCGACATGTCGCGAAAGTCGACTGGGAATCGCTGAGAAGGCCCCATAGCAGGCGCGGGATTCTGGATGGCCGTCGACGATGATCCGCTCGCCTATCCACATTCAGCCGAACGGTGGGTGCCCCCTTGGGTCGGCAGCCCTACATTTTCCTGGCTAAGTGTGCTGTGCCCCAAGTCACAGGAGGAAGCCATGGTAAAGCTCCTTGATAACTGATCAGGCCGTGCAGGAACCGGCATTGGCCGAATCGGTTGGTTCGGCTGAAACAACTCCGATGGTGGATTCTCGCATCTTGATCAGAACCGACGATGACGTGACCGATCTTATCGGAGGGCTACGGCGCGGCCGAATTCCACGCCAGCAGCTGGCATTTCTATTACCGTCGATGCCCGCATTGGTGCGTGTGCGGGCTGATCTGCACGCGAATGCTCTTGTCCGCGAGTGTGGTTGTCGACACGGTGCCGCCGCCGTTGTATTGACCGCTGCGGTCTCCTTCGGGATGCGATGGTGGGGTTCCGGCTCGCCTTGGCCCCATACTGGCGGTGGCGTGCTGGCGACCGCTGCTCTTCTCCTCGTTGCCGCGCTGGCTGGCAAGGGCTGGGGGATCATGTCCGCGCGCCTGCGCCTCCTTCGCTTCCTGTCACGTTCTTTGGCGGCGGGGCGCGGCTCCGCGGCCGTGGAATCGAAGGGAAGGGCTTGATGGCGGCGACGTGCCGAACAATTCAAGAGTACATAGAGACCAGGGTCGAGACGCCGATTGAGACCTGGGAAAATCAGCAGGAGCAACGCTGCCGCAATGAGCCCTGCAACTGGTGGATGCTCTGCCTCAATAGGCTGATCTGCTGGTTGGTCTGGGTCCTTGTCAAGGTCGTCCGAATCGTTGTTGTCACCGTCGGCAAGTGGGTTACCCGCGCCATCTGTGAACTGACGAGCGTTCTTCTGGACCTCGGCGCATTCCTACTTGGTCTGCTCATGAGCATTCCGATCATCGGTGGGATTATACGAACGATCGTGAACTGGATATCCGAGCTGATCTGGCGCATCGTTGGTCTTTTCGATCTCGGGCTCAGTCTCGTTGGAATTCGTGTCCGGAAGAAAATGTATGTTGGAGTGGTCATCCCGAAGGCGGGCGGCGTCCCAATTACCTCTGAGGCGGCGATTTTGCCTCAGATCCACAAGGCACAGGAGCTGTATAGGTCGTTGTGCAACATCGACATTGTGTACACGGGGACATGCGTCGCCCAAGACAACGCCCCGGGTGACGCTCTCAACCTTAGCTGCGGAGCTGGTGGCTTCTTCTCGGACTGGTGGCTGGGCGGCTCGTACTACGAATTCGCCACAGCAGGGTGTAAGTTTGGTGACGGGTGGCGCCGAATTACCGGCATTGGGGCTGAAGTCATCGTCATTCCAATCTCCAATGTGATGCCAGACTCGGCGACGAGTTTGACCGTTGGGTGCAGTTTTGCGTCGACGCATAATTATGTTGTCGTCGAGGCTGCCGCCGGCGCCTCCGTGGCCGCACATGAGATTGGGCACGCATGTCTGCTTACACACAGCGACGATTCTGGCAATCTGATGTACGACTCAAGTTTGGCGCCGAGCCCAACCTTGTCGAATTGGCAGATTTCGGTAATCCGATGGAGTAAACACTGTGTCTACATTTAATGTAATTGACGATGACAAGCATCGAGAAATGATCGGTACGCCGGCCGAGGGCTGCACCGCCAGTGTCGGCATGTCTTTGGCCCTCTCGGCGCTCACTATTGCCGTCGTGGCGGCGGCGGTCTACGCCGTACTCGTGTTTCTGAGATAGAACGTTCGGTGTCTCTGACTCTTTGGCGCATTGCGCGACAGGGTGGCGCTTCGTCCAGGCGCGCCACTCACGACATCTAAGTAGCATGTGTGGTGGAGGGGAGCAGTCCGTTAACGACTGCTCCTCTTGCGATCTTGTAAATAACACGAGTGCTGCCTGGCCACAGAACGCCCCCGAATCGCTGTACCGGAACCCGTCATCCCGGATGATCTCCCACCCGGCCGCGCGGAGTCGATCGCGATAGTGCGCCGCAGCCCCGGCGAACGTCACGTTCATCAGGTGGGTGCCTGAACCCGTGACGCCGGACCAGCCATCGCCGAAGGGCCCCGGGTGCTCAAGACCGGCGAACGCGTCAGCGGCTTGGACCTGAAATGCCGTGGACGCCACCCGCTCGAGTCACACCGCTGAGCCGGGGTTGGCTGATCCGTCCGGCTCGCGGCCAAACCACTCGCGGGCACTGACCGTGTTCAGCAGGATCGCAAAGACCACCGGCCAGATCAAGCCAGTGAGGCCGGTTGATACGTCTGCTTGCAGGAGATCAGCCACCGCAAGGGCAGCGCCGAGTCCGTAGACGACGAGCACGAGGATGCGGGCACCTCGGCGGCCGGTCCAGACGCCCCACGCGAGGACGACGTACAGCGGTGCGTACAGCAGCAGGCCCCACCAGGGCAGCATCCCGAGGACGGCCGCCGACCCCGAATCGGCGCTCCCCGAGAACGCGAACCAAGCGGCCTGTATGGCACCAAGGGCGAGTAGGAGGGCCGCCGCCACCACGGTGCCCGGTCGCCGCGCCTTCGCAGCGGCCGGCGGGTCGGATGTGGACTCTGACATGCCCGGATTACAACACGCCGGCAGGCCGTCCGGCGAGACGAGATGATCGGGCAACGGCGGCGGTCTCACCTATATCTTGCCTGAACGTGAGTCGCTCGGCGCCAGACCGTACATCTGCTCATCGGCATATCAAGCATCAGAGGTCACCCGCGCGCTCAAGCAGAAGCGGATGCTTCGGCGGCTCCGGTCCGTAGCACGCCTAGTCCTGTGGACCCGAGGACCAGACGGGATCTGGACCGGCCAACCACTCCGTGTTGAACCGGTCGGCCGCGTGGATCGCGATCAACCGCAGTTCACTCGGCCCACTGTTGACGAAGCCGTGGGCCTCGCCCGCGGGGCTGATGACGATATGACCAGCCGGGATGACCCGACGCTCGTCGCCGATCTGAAACGTCGCCTCGCCCGACTCGACCAGAAACACTTCGGCGTACGGATGTCGGTGGAGCTTGGGCCCGACTCCCGGCTGCGAGTGCACGAGGATGACCGAGAACGGGACATCGTCGTGGTCGGCGCCGACGAACTCGTGGGAGTGTGCCTCGTGTGGCAGCTCGTCTAGGTCGAGGATCCTGGCCATGGTTACCTCCGTTGGACTTGACCCTACCGACGGTCGGCCGCCCGTTCGCGATGTCGCGTGCCGTTGGCTGTTACGTGAGACGTCTTGGCGCGAGCGGCCGCCGAGGCCGACCTCCGCAGCCACTCATCTCTGCAGAGTCGGACGGTCCGACGACACGGGGTCGCCCGCGACTCGCGGCAGCGAGGGTATGCTTCGCCCGTTCGGGAGCGTGATCATGCAAGGGACGACCCTGACGGCGAGGATACGACGTGGCCTCATACACGGATGAACTGCGGGCTCTCATTGCCAGTCAGCCGGCGCCGGTGTGCGCCGAGTTGATCCCGTTCGAACTGCTGGAAGTCGATGCCGATCAGGGCCGGGTCCGCGTCGAGTTCGCTGCACAGCCAGCGTTCGGCAACCACTTCGGCAACATTCAGGGCGGCTTCGTCGTCGCCATGCTTGACGCCCCGCTGTCGCTCGCGGTCTTCGTAAAGACGAAGCGGTTCCTACCGACTATCGAGATAAAGACGAGCTTCGTGTCGCCGGCCCGCATCGGCATATGCACTGGCGAGGGTGTGGTAGTCCGGGCTGGATCGAGCCTGGTGTTCGCGGAGGCACGGTTGTGGTCCGGCGACGGCACCTTGGCCGCGCACGCCACAGCCACATCGCTCGCCGCCGACGGCAAGCCGGACAGATAGTCAACGTTGCAGCCCGGTCCTCATGCGAGGCCGTCCGTGTGCGATGCAATTCCAGGCTGTGTCTGCCTCAACCCGCGGCTAGTCCGACCTAGGCACCGCCTCACCACCGATCCGATCCGTCCGTTCATCGGCAGGTAAGTGTGGTTCACGCCGAAGAGCCCCGCACTCGTGGTAGGTCCTCGAGGCCACGGCGAGGCTCCCGCCGCGGCCGTGGCGCATCTGACCGGTTCGGCAGACATGCCGACCCAAGCTAGCCGACTGGCATGCGTCGCCGCGATCGTGATGGACCATCCCTCGCGCAGGTTCCCCGTTCCCGCGCTGGGGACGGCTCGGGGCCCTGCAGCGGGCTCACCCCTCGTACGGCGGTAGGGCTCCGTGCCGACACGTCGCCGCCCGCGCTGGACCCGAACCGGCCGAGCGGAAAGCCGGGACCGCTGGTCCAACCGGCTCGCCCTGCCTTGCTCGATCTCACGATGCCTTAGCGACGATCTCCACAAGACTTCCGTCGGGATCGCGGTTAGGCAACCGGTTGTTGTTGCCGACGTTGTGTGGAGGAAACGGCTGATCAGGGTTCGATTAGACCGGCTCGGATCGCGTAGCGGGTGAGTTCCAGCCGGTCTCGGAGGCCAAGTTTCTGCAACAGGTTTGCGCGGTGGCGTTCCACGGTTTGACGCTTATGAACAGCATGTCGGCGATCTGTTTGGATGAGCGGCCCTCGGCGACGAGCTTGAGAATCTCCTCTTCGCGGTCGGTGATGGCCTTGGCGGGGATGTTGTCGCCCTCTCTGGCCCGTTCGAGGTAGTTGCTGATGAGGGCGGTGACCGCGCCGGGGTAGAGGAACGGCTCGCCGCGCATAGCCGCGCGGCAGGCTTCTACCAGGTCGCGGTCGGCGACGGATTTGAGGACGTAGCCGGACGCGCCCGCTTTGAGGGCTTCGAAGAAGTACTGCTCGCTGTCATACATGGTCAGGATGAGGATGCGCAGGTCCGGTAGCAGGCGAGACAGCTCACGGGCAGCTTGAAGGCCGGTCATTCGCGGCATGGCGATGTCGAGAATGGCAAGGTCGGGCTGGTCGGTTCGAGCCTTGTCGATGGCTTCGGCGCCGTCGGCGGCTTCGGCGACGACGGTCAGGTCGGACTCGTTGTCGAGAATGAGTCGGACCCCTCGGCGCACCAGTGCGTGGTCGTCGGCGAGCAGAATGCGGGTCTGTCGCGCCGCGGACATGTCAGCTGCTCCCGACTCGGCTGGGCACACGCAGGCGGACTTCAGTGCCGCCGTCGGGCGCGGTGCCGAGTGAGAGGTCGGCGCCGATGAGCAGGGCGCGTTCGCGCATGCCGCGGATGCCGGCGCCCTCAGGGGCTCGACCTAGCCCTCGCCCGTCGTCGCCGATGCACAACTCCACCCCGTTCTGCCAGCCGCGCAGGGTGAGGTGGACGTGCCGGGCGTGAGCGTGGCGCGCGGCGTTGGTGAGGCCCTCCTGCGCGACGCGATAGAGGACCAGCTCGGTCTCCGTCCCCAGGTCCGGCAGGTCGTTGTCGACGCTGCGGTGCACAGCGAGCCCGGTGGTGGAGAACTCCGTGGCCAGGGCCTTGAGTGCGCTGATCAAGCCGAGTTCTTCCAGCACACCCGGGCGTAGCCGGCGGGCGATGCGGCGGATCTCATCCAGGCCGTTGCGGGTGGTCTCTTGCACCTGGTGCAGCTGTTCGCGCACCGGTTGGGGCGCGCGGTCGGCGACCCGTTTGAATTCGAGCAGAACCGCGGTGAGGGTCTGCCCGATCTCGTCGTGCAGCTCCTGGGCGATGCGCTGTCGTTCGGCTTCCTGGGCGGATAGGGCGCGGGCCGCGCTGGCGGCGCGTTCGGCTTCGAGACGGTCGAGCATGGCATTGAAGGCCCTGATCAGCTCGGCGATGCTGGCGTGGCCGGTGGCGGCCAGCCGGTGGCCGGGGCGTAGCAGATCAACGGTGGTCATAGAGCCGGTGAGCCGGGCAAGCGGGGCCAGACCGACACGCAAGAGAACAGCGTTCGTCACGAGCATGGCAGCGACTCCGGCGGCCAGGATCAGCGCCTCGGTCGGCAGGACCGGGGTAGAGACCGTGGCCGGCCCGAGCATGAGCAGGACAGTGGCGGCGATGAGTACCGCCGCGTTGAGCAGGAAGATCCGCCAGAACAGGGACACGCCGGCTGGCCTCCTCAATATTGATGTCCCCACTATCCGCTCACCCACCGCCTGTGTCGCATCCGCCAAGCGCGCCTCGCCCTCGGCGCGCGATCGCCCGCGGCGATCACAGCCAGCTTGACCAGCGGTTCGGGTCATGTCCATCGGGGCGGACACCCAATCCCCTTGGGCACGGGTGATCGTAAGGGTGCGGTGTCTCCCGAGCGTCCAGCCCACGTCACCATCACCACCCAGCCTCCCGCGAGTACTCTCCACGGCAGCCTTCCGCGCGCAGCGATGCGCGTCGACGGGTCGGGCAGCTTCCTTCACGAACGTCCTGCCAAGATCTAGAGGCGTAGGGATTCAGCGCCCGACCAGGGCCCGCGGCGGCGACGGCACTCCGTCAACGCCCCGGCGCACACTCGGCGACACCCGGGCACGTACCCGCACTGGCGCCTCCATCGTCGCCGGCGTACGCGGCAGCCAGGTGATCGCCAGCCCCCGACCGGACTTGGTTTTCCAGGCTGACACAACCGCCGGCGCTTGAACGACCACTTGGCCACCCACTAGCACCCGCAGAACGCCGCCGCAATCCATGCTGACACCCATTTGGCTCGGTGGCGAACCTGTAAGCGTGACCGCGAGGCCGACTGGACGAGTGCCCTGATGTGGGTGTCGTCACGGATGGACGGGACCCGTAACCGCAGACAGGCTGGCCATGAAGGCACGCCCGGGTCGAACGATTCGGGTGGCACCGCTCATCAACGCGCGCCAAACGACGACGGTACGCACCGACGGCGAGGAGGCCGTGCGCCGTGTTCCTCATCAGGCAGATCTTGCTCGACGCTACCGGTGGCCACCGCTGCCACGGTCATGCAACTGCTCGGACCCGCTACCGTGCCGGTAAACGCGCACCCCGGCCGTCACCATCACGACCGGACTCATCGACCGCTGGCCGCCGAGCGGGCCAAAGAGCAACGCCCCGTCGCACCGGTCTAGTCGAACCACATCCGTTTTCCGTAAGGCCCATGCCGATCTGCCGGAGGCGAAACACATGATATTCATCGCGGATGATGTCCTCGGTCGCCGTCTAACGGATAGCGGCGGTCGTGCGATTGGCCGTGTCACAGCGTTCTACCGATATCCGACCGACCTGCGAGCTCCGTGGGGGGTCGCGGCGGTCACCCGCGGGAAGCTCTTCAAAACCACTCACCTTGTCGACCTGTGCGACGCCAAGTTCGACGACGACACCCTAGTCGTGTCCTATCCCGGCGAGAAGATTGAGGCCGTACCCCATTACAGGCCCGTGGTCGGCGACACTCTCGCGCGCTATCACGCGGTTGAGGTACTGGACCATTACCGGGGGTCCGGCCGACCAGTCTGACCGCATATCGCTAGTTCCGAGCCCTGCCGGCGCAGCCGGCAGCGCTCCAGCTCGTCCTTCTGGAGCCGGTCGAGAACCGAACAGACGCCGGCGACGGCCCCTGATTTCGAGCTGACCGGCGTCGACCTCAATCCAGGCATGCCAGCCATGGCCCGCGAGCGCGCCGCCGAATCGGGCCGCAACATCGACGTGCGATGACCCGTTCGCCTCGTCGACTGTGCTGATCGCGAGCGGGTTAATCCGTTGTCCGGGGTATGCCGGCTGACTACCATCCATCGCCATGATCAATCCGCAGACCCTCGACGTCGTCTCTCTGGTCCGCGAAGTGCTCGGCGAGGACCTGATCGGCGCGTACCTCCATGGCTCCGCCGTGCTCGGCGGCCTTCGGCCCCGAAGCGATATCGACGTGCTCGCGGTGTCGCGCCGTAGCGCAACACCTGAGCAGCGGCGCAAACTCGTCGACGGGCTGCTGGACATCTCCGGACGTCGTGCGCGACGCAAACCAGGTCGGCCCGTCGAGCTGATCATCGTTGTCCAGGATGACGTCCGTCCGTGGCGATACCCGCCGACCTGCGACTTCCTGTACGGCGAGTGGCTGCGCGACCAATACGAGCGCGGCGAGGTGCCCCGGCCCGAGCCGAGCCCCGACCTCGCTGCCCTGCTCACGATGGCGCTGGCCGGCGATACCCCGCTCTTCGGCCCCCCGCCGGCGGACCTGCTCGACCCGGTTCCACCCGCCGACCTGCATCATGCGGTCGTCGCCGGGATTCCCGGCCTGCTCGCCGACCTCAAGGACGACACCGGCAACGTCATCCTCACCTTCGCCCGGATCTGGGCCACCCTCGCGACAGGGGAGATGCGATCCAAGGACGCGGCCGCCGACTGGGCACTCGCGCACCTGGCGGTCGAACAACGGCCGGTGATGGCGCACGCGAAGGCGATCTACCTCGGGCACGAGGAGGAAACCTGGCCGGACGCCCTGTTCGTGCAGGTCCAGCCGCTCGTCGACCATGTATTGGTCGAGCTCAACCGGCTCGCGCCCGAGAATCGCGGCTGACAGCACACGTCGGATCGGCTGACCAGACCCAAGGGGACACGCACACCCGTCTCGGCACGTGCGGGCGACTCGGGAGCGCGCGCATCGCGGCATTATGCAGGTAACCGCTGCCAAGTCGATCATGAAGCCGCTTGGTCAATGCTGGGTGAGGAGGCGGTCGAACATGTCGGCGCCGTGGCTCGGGTCGCGGACCAGGAGCGGATCTGGCAGCCGGACGGTACGGTGCCGGGTCTGCAGTTCGCAGCCACCGGCGGCGTTGCGGTCAGAACTGGAGACGCATGACGGGGCGGCCTGGGAACGTCCGGCCGATCTCGGTGAACCCTGCGGCTGCGAACATGGCCAACGTGCCCGTGAATAGCGCCGATCCGCTGACGCTGGTCGCCTTCAACTTGTCGACGTCGACGGGGTGACCTTCAACGGCAGATGCACCGTAATCGCGCGCGTGTGACACCGCGGCGTTCAGGAGTGCGTGACCAACACCGTGCCCGCGGTGCCGGGCGTCGACCACGAAGCACGTCGCCCACCACGCGCCCGCATCCTCGGGCAAGAAACGCTTAAGGACACGGTTGGATAGCACTCCCGGGAGTTCGGAACGCGGTGAGACTCTCGTCCACCCCACGGGCTGCTCATCAGCGAACGCGACAAGCCCGACCGGGACCGCCGCAGCGGTGATCTGGCGATGCAGCGCGGCACGGTTGTCTCCATCCGGCGGTGTACCGACGAATCGTTGACACCAACACCACTCCGGATCGTCTCCGCGACGGCCGAAACACGCAGCCACATCACCCCAGCGATCCTCCGTTGCTGGCAGCACTCGAAGGTGTCGGTCTCGCAGTGAAGTAGCCATGCTCAGCCTCCGTGGCGCGTCACCTCTGTCTTGTGCCGAGTCCTGCGGCACAATTCCCGCTACCAGCAAACACTCTTCGAGCGGGTCCAGCAACCCGCGCGAGCGCGGTCGGAGCGTCGACCGCGAGGATTGGCGTTGACGGCGTCGAGGTGCTCGGCCACCCGTCAGGCGACGCGATCTGCGTGACCGGAGAAACAATTCACCGCCGCCGGCCGCCTCCTTTAACGTCCGCACATCAAGCATGACAGCGCGCTTCGCGGACCGCGCGAACGTTGCAGGGCCTCGGACCATTCCGTGCAGAGGCGGCCGGATCTATCGTGAGGAGGCGGCGTGCGCGAGATGCAGGCTTGGTACGGGGAACGCTTGGAGGCCCATGCGACCGGAAAATCTGTCGTTCCTCTCCGGGGTCCTGTTGGTTTCTCAGGATCCCGAGCGGCTCGTGACGTTCTATCGAGACGTACTCGGGGTGCCCTTGGTGGAGGAACGCCATGGCGATGCGGCCCCGCATTGGGGCTGCGAACTCGGTGATGTGCACTTCGCGATCCATCCCGTCGAGGACTATCCGGAAGATCGCGTCACGGGCGCCGGGGCCGTCAAGTTGGCGTTCATGGTATTCGACCTGGCCGCGTTCGCTGGTTGGCTGGAGGAGCGCGGCATCGAGTTGTGCTACCAGCCGACCCAATTGGGGTCGGAGTCGCTGGTCACAGCCGTCCGCGACCCGGACGGGAACCTGATCGAGCTCACCGAGTTGGGTAGTGGATGGCTCGAACACCTGAAGGCACATCGAGCTGAGGGCCACGACCTGATCCGGCGGTGGAGTCGCCAACAGGACGCGTCACGTGCCCACACAGAGACGGACAGATCTTGACGTGGTGATCGGCGATCACCGTGGTCATGTCGCCGGCCACTGAAGCGGCCGCGTTGTTGGACCTAGGGCTGCAACTATGCTTCGGTTCGGGCTCAGGGCAAGTTGACCGACGATAGGGCAGGCGGCCGGGGATTGTTCCAACTCGCGTCCCGATCAGCGCATCAGAAAGCCGGGAATTCGGTATCTGATCCTGTGGATTACCGCGGCGCCGACCCGTACATGCTGGTCGGAGTCCCAGCCAAAATCGAACGCGTTGGCAAGCCGATTCACGATGTTGAAGATCAGATTGACGTGCAATGCGTCCAATATGGCGTGGTCGGGTACGCCGGCGGCGCGTACGGCCTCGACGTCGGATGGGCCGACGCTCTCGGGCGTCAGGGTCGCCTTCTCCAGGAGCGGCAGCACTGCGGCGAGCTGCGGTCGCACTGAGTCCAGATCATCCACGTCGATCTGTCGAGAGGACTCGACCCGGGTCGTCTCCGTGTGGATTCGCACGCAGAACGGGCATTCGTTCAGCCGCGAGGTGAACACAGCCAGATACTCGCGTTCGGCCGGGCTCCAGTACGAATGACCGCGTAGCACCTCGCCGCCAAAGGCGAACATCGGATTCCCGAAGAACTGCGGCCGGTACAACGCCATCTGCGCGATCGAGTCGAGCCGTTGCCGCGTCAGGCCCTTGACCATACGAATGAACAACCGCGCCCGCAGCCGATGCCCGTCTTCCAGGATCGCCAGCCGCATGTCAGCCGTCCCCCCGCATTGCCCGCACGCCAGCATTCAAGCTACGAAACGCGGCGCCGACCGCGGCGGCGACGGTCAGTTCGAAGATCTGGTCTTGGCTCAAGCCCGCGCTCGTGAGTGCCTCCACGTCGCCGTCGGTGATGCGGTAGGAGTGATCGCGCACCTTTGCGACATACGATGCCGTCGGTTCGGGCAAGGACCGGCCCTCCGCGGCGGCGACCCGTTCCGCCGGCTCCGTCTGGCCGGGCGACTCCAAGACGGCACGCCGGAGCGCTGGTAGCAGCGCGGCGCGACGTTTGGTAGCGCCATCGTCCCTCCGCCTGGTCACACCGGGCCGCCTCGGATCGGAAGGCTCGCCGCGACCCGGCGTTCGTTGTCGCGGAACCGGGGTTCGTAGTGATGGAAGAAGATCTTTCCAATGAGGTCGCGCCGGCTGCGCACGCCAGTCTTGTCGAACACGCTCTTCAGGTGTTGCTGGACAGTGTGGGCCGACATAGAGAGGTCGGTTGCGATCTGTGTGGTGGACGATCCCCGTAGTACGAGTCGCGTGACGTCACGTTCGCGTTCGGTCAGCCGGTAGGCCGCCATCAGCAGGGGATAGATACGCGCGGGGTGGGCAGCCTCGATGATGACGGCTACCCGGCGCTTGCCTTCCTCCTGGAGGCAGGCACCGTGCAGGACGATCCAGGTGCCGCCGCGAGACAGTACCCGGGCAACAGCGATCTGGCCCGTCCATTCTGGATGGTCGGACTGGCGAAGTGCTCGCCCCGCGACGGACAAAACGGCCTCGGGCAGCTTGTCGCCACCGGCCCCCGGAAGGTCGGCCAGCCACCGCTGCGTTCCTGGCGTGGTGGAGGCAACCTCCCACTCCTCAGTGAGGATCACAAGTCCGGGTGAATCCGGTCCCTCGGGGTCGGTGGCCTCGCCGAGCAACAGGGCCCTCCGGGCGCCGTCAGCCAGGTACGGCGCGACGTGACTGAGGAACGCTTTGTCCGCGGCGTCGAACATCGCGCTACCCGGTTCCCGATAAGGGCCGAGCATTCCCCATACCTCGCCCGTGCGGGTTCGTAGTCGAGCGATCAACTCCTGATCACCGCCGAGTGACATGTTCCGGTGCCAGCGCGGGCTGCTTTCCGGATGGCCTTCTGTCGCCTCGTGAAGGGTCGAGACGCCCGTGGCCGATGTGGCGACGTCAGCGATCTGGTTGACATCATCTCGGTAGTACTCGTCGGCAAGCCAACTCGCTGGGAATTCCGGCAGCCCGTCCTGATAGTGGCTGGTGATAAGGAATGACGCGGGATCCAACGTGTACCAGCAAGGCGTCCAGTAATGAGGCACGATCCCGCCGAGCACCTCGGAGGTCGCCCGCCACAGGTTGACCAGATCGACCGGGTCGCTGGCGATCTTGATGATCTTCGCGGCGGCGCGTTCGCGGCGTTCATTGGCCACGACCTCACCGTACGACCAAATCTGTCCGCCCGCACATACCACATTTATGGAATACCGACCCGAGAGGGCGCCGGCCTACTGTCGGCGGACGGCATGCATGGGAGGATAGCAATGAAGATCGCGATATTCGGCGCCACCGGAGCGGTCGGGTCGGTGCTGCTCGAGCAGTCACTCGCCGCAGGGCACGACGTACACGTCCTGGTCCGCACTCCGGCGAGCGTGGACCAGCACGACCAAGGGTTGACCGTTACCGTCGGCGACGCCAGGGACGCCGCGACCGTCAATGCTGTCGTTGCGGGCAGCGACGCGGTCCTCAGTGGACTCGGTGGCGTTCGGGGACCGGACAGCCTCAGCGTTGGAACCCTCGCAATCATGACGGCGATGGGCGCACACGGCATCCGACGCCTCATCGCCGTGCAAGGGTTCCACCTGACGTTCCCGGGCGACCACGCGAACATCGGCCACCGGCTGATGGTCCCGATCATGCGCCTGTACAACGTCGACATCCTGACCCACTCGACGATCATGTCCGCGGCGCTCCAACGCTGCGACCTCGACTGGACGCTGGTGCGGATCCCGCGCATCGCCCGGCGACCGGAGAATGGCCACCCCCGACACGGACGACTGAAGCTCGGGCCGTGGAGCACGGTGACCGCCAACGACGTCGCCGCATTCATGCTCGACTGCCTCGCCAACGGCCGTTTTGTACGAGAGGCGCCCATGGTGGCGAACTAGCAGTCGACCGAACGCGAACTTCCCTTCGACGTCGCAAGCACAGGTTCGAGCAGATCAGGGCGAAAGAACCTCGAGGAACTCATCCGCGATGATCTCGTAGCCGGCACTGTTCGGATGCACGTTGCCGAAATGCTGTGGGTGGCAGAACCAGGTCCACGCGGCTGCGGCCTGCGCACTGGCGGCGAGGTTAGACACTGAGAAGGCGCCGGCTACGTCCGCCACGTCGACCCCGTGCCCCGCGTACACGCTTGACAGAACCGCATTGAGGCTCATCACGATCTGCTGCGACGCGGCCGCCAGGTTCGGGTTCGCGGGCAGCACGCAGGCGATCGGGTTGTAATAGGTCATCCCGACGATGCGAACATCCGGCGCGCTCGCCTCGAGCAGGTCGAGGGCGTGATCCAGGTTGGTCGCGATCCGCGCTAGGCCTTGCTGAACGCACGCCGGATCTAGCGTACTCAGGCAGGGCAAAACGTCGTTGCCGCCGATGTCGATCGTCAGCACGGCGACCTTGCCCTTGTGAGCGTGCAGGAAGTTGACCGCCTCATCGATCTGTACCTCGTGCGGGTACAGCTCTAGATAGAAGTCGGGCGACCCGCATGAGGAGGCCACACTCGGCAATTGCGAGCCGCTGAGCAGAGACACGCTGCTCTCGCCGCCGCAGGAGATGTTCTTCAGATCCAGTTTGGGATCGTCCGCGGACAGTGCCTCATGCAGCAGTGGCACGTAGCCGTCGGGCGGGTAATACGACTGCCCCGGCATGGAGAACTGGAAGCCCTGCGCGATCGAGTCGCCCAACGCCAGGTAGTAGTGGGTCGCTTTGTCGTCGTCCGCTGTGGCCTGGACGCCCGGGATTGCAACCGCAGCGAGCGTGGCGACCGCTGTGAGCAGAACCTTCCAGGTACGGCGCATGGCCGTCTCCCTTCATCTGCGACGGTGGGTGGTCCACCGGAGAAATAGGCGGGGGTGGACGTAACTGTAGGCCGACCACGCCGAGACCGCAGCCCGGGAAGGCTCAGCAGCTCGGCACGGCCAACCACGACTTTCCCGACAGACGGAAGATCCTCAATCCCAGGGCGAGATGGAAGACGATGAGGGCGAGGAAGCCGGCCACGGCGATCTGGGACTCGGGATCGATGAGCTGCGCAATCGCTGGCCGTCGGGCGCCGCCAGTTCGACCGGCATCCCGGGTGGCGGCACCGGAATCATCGGGCTCGCCGAGCGGGCCAGCCTCGCGGGTGGACGGTTGGAGCACGGCCGCACCCCCGATGGTGACTTCCGGCTCTGGGCGTGGCTACCGTGGCCAAGGTGAACGCCGTTCGCGTGCTCATCGTCGATGACGACCCGCTCGTCCGGGCCGGCCTCGCGATGATCCTCGGCGGCTCGCCCGACCTGACCGTGGTGGGCGAGGCGGCCGACGGCACCGAGGTGGCCGCCGCGGTCGAGGCGTACGCCCCGGACGTGGTGCTGATGGACATCCGGATGCCCAAGCTCGACGGCCTCGCCGCCACCGAGCTGCTCCGTTCCCGACGTGATCCGCCGGAGGTCATCGTCCTGACCACGTTCCACGCCGACGAGCAGGTGCTCCGGGCGCTGCGCGCCGGGGCCAGCGGCTTTCTGCTCAAGGACACGCCGCCGACCGAGATCCAGCGCGCGATATCCAGGGTGGCCGCCGGCGAGCCGATACTGTCCCCGGAGGTGACCCGCCAACTCATCGCCCACCTCGGTGACACCGGGGCCGACGCGCGGCGGCAGAACGCCCTGGCCGCGCTGGGCCGGCTCAGTGAGCGGGAACGCGAGGTGGCGGTGGCCATCGGTCGTGGCAAGTCCAACGCGGATATCAGCGCCGAGCTGTTCATGAGCGTGGCGACGGTGAAGGCCCACGTCTCCCGGATCCTGACGAAGCTCGACCTCAACAATCGGACTCAGATCGCGTTGCTCGCCCACGATGCCGGCCTGACCGGCTAGCCACGCAGGAGTGCCGCGGTCTGCGCGTCGGCGGGGAAGAACGACTCGATGGCCAGCTCGGCGACGGTCACGTCCAGCGGCGTGCCGAACGTGGCGACGGTGCTGATAAAGGCCAGCTCTTTGCCCTCGTGACGGATCCGCAGCGGCACCGCGACGCTGTCCCCGATCAATTCGCCCTCCGATTCGCCGCCCGGATAGGCGCTGAGCTCCTTGTACAGCGTGGTCAGATTCTCGTCGGCGGTCAGCTCCACCTGCCGGCGCAGCCGGCCGAGGAGGTGTGCGCGCCACTCATCGAGGTTGACGATCCGGTGCGACAGGCCGTCGGGATGGAGGCTGGCCCGCAACACATTGACCGGCGGCGCGAGCAACTCCGGCGACACGCCGTCGGTGAGCATCGCGATGCTGGCGTTGGCGTCGACAAGATTCCAGTACCGGTCGACGACCACCGCCGGGTAGGGCTCGTGCGCCACGAGAATCTGGCGCACCGCGGCCCGTACCGGCTCCATTGTGGGCGAAGTCAGGGAACTCTCGGTGTAGACGGGGGCGAAGCCCGCCGCGAGAAGCAGGTGGTTGCGCTCGCGCAGTGGTACGTCGAGCTGCCCGCTCAGGTGCAAGATCATGTCGCGGCTCGGCGCCGACCGTCCAGTCTCGACAAAGCTGAGATGCCTCGTGGAGATCTCCGCCTGGATGGAGAATTCGAGCTGGCTCAGTCGGCGCCGTTCCCGCCATTGGCGCAGCAGTTCACCGACGTGTCGGGTCGTTGTCATGACGCCCCCATGCCCTCGACGGTACCGCTCGCCGGCGGTGGCCACGGTCATGCCGGCTGCCTCGCCGGCCGGGCGCGCCGGAGTCCGGCGAACTGCATTGCCGCGAGTACGAGCACCGCGGCGGCCTGGGCCGATACGGCGACGGCGCCGAATGCGGTGAGCGTGAGCCAGTCGACGGCAACCGTGAGGATGCTCTCCGCCACCCAGAGCAGGTTGATCACTATGACGGCCGCGACGGCGACCGCGCTGATCCGGGCGCGCGTTCCGATCAGCCAGACGGCTCCGGCGTACGCCAGCAGAAGCAGCCCGATCGGGACGAGCACCGCCACTGGAGCGCCGACGGCGTCGTCGATGAGCGGTGCGCCGGCCGCCATGAGGATTCCGACGGCGGCGGTCGCCGCGGCGTCGAGTTTGAGCGCGAGGCGCAGCAGCGCCGTGGAGTCAGTCATCGCCGTTCCTCTCTCAGGCGTGGTTGATGGACTCGAAGAAGCCGGTGACCTGTTGGAGCCTGCCGTCGTCGGCGACGACGGCGTAGTCGACACCGGTCGCGAGGGGCGCGCCGTCGTCGGGTCCGGCGAACTCCCAGCCCCACCGCGCCCGGTCATGGTGGGCGTCGACCGCGTTGCTTAGCCGGAAGCGATGGCCGGGGTACGCGGCATGCACGCCGGCCACCATCTTGTCGAGACCGTCATGGCCATCGGCCGTGAAGCGCGGATCGACGTACGACGCGTCGGGCACCCAGGTGGCCCCGGTGACCTCCTTGCGCCGAGCCCGGTCGGTCTCGTTCCACATCGCGAAGTAGCCGTCGACGATGGTCTCAATGTCGCTCATGGTGTCCTCCTGTGGGAGTGGCCTTGTGACACCACGACGATCGCCCGTTGAGCGTCATCCTGTCGATTACGTGGGAGGTAATGGACGTGAGCGTATTGGCCTATATCCGAGACTCGGCGCTTGCGGCGCACGAGCTCGACTGAACTGGCCCGGGATGGCAAGGACAAAGGTGCCCCAGTGATCACCGTCACCGGGTCGGACGACGATCACCAGATGCGCCTGGATGAGTCGGGCGAGAAGCTGCCGCAAGCCCACCGGGCGCAGATGCGCAGCGAGTAGAAGCCTTCGCACCGCGTGCCCATCCAGTTCCACGGTGAGATCTAGCTGTTGCGAAATCTCGGTCAGGAGCATTGCCAGCCTGGGCATGTTGCCGCCCGGCCAACGGTCCCACACAAGGGCCTGCCATGTCGTGCCGAAAGTGTAGGTGTCGGTAAGCACTGTCTCGGAATCCGTGTCGCGGACGCTCACGCGCGTGACCGCGTGCCGACGGCTGAAGACGGCACGCGGGCCTACTGCTGTCCTGTTTGACATCGTCAGTCCCTCCGGTGGCGCCTAAGCGGGGAGGCCGCGCGGTGGCCGGCTGGATCGGC
>JAXIPB010000219.1:0-29323 GCA_045403155.1 Micromonosporaceae bacterium
ATCTGTATTTTGGCGTTTTTCATGCGGGGGCGGCTCCCGTGCCGCCCCTTAACGCCCCCCTTTTTCTTTCGCCCCGCGAATCTGAGAGGCGCGGATCTGAGAGCTGCGGATCTGCGCGGGGGCGGGGGGGTTGGTTACTCACGGAGGGCGGCGGCGTAATGCACGAGTGGGTCGGGGCGCGATCTGGCGAGCATCCGACCCTCGACCGCGGCGGCGACGGCCCATGGCACCCAGACCGCTTCCAGCATGATGCGCAGCAGCGACGGCGGCACAGGTATCCACGGCACCATGACGAGGCCCCGATCGATCGCCCCGAGCAGCGCGAAGACGGCCATCGCGAGCGTCACCCAGCCCAGTCCGGCTCGACCCCGCCGGCGCAGAGAAACACCACAACAGAGCCACCCGAGGCCCAGCACGCCGAGACCGATGGCGGTGAACGGGGTCGTCTCGCGCAGTGTCCCGTAGATGCCGAGGGCGAGGCCGGCCACCGTCAGGGCCACGCCGAGGAGGGCCAGCCGTGAGCCCCGCAGCACCCGCCGCCACAGCACGATCAACGCCAGGCCCAACAGGACGGCCTCGCCGAGGGCGTACTTGACCTCGATGCGCTGCAATCCACCGGCGCCGAACCAGTCACAGTCCGACGGAATCCGTTGCGAATGCTGGTCGTACGCAGCGCAGACGTAGAGTTTGAGGATCTTTCCGGGCTCAGCCACGTATCGCGCCGTTCCAAAGCCCGCGGGCAGGTTGTCGGCCCCGCACTCGGGCAGCACCAGCGGCTCGGCACCGTCACTGGACGGGCTCTGCCAGCACGAGGCCACGCCTTGGCCGTCCCACCAGAAGTCCATGCCGTTCGGGGCCGCCGTCCCGTCCGGCTTCACGCCCATCTTGTTGCCGTAGTAGCGGTTGTGGTGCGAGGTGTCGAACTGGGCGCCGATGCTGGTGTCGTTGCGGACGAAACCCGGAACCCACGACGTCACGAACCCGGCGTAGGAGTTGTTGTAGATGTAGTTCTCGCGCCAGATGTTGTAGTTGCCGCCGGGGTTGATGACTCCGGTGCCGACCGGCACACCGACCGCGGGGCAGACCACGCCTTCGTCGTAGCCGCGCGACTCGTACGGCTTCAGGCACGTGCCGTCCCGCACATGCGGGTAGTAGTCGTTGTTGTTGTCGGCGATGACGTTGCGCTCGAAGAGCGCGTGGTTCTGTGGCAGGCCGGGGTGGTTGGGGAAGGCGCTATCGGTCGCCACGCCCACGGTGTTCTGCGAAAAGACGCTGTCATGCGCCCATACCGAGTCGCCCGCCGTGCCGGAGTATCCGAGCAGGTTGTGGTGGCTGTTGCAGCGGCGGATCTCGATCGCGTACCGGTCGACCGCGTGGCGAGCGGTCTTGTTGATGTCGGAGGCCGCGCCGGGGTAGATGCCGGAGTCGCCGTTGCCGTACGCCTCGCAGTCGGTGTAGAGGCCGTGGTCGTCGGCGAAGGTGAGGAAGCCATACTCGTCGTTCCAACGCCCCACCATCCGGTCGATGACGAATCCGTCGGACTCCATGATGTAGAACGCATTGAAGCTCGTCCGCTGGGCGGTGAAGTTTCGCAGGTAGATGCCCGATGCCCGGTCGGCCCGTAGCGCGTTGAGACGCTGGTATTTCGCGTCGATGATCACGTCCTCGGGCTTGGCGCCGGTGCCCTCGATCTGGAGATCCCGCTTGTCCAGGATCGCGACCAGATTCTGATTGTGGGGGCAGCTGACCTGCTGCTCCCAGGACAGCACCTGATAACCCAGCGCCGCCCGGGGTGCGGGCAGGTCGGCGCACCAGGCGGACGGGGCCTCGAGGCTCGGTTCCTCGAGATAGACGCCTGGCAGGATCTTGATGATCATGCCCGGCTGTTTCACGTTGTTGACCGCCTCCTGTAGGTGGCGGTAGCCCGTCTTCTGGCACTGTGTCCACAGCGTGAGGTTGATCGTTTTCAGGTCGGCCGGGAAGGCGGCGATGCTCTGGTCGAAGCCGGCCTTATCGTTCTTGCAGACGAGCAGCGTGGGGCCGTCGGTGCGGTAGGTGGGGACCCTGCCGGATCCGTCCGGGGGGACAGTCTCACGCTCGTCGTGAGCCGACGCGGCTCCGGCTGGACTCACCAGCACCAGCCCGCCGACTGCGCCTGCTGTGACCGCCGCAAGGGCCAGGATCCGGGCCAATCTCCTCATGCCGGCGAAGCCTAGAAGAAGCCTCACCTCTCAGCTATCCGCGGGCGGCGTATCCTCCCTTTTGCGCAGATCATCCTCGCGTTTTTTGAGATCCTCCTCCCATCGGCGCAGGTGGTCCTCGTCCTCACGCCGGCGTTTGTTGTCGATCTTTCGGAGGAATTCCGGGTCGTCATCCGGAGCGAGCACCGGCTTTGGCCTGGTCGCCTCGGGAAAGCCGCTGCCGGGTCGCCACGTGCCCTGCGCCGGGGTGGCCTTGACTGGGCGGCCGGCGAAGTAGTACACGAGCGACCCGATCAGCGGAAACAACAGGATTACCAGCACCCATCCGATGCGCGGCAGTCCGCGCACCTCGCGGTCCTCGGCCGACAGGCAACTGATCAACGCCAGCACGGCGAAGACCAAACCGAGGAAGAAGAGCGCCACAAACACACGGGCCATGTCTGCATCATGCCGCGCCGGATGTCGTTTGCCGAACCGCTTAGGCTCACTTTGTGACCGATGCGCTCGATCCATCGATGCTGCTTGAGGCGTATGACGCCCAACTGCGGGCATGGCTTCCGGAGCGATTGCCCCCCACCGTCAGCGTCGAGACCGACGGTCCGGTGATTCGCCTGACGGGTCTGGACACTCGCGGGTTCGTGACCTATCGGTCGGTGGCGGAACTGGCCGCAGCTGACCTCGACGCTCTCATCGCCCGCCAGCGCGATTTCTACGCCGAGCGGGGCGAGGCGGTCGAGTGGAAGCTGCACGGCCACGACCTCCCCCAGGACCTCCCCGACCGGCTGCGCGCGGCCGGCTTCGAGCCCGAGGAACGGGAGACCGTCGTGATCGGCCTGGCCGCACCGCTCGCGGCAGACGCGTCGGTTCCGGAAGGAGTACGCCTACGCGAGGTGACCGCCCGTACGGATCTCGATCGCATCGCTGCCCTAGAGACAGCGGTCTGGGCTCATGACAGCTCGGCCCTCGCGGAGTCGCTGGAGCAGGAGATCGCGGCCGACGCCGATGGCACCGCGATCGTGGTCGCCGAGGCGGGTGACGAGGTGGTCTGCGCGGGGTGGATCCGGTTCATCGGTGGGACCGCGTTTGCCACCTTGTGGGGCGGCTCGACGCTGCCCGAGTGGCGCGGACGCGGCATCTACAAGGCGCTCGTGCGCTACCGTGCGGCGCTGGCGGTCGGGCGGGGCTTCACGCATCTGGAGGTCGATGCCTCCGATGACAGCCGCCCCATTCTGCAGCGATGCGGCTTCGTCGCGGTCACGACGACTACCCCATACGTGCACACTCCCTAGGTCGCCCACTTTCGGGGAAAGTGGGGTATCCGGTTGGCGCGATGGGCCACTTTCCCCGCAAGTGGGGGGCTAAGTGATCAACAGGACGCACACCAGCGCGAACGCCACCACGATGAGACCCACCGCGACCGGGCTCCGGCGTACTGCGGGCACCTTGCTGGCCAGGGCTGCGATCCGGCGCTGGGCGATCCCCAATATGAGGAGCCAGAACACAGCCGCGACGACAATGGCGACGGGCGTCGGCGGGTCCACGCCCGCGCTGAACACGGCGAGCACCGCGACGACGGTTGCCGACAGCGTGGTCCGTCGCCACGACAGGCGTGTCCGCTCCGCCTGCAGCCCCGGTGGTTCGGGGCCAGGGCCCCTATCGTGGTTCACGCGCGAAGCCCGTTCGCCAACACCACGATGAGCAGCGCGGCGGCGCCGGCCGCGATGACAAGCGCCAGTACGGCCGGGAAGCGTGACCTGGGCAGCGCGAGTCCGAGCCGCATCGCGCGCTCGCATCGCGCCCAGTGGTCGACTGCCCGTACCGCGACGGCCGCGCCGAGCAGGAGCAGGATCCCCGCGATCGCCTCCCGGATGTGTGGCCATCGCTGTGGCGGGACGAAGGCGGCCACCGCGAGACCGCCGCCGATCAGCGCCAGGCCGGTCCGGATCCAGGCCAGGAATGTCCGCTCGTTGGCCAGCGAGAATCGGTAGTCCGGCGCCGTGCCGACATCGTCGACCTCGCTCGGGTCGAACCAGCGCCGGATCACACGCAACACGTCACGATTCAACCGCAGGATCCTCGCCGACCATGAGGAATGATGGACACCGTCCGTGAGCGGAGTCACGCCTTGGCCGGCGGCGCGACAAGCTACCGGCGGGTAACATCACGGTGGTCAACCCCAAGCGGGCTAAGTTGACCGGCGGGCGCCCACACGGGAGCCTGACGGGCAACGTTGAACGATCGTTCAAGCAGAAGGACGTCGGAGAGCGATGAAGATCGTCGTACTCGTCAAGCAGGTGCCGGACTCCGGCGCGGAGCGCAACCTGCGCAGTGACGACAACACCGTCGACCGCGAGTCGGCGAACAACGTCATCAACGAGATGGACGAGTACGCCATCGAGGAGGCATTGAAGGTCAAGGAGGCGCACGGTGGTGAGGTCACCATCCTCACGATGGGGCCGGCGCGCGCCGCCGAGGCGATCCGCAAGTCGCTGTCCATGGGCCCGGACAAGGCCGTTCACGTGCTCGATGACGCGCTGCGCGGGTCCTGTGCGCTCGCCACGTCGAAGGTCTTGGCCGCCGCGCTCAAGACGCTCGAACCCGACCTGATCATCGCGGGGGCGGAATCGACCGATGCCCGCGGCCAGATGATGCCGCACATGCTCGCGGAGCGCCTCGGGTTCGCCGCGCTGACCGGCGCCCGAAAGCTGACGGTTGACGGCGCGACGCTGACGATCGAGCGCCAGACCGAGGAGGGCTACGAGGTGGTCACCGCCTCAACACCGGCGGTGGTCTCGGTTTGGGACACAATCAACGAGCCCCGGTACCCCTCCTTTAAGGGGATCATGGAGGCGAAGAAGAAGCCGGTGTCGACGCTGGCCCTTGCCGACCTCGGCATCGACGCCGGCGAGGTGGGCTTCGCGGGTGCAACCACGGCCGTCGTCGAGCACGCCAAGCGCCCGCCGCGCCAGGGCGGCACGCGCGTCACAGACGACGGCGACGGCGGCGTCAAGCTGGTCGACTTCCTCGTCTCCGAGAAATTCGTTTGAGGGGCTGAGATGGCTGCGGTTCTCGTTCTGGTCAAGCCCTCGCAGGGCAAAGTCACCAAGGCGACCCTGGAGGCGTTGACCATCGCGCGCGGCCTGGGCGAGCCGGTCGCGGTCGTCGTCGGCGAGCCGGGGTTGGCCGCCTCCCTCTTCGAAAAGCTCGGTGAGTACGGCGCCACGAAAATCTACGCCGCCGAGTCCGACGAGTTCGGCGACTATGTGGCGACGCCGCAGGTCGCGGCGTTGGAGAAGCTGGTACGGGATGGCGGGCCGGCCGCCGTGCTCATCCCCTCCACTCAGGAGGGCAAGGAGGTGGCCGGTCGACTGGCCGTCCGCCTCGACAACGGCGTTCTCACCGACGTCGTCTCCCTTGACGCCGACGGCACCGCCACGCAGGTGGCCTTCGCCGGCTCCACGATCGTCAAATCGAAGGTCTCGCGGGGGATTCCGTTGGTCACAGTGCGGCCGTCGTCGATCACCCCGACTCCGGCGCCGGCCACGCCCACGGTTGAGCGGGTCGACGTCTCGCTGGCGGAATCGGACCGCCTCGCCCTGGTCAAGGATCGCGTCACCGAGGCGAAAGGCGCCCGCCCGGAGCTCACCGAGGCGTCCATTGTGGTCTCCGGCGGCCGCGGAGTCGGCTCCGCCGACAACTTCAAGGTCGTCGAGGAGCTGGCCGATCTGCTCGGTGCGGCCGTCGGCGCCTCCCGCGCGGCCACCGACTCGGGCTTCTACCCGCACCAGTTCCAGGTCGGGCAGACCGGCAAGACGGTGTCGCCGCAGCTGTACGTCGCGATCGGCATCTCGGGCGCGATCCAGCACCGCGCCGGCATGCAGACCTCGAAGACGATCGTGGCGGTGAACAAGGACAGCGAGGCGCCCATCTTCGAGCTGGCTGACTTCGGCGTCGTCGGTGATCTCTTCAAGGTCGTTCCCCAAGCCGCCGAAGAGATCGCCAAACGCCGCCGATCATGATTTGGAGGTCATGATCGGCGCTGTCTTGCGGCGCTCTGCTCATGATCGGCGAGTGGGAATCGTGATCACGGCGGCTCCGTTCGCACGGTCGGCACGGGCTAGGCTGGCATCGATGGCATATCTAGACCACGCGGCGACGACCCCCATGCTCCCCGAGGCAGTCGAGGCGTACGTCGGCGCCGCACAGGACGTTGGCAACGCCTCCTCCCTCCACGCACCCGGTCGGCGGGCCCGCAGGGGCGTCGAGGAGGCGCGCGAGCGGGTAGCCGCGGCGTTGGGCGCTCGGCCCTCGGAGGTCATCTTCACCAGCGGCGGAACGGAGAGCGACAACCTCGCCGTCAAGGGAATCTTTTGGTCGAGCCGCGAGGCGGATCCGCGACGCAATCGGCTGGTGGCATCGGCGGCGGAGCATCACGCCGTGCTCGACGCGGTCGGATGGCTCGGTCGGTTCGAGGGAGCCGATGTCAGCTGGCTACCGGTCGATGACGTCGGTCGGGTCAGGGTCGACGCGTTGCGGTCCGAGCTCGACGAGCACGGTGACGAGATCGCCATGATCACCGCCATGTGGGCGAACAACGAGGTCGGCACCGTCCAGCCGGTCGGCGAGCTGGCCGCGATGGCAGCGGAGTCCGGCATTCCCTATCACACCGACGCCATCCAAGCGATCGGCCAGGTGCCAGTCGACTTCGCCGCCAGCGGCGCGGCTGCCCTGACGACCACGGGCCACAAGTTGGGCGGACCGACCGGCGTGGGCGCGCTCCTGCTCGGCCGCGACGTCGGCTGCACACCGTTGCTGCATGGCGGGGGCCAAGAGCGCGATGTCCGCTCCGGAACCCTCGATGTGCCAGGCATCACGGCCTTCGCGGTCGCCGTCGAGATGGCCGTGAAGGCACAGCAGGAGTCCGCGGCCCGGCTCGCGGCGCTGCGGGACGAGCTCGTCGAGCGGGTCCGCGCCGCCGCGCCGGACGCTATCCTCAACGGCGATCCGGTTGACCGGCTGCCCGGCAACGCGCACTTCTCCTTCCCTGGGTGCGAGGGCGACGCGCTACTGCTGCTGCTGGATGCCCAGGGCATCGCCTGCTCGACCGGTTCGGCGTGTTCGGCCGGCATCGCCCAGCCGTCACACGTGCTTCTCGCGATGGGTGCCGACGAGTCGCGTGCCCGTTCCACGCTGCGGTTCAGCCTTGGACACACGTCGACCAAGACCGACCTTGACGTCCTCGCGGCAGCGCTGCCGGGCGCAGTCGAGCGGGCCCGTCGAGCCGGCGCCCTGCGCGCCGATCAGGGCGTCTGAAGCGTTTGCCGGCGCAGTGGCTACCCTCTAACGGTGGAGAATGCGCGCTGGCCGGCCCGCGGAACGCGAGTGCTGGCCGCCATGTCGGGCGGCGTTGACTCGGCGGTCGCGGCCGCCCGAGCGGTCGACGCTGGGTACGACGTCACCGGTGTGCATCTCGCCCTGGCCCGCAACCCTCAGACGTATCGGTCGGGAGCGCGCGGGTGCTGCACCCTCGAAGACGCACGCGACGCCCGGCGCGCGGCCGATGTTATCGGCATCCCGTTCTATGTCTGGGATATGGCGGACGAGTTCCGCGACAGTGTCGTGAACAATTTCGTCGCGGAGTACGCCGCCGGTCGTACCCCGAACCCCTGCGTGCGTTGCAACGAGAAGATCAAGTTTGCCGCGGTGCTCGACCGTGCGCTCGCGCTCGGCTTCGACGCAGTGGTCACCGGCCACCACGCCAGGCTCGGCCACGATGGTTTGCTTCGACGCTCGGTAGATCTCGGCAAGGATCAGTCGTACGTCCTGGCCGTGCTGACCCAGCAGCAGTTGGCGAGCTCGATCTTTCCACTGGGTGACTCGGCGAAGACCGAGGTCCGCGCGGAGGCTGCGAGGCGGCGTCTCGCTGTAGCGGAGAAGCCGGACTCGCACGACATCTGCTTCATCGCCGACGGCGACACCCGCGGCTTCCTGGCCGAGCGTCTAGGCCAGGCCCCCGGCGACATCGTGGACGCCGCCAGCGGCGAGATCGTGGGCAGCCATGCCGGTGCGTTCGCCTTCACGGTTGGTCAGCGCAAGGGCCTCAACCTCACCCGGCCGTCGGCCGACGGCCGGCCGCGCTATGTGTTGTCCATAACCCCGGTCACGAACACCATCACGGTCGGACCAGGCGAGGCGCTGGACGTCTCCACCGTTCACGCCAACCGTCCGGTGTGGACGGCCGGAGCGGTGCCAACGAGCCCGATCGAGTGTGAGGTCCAGATCAGGGCACATGGCGAGACCGTCCCCGCCGTCGTCACGGTCGCGGACGGGCGAATGACGGCTTACCTTCGGCGGCCTGCGCGAGGGGTCGCCGCGGGCCAGGCCCTCGTCGCGTACGAGCCCGACCCTGGCGGTGATATCGTCCTCGGCTCCGCGACTGTCGAGTCGACCCGCACCTGATTCTGCCCACGGGGAATGTGCCCACGGGACATCTGCCCACGGGGAATGTGCCCACGGGGCCGGGCGGAAGGCAGCGGGCCGATAGGGTACGGGGGTGGAGTCGAGACCGTGGACGCCAGCGTCCGCAACGGGTGTTGGGTCTCTACCCGGAACCGACATCACCGAGGCCGTTAGGCTGATCTTTGGTGAGCTGACGGCGCTGCCGCACCTGCCGGAGCTGCCGTCCAGGGGGCCGGGCGCGGACATGATCGGGCGCGCATCGGGTCTGCTATTGGACTTCCCGGTTGAGATATACGCTGGGCAATGGCGCGCGACGGCAAGGTCAGGCATCGATCTGCGTCGCACGCGCGAGCTTCTCGCCCGCGACCTCGACGCGCTCGCGTCCGGCGGCGATGGGTACGTTGGCCCGTTGAAGCTCCAGGCGGCTGGCCCGTGGACGCTCGCCGCGAGCCTCGACCTGCCGACCGGAGGGCGGGTGCTGCGCGACCGCGGCGCCACGCGTGACCTTGCCGTGTCGCTGGCGGAGGGTCTGCGGGCCCACGTGGACGACGTTATGAGCCTGGTTCCGGGCGCGACGATCCTTCTCCAGCTTGACGAGCCGTCCCTGCCCGCGGTGCTCGCCGGAATGGTGCCGACCGAGAGCGGGCTCGCCGCCCTCCGGCCAGTGGAGGTCGGGGTGGCGGAGACGACGCTACGCTCCATTGTGGAGGCTGTCGGCGTACCGCTAATTCTTCATTGCTGCGCGACGGGATTGCCGCTGCGGCTCGTACGCGCAGCCGGCGCGGTCGCGGCCTCGATCGATCTTTCCTCGCTGGATCAGGCCAATGTGGACGAACTCGACGCCCTGGGAGAGTTCATCGACGCCGGCCTGGGCGTCTTCGCCGGTGTGGTGTCGGCGACGCCACCGGCCGATGGCCGTCCGCCTTCGTCGGCCCGGGCGGCCGAGGCCGTGACCGGGCTCTGGCGCCGACTCGGGTTCGGGTTCGACGGCCTCTCTGCGCAGGTCGTCATCACGCCGGCCTGCGGACTGGCCGGAGCGAGCCCTGAGTACGCGCGAGCCGCCCTCGCCGCCTGCCTCGAAACCGCGAAGCGGCTCTATGAGTACGAAGGATGACTCCAGACAGTCGGCTCGCGGCAGGCCACGAGGGCGCCGGCTGTTATCCGCACAACGCCCCCGCGGCGGTCCACTCCTCCCAGGCTACGACGTCGGCCCGGTCCGGACGGACTTGTCGGAGGTAGTCGGCAGGATGGCAGCATGATTGGACGCCTTTACGAGCTGGTCATCGACTGCCCAGATCCCGCCGTGCTGAGCGGTTTCTACCGCGAGCTGACCGGCCTCGACGAGCTGCACGCCGATCCCGACTGGGTGACCCTGGGTCGCGGGACCGACGTGCGCCTTGCCTTTCAGCGGGCGATCGACTTCCAGCCGCCCCGCTGGCCCGACCCGGCCTATCCGCAGCAGATGCACCTGGACGTCTTCGTTGCCGACCTCGATGAGGCCGAGGCGGGAGTGCTGGACCTGGGTGCGCAGCGGTTGACGGGTGGTGGCGAGACGTTCCGCGTCTTCGCCGATCCGTCGGGCCACCCGTTCTGTCTGTGCCTGGACGACGCAGCGGCGCCTTAACTGGCTCTGGCCGGTACCGTGCGATGCATGCAGCGCGCGACAGGCAGCCTCTTCGGCTTGGCGTTCGGCGACGCGCTCGGCAAACCGACCGAGTTTCTCTCCGTGGCCGAGATCGTTGCACGGTACGGGCATCGGGGGCCCCGGGCACTTGAGGGTGACCCAGCGCTCGTCACCGACGACACCCAGATGTCGCTCGCGGTCGCCTGGGCGCTGCGAGACGCGGCTCCGGATGGAGATCGACCGTGGACCGCGGAAGCCGTTGAGCCGCTTCTGCGGCGGCGTTTCCTGGAGTGGGCCCGCAGCCCGCAGAACAACCGCGCGCCCGGGCAGACGTGCCTGCGTGCGTGTGCCGCGCTGGAGGACGGCTATCGCTGGCAGCGCGCATCAGTGGCCAATTCGAAAGGCTGCGGGGCGAACATGCGGGTCTCGCCGGTCGGTCTGCTGCCGGGCATCGACGACGACACGCTCGGTGGCCTCGCCCAACTCCAGGCCGGCATGACCCACGGGCACCCGACCGCCCTCGCGGCGGCCGAGCTGACGGCGTACGCGGTGAAGGCGCTCGCGCGCGACGGCGCAGCCCTGCGTGACGTGCCCTCGCTACTACGTCTGCACTGCGCCCGACAGCGCCTCGTCTATCGCGATGACTGGCTTGGCGACCTCTGGGAGCGACCCGGGGCGACCACACCGGACGAGTTCATCGCCCGCGGTTGGGACGAGTGTCGGGCCGCGCTGGACCGGCTCGACGCGGCCCTCGCCGCTCCCGACCGCGACGGTGATCCGTGCGACGCGACGGGGGAGGGGTGGGTGGCCGAGGAGGCAATGGCGACCGGGTTGCTCTGCGCGTTGCTCTTCCCGGACGATCCGGTCGGCGCGCTCGGAAGGGCGGCGACGACATCGGGTGACTCCGATTCGATCGCCTGCCTCACCGGAGCGTTCCTCGGCGCCGCCCACGGCATGGCTGCGTGGCCAGACGACTGGGCCGAGCAGATCGAGTACGCCGATCAGCTCGCCGCGCTGGGGCGCTCCTGGGACTGAGCCAGGGCGCTGGGTCCAGGCGTGGTTCAGCGCGATGTCGGACCGGCCCGATACCTTGGGAAGGTGAGCGACGAGGAGATCCCACCTCAGCAGGTCGACACGGCGGCGGTCAAGCGGGCCGGCGGGCAGCCGCCCGCCGAGAGCCGTGAGCGCCACGCCGTGCTCGCGACGGAGCTCGATGAGCATCAGTACCGCTACCACGTGCTCGACTCGCCGACCATCGGCGACGGTGAGTACGACGTGCTCATGCGCGAGCTCGAGGGCTTGGAGACCAAGTACCCAGCCCTGCGTACGCCCGACTCGCCGTCCCAGCGGGTCGGCGGTGCCTATTCCACGCTGTTCGAACCGGTGGCCCACGCCGAGCGAATGCTCAGCCTCGATAACGCGTTCACCGACGAGGAGCTGTCATCCTGGGCGGATCGGGTCGAGCGCGAGGTGGGCGCGAAGGCCGCCAGCTACCTGTGTGAGCTCAAGATAGACGGCCTCGCGATCAGCCTGACCTACGAGCGGGGCCGGCTCCTGCGCGCGGCGACTCGCGGCGACGGGCGCACCGGCGAGGACGTCACGCTCAATGTCCGCACGATCGCCGACGTACCAGAACGCCTTCGCGGCAAGGATGTTCCGGAGCTCGTCGAGGTCAGGGGCGAGGTGTTCTTCACCGCGGACGCGTTCACGAAGGTGAACGACGTGCTGATGGAGCAGGGCAAGACGCCATTCGCCAACCCGCGCAACGCCGCGGCCGGCAGCCTGCGTCAGAAGGATCCGCGGGTGACGGCGTCGCGGCCGTTACGGCTGATCGTGCATGGCGTCGGCGCCCGGAAGGGCTTCGAGCCACGAGCGCAGTCGCAGGCGTACGAACAACTTCACGCATGGGGTCTGCCCACCTCGGACCGGTGGAGGGTGCTTCCTGATCTCGCCGGTGTGCGCGAGTTCATCGCCCACTACGCGCAGCACCGCCACGACGTGGAGCACGAGATTGACGGCGTCGTGGTCAAGGTGGACAGTGTCGCTCTGCAGCGCAGACTGGGCTCCACCAGCCGGGCGCCGCGGTGGGCCATCGCCTTCAAGTACCCGCCGGAGACGGCCACAACACGTCTGCTGGAGATTCGCGTCAACGTCGGCCGCACGGGACGGGTCACCCCCTACGCCGTGCTCGAACCCATCTTTGTTGGTGGGGTCACCGTGACGAATGCGACGCTCCACAACGCCAACGACGTCGTTCGGCGGGGCGTCCTCATCGGCGACACCGTCATCGTCAGGCGCGCTGGCGACGTGATTCCCGAGATCGTCGGCCCGGTCGTGGAAAAGCGGGACGGTTCGGAGCGGGAGTTCGTCATGCCGACCGCGTGTCCGGAGTGCGGCGCCGGCCTCGCGCCGGCGAAGGAGGGCGACGTCGACATTCGGTGCCCCAACGCCCGTTCGTGCCCGGCACAGCTGCGAGAACGCATCTTCCACCTCGCCGGGCGCGGCGGCTTCGACATCGAGGTGCTCGGGTACAAGGCCGCGGTCGCGCTGCTGGACTCCGGGATCATCGAGGATGAGGGTGACCTCTTCGCGCTCGACGCCGGAAAGCTCGCCCAGAGCCAGTTCTTCGTCAACGCGGACGGCAGCCTCTCCACGAACGCCCGAAAGCTGCTAGCCAATCTCGAGGAGGCCAAGACACGTCCACTGTGGCGCGTGATCGTGGCGCTCTCCATCCGGCATGTCGGACCCACGGCGGCGCAGGCACTCGCCGCCCACTTCGGCTCACTCGATGACGCGGCCGCCGCCTCGGCGGAGGAACTATCCGCAGTGGACGGCGTCGGGCCGACGATCGCTGTGTCCCTTAAGGAGTGGTTCGCCGTCGACTGGCACCGCGAGGTGGTGGATAAGTGGCGCGCCGCTGGCGTCCGGCTTGCCGAGGAGCGCGTCGATGAGGGACCCAAGCCGTTGGCCGGCCTCACCGTGGTGGTGACCGGGTCGCTTGCGGAGTTCTCCCGCGACGGCGCCACCGAGGCCGTCGCGGCTCGCGGCGGTAAGGTCACCAGCTCGGTGTCGAAGAAGACCGACTTTGTCGTTGTTGGCGACTCGCCCGGCTCCAAATACGACAAAGCCGTCTCGCTCGGTGTCACCGTCCTCGACGAGGACGGCTTCAACGTTCTCCTATCTGACGGCCCCGACGCAGCCCGTGCACTCGCACTCCCAAGATTGCCATGATCATGATCTGACCGTCGCCGAAAGGCGCCGATCATGACCTGGAGGTCATGATCGACAAGTCGGGTATGCAGAAATGACACGCGCTTAGGGGGAAAAGCACGCGTTGTCCCTTTCAAAGGTGGCAGTATGTCTAAGCCGGCGCCAACACCAGCGAAATTGGCTAGCCCCCCAAATGCTTAAATTGGCCGGTATACGGCAATAATTGGTGTATCACGGGAGTGCCCCTGACGGGGTCGTTTCAGCAGCAGACGTACGGCGGGTGCGTCCTGGAGGTGTGATGGCGGCGGCCTCACCGCGCGACGCCGGAGTGAGTGTGGTCTGGCCGGGTGACACGGGAGCGCGCATTGGCGGCGGGCGCAACGTCGTCCCGCGTGACCGTGCCATCGTCGTCTATGGATACCTCGCTCTCGTGGTCGTGTGTGCGGTCGCGAGCGTCGTACCCTCATTCGCAGATCTTCCCGAGATTGTCAGTGGGGCCTCGCCCGCGTTCTGGGTGATCGCCGGGCTCGCCGTGGTGGTCGATGCCCGACCATTCAACGCGCCCGGGCGGGGTCCGACGGCCACGGTCTTCCCGTCGATCGCGTTCACCTTCGCGCTGCTGCTCGGCTGGGGTTTGGCACCCGCGGTGCTCGTGCAAGCGGCCGCCGTGGTTGTTTCCTCCGTGCGCCTACGCCATGCGCCATGGCGGGCCGCGTTCAACGCGAGCCAGTACGCCTTGGCCTTCGCCGCGGCCACCCTGATCCTCGACCTCGCGGGCGTTCCACCACTATCCGGACCGTCTGGGCCGGTCGACGACCTGGGTTTCCTCGGCGTCCTCGCCATGCTCGTGGCTGGTTGTGTCTGGTTCGCCGTCAACGACGTGCTCGTGACGACCGCGGTCTGGCTTCGCTTCGGCGGTAGCTGGGTGCTGACACTGACCCGCGCGCTACGCCAGGAGGCACTCTCCACGCTGTCGCTGCTTGCGCTCGGTCCGCTCGTGGTAGCGACGGGGAACCTGAGCGCGCTCCTGGTACCGCTGATCTTCGTTCCGCTGTTCGCGGTGAACGAGTGGGCCCGATTCTCAGAGGAGGAGCAGCTCAATTCCCTTCGGGACGATCTCACCCAACTGCCCAACCGCAAGGCACTGTTCGGCGAGATGCGAACGCAAGCGCGGGCGTACGCCGAACGCTCCGCTCGCCGGCCCGCCGATCCGCGCCGGATGGCCCTGCTGCTGCTCGACATCGATCAGTTCCGCCGAGTCAATGACGCCCTCGGTCACGCCGTGGGCGATCGAATGCTCGGAGCGGTGGCCGACCGGCTGAGGGAATGCATCGGCGCCGATGGCTTCGTGGCCCGTCTCGGCGGCGACGAGTTCGCCATCCTCGCCCCCCGTCTGGTGGATCCGTCGGCGGCCATCGTCCTCGCCGAGCGGGTCGCCGACGCGCTGGCCGAACCGGTTCCGCTCGGCGGTTTGCCAATCGATGTGACCGCGGCGATCGGGGTCGCGGTGCATCCGGACCACGGCACCGACAACACCACGTTGCTGCGCCACGCCGAGGTCGCGATGTACGACGCGAAGACGCGCGGGGCGACGTACGCCATCTACAGCCGGGAGTCGGATCACAACTCACCAGAGCGGCTTGAGCTTCTCGCAGATCTGCGCCGCGCCCTTGACGCCGCCCGTCCGGACGAGATCCAGCTCTACTATCAGCCGCAGGTCAACATGGGCTCGGGCGCCGTGGTTGGCGTCGAGGCCCTCCTTCGTTGGCATCACCCGCAGCGTGGCGTGATCAATCCGGAGCACCTGATCAAGGTTGCGGAGCAGACGGCGGTGATGCGCAAGCTCACATCGCGGGTGCTCGAAGACACGATCGCGCAGCTGGCGAAGTGGAGGGCGCAGGGCATCATCCTGCGCGCATCGATCAATGTGAGCGTGCGTGACATGCACCGCCCGGAGATCGTCGACCACTTGGAAACCATGCTCGCCGATCGTGGCGTCTCGCCGAACCAGGTGCAGTTGGAGATCACAGAGGGCGCCTTCATGGCCGACCCACGCCGCGTCCTGGTTACTCTGCACCGGCTCGACAAGCTCGGCGTCGCCCTCTCACTCGACGACTTCGGCACCGGCTATTCGTCCCTTCAGCACCTGCGCCGCCTGCCGCTCGCCGAAGTGAAGATAGACCGATCGTTCGTTCTCGGCATGGCGAGCGACCCGGATGACGCGGCCGTGGTCGGGTCGATCATCCATCTCGCCCGGGCGTTGGGTCTGCGTGTGGTGGCCGAAGGTGTTGAGGACGACACCACCCGGCGGATGCTGATTGACGGCGGGTGCGAGGTCGCCCAGGGTTGGTTCTACGCCCGCCCGATGCCACCGGATGCCCTGCTCGCCTGGCTCGCCCGCTACCGACCGACCCTGTAGGTCATTCACCCGTGTGGAGGATCTGCCAGGGCACAGCCACGTGACCAAACAGCAGCGCTGCAAGCGTGGCAACGGGTCTCATCGACGGGACATGTAGGCCGACGGTATATCTCGCCTAGGGAGCGTTAGGCTCCGTCGGGATGGGCGCGGACCAGACAAATAGACTCGCTCGGGTACATCCACCGACGTGAACGAGGGGGAACCATGGCCGCCATCTCCCGCGAGGAGGTCGCGCATCTCGCGCGGCTGTCGCGGCTTGCCGTCACGGAGGAGGAGTTGGATCGATTTGCCGGCCAACTCGACGTGATCCTGCAGGCGGTCGCCCGGGTCGGTGAGGTGGCCGCGGCCGACATACCTCCCACATCCCACTCGGTGCCTCTGACGAACGTCCTGCGCGACGATGTCGTCGTACCCGGTCTGCGGCGCGAGGACGCGCTCGCCGCCGCGCCCGACGCGGCCGAGCATAGATTCCGGGTGCCGAGAATCCTCGACGAGGAGGCGTGAACATGATCGATGTCACCAGGTCGAGCGCGGCGGAACTGGGTCGCCGGCTCGCCGCGGGCGACGTCTCGGCCGTCGAGGTTGCGCAGGCGCATCTGGACCGGATCGCGGCCGTCGATGACCGGGTCCACGCGTTCCTGCACGTAGACGCCGAGGGTGCGTTGAGCACCGCCCGTCAGGTTGATGAGGCGCGGGTACGCGGGGACGAGCTCTCGCCTCTGGCCGGCGTCCCGGTTGCGGTGAAGGACGTCATGACGACCCGTGGCATCCCCACCACGGCCGGATCGAAGATTCTCGAAGGCTGGCGCCCGCCCTACGACGCGACGATCGTCACCCGGATGCGCGAAGCCGGCCTGGTCATGCTCGGCAAGACCAATATGGACGAGTTCGCGATGGGCTCCTCCACGGAGTACTCGGCGTACGGTCCGAGCCGCAATCCGTGGGACCTGGACCGGATCCCGGGCGGCTCGGGCGGCGGCTCGGCGGCGTCCATCGCTGCGTACGAGGCGCCCCTGGCGATCGGCACCGACACTGGCGGGTCCATCCGGCAGCCGGGCGCGGTCACCGGCACGGTGGGTTCGAAACCGACGTACGGCGGGACATCGCGGTACGGGCTGATCGCATTCTCGTCCTCACTGGACACTCCCGGTCCGTGCGCGCGGACCGTTGAGGACGCCGCGCTGCTGCACGCGGTAATCGCCGGTCACGACCCTCGAGACTCGACCTCGATCCCGGCTCCGGTCCCCGATGTCGTCGGTGCCGCCCGCCTCGGCGCGACCGGCGATCTGGCCGGAGTACGGCTCGGGCTGGTCCGGGAGTTTTCTGGCGAGGGCGCCGAGCCGGGAGTCTCTGCTGCGTTCCGGGAGGGCGTCGAGGCCCTGGTAAAGCTGGGTGCCGAGGTCGTCGAGGTCGCCTGCCCGCACTTCGAGTACGCGCTGCCGGCCTACTATCTGATCGCGCCGAGCGAGTGCACGTCGAACCTGGCCCGATTCGACGGCGTCCGATATGGACTCCGTGTCGGGGACGACGGCTTGAAGTCACTCGAGGAGGTCATGTCGCTGACCCGGGAGGCCGGCTTCGGCCCGGAGGTGAAGCGGCGCATCATCATTGGAACGTACGCGCTCTCTTCGGGCTACTACGACGCGTACTACGGGCAGGCGCAGAAGGTTCGCACGCTCATCTCGCGCGACTTCGCCAACGCGTTCGAACAGGTCGACGTTCTCGTCTCGCCGACGACGCCGTTCGTTGCCTTCCCGTTCGGCGCGCGCACCTCGGATCCCTACCAGATGTACCTCGCGGACCTCTTCACGATCCCGTCCAACCTCTACGGCGGCCCGGCCATTTCGGTCCCTTGTGGACTCTCCGAAGGGCTGCCAGTCGGGTTCCAGATCATGGCGCCCACGATGGCGGACGACCGGATGTACCGAGTGGCCGCCGCACTTGAGTCGACCATCCCGCCCCCGACGCCCCCCACCCTCTAGCCCTCGTTTCCGCCCCCTCTTTC
This sequence comes from Micromonosporaceae bacterium, assembly GCA_045403155.1. Lineage (GTDB taxonomy): Bacteria > Actinomycetota > Actinomycetes > Mycobacteriales > Micromonosporaceae > JAXIPB01. Next base: position 17,919 of record JAXIPB010000219.1, read on the forward strand.
TGCGCCGATCATGATTTGGAGGTCATGATCGGCGCCGTTTGTTGACGGCCAGCTCATGATCGTGGCGATCTTGCGATCGGTTACCTCTTTCGCACGCGAGGGCTCACTCGCTCGTCCACGAGGCGGGGCCGGGGAGATCGACGCGGTGCTTGCGAGCACGCGAATTCCACGACCATCGGCCGATCCTGATGCTCCAGGACGAAAAGCCGTGCTTGGTGAAGTTCAGGCGCAGCGGACCGAGCCTGAGGGTCTTTCGAAATATCAAGCCCACGGGGTGGCTCCCTTCGTCCACAGCGAATCGCTTCCATGCGGACGTTACCCATCTCCTCGGCAAATCACACGCATGTCATTCGCGCGTCTCGCCAGCACTTGTCTCGTTCCCGTGCCGGCTGCCGCTTCATGATCACCGCTAGTGTTCAACAGTCGCCCGACATTTGGCCCGAATACCGGGCAGGAATTGAACACTTGCGATGATCAAGCGCGGCTGTACCCGGTGGAATGCCGCGTTACCCGCTACCGGGTGACGCGGGATCCGGCGGCTAGGCTTGCCACGTCCGATAGTCCCCCAGAGCTGGAGCATCGATGAGCACCGTGGCGCTGCTGAATTTCGAGGACGCCGTTGCCCGCTACGAGCCGGTGATCGGCTTGGAGACCCATGTCGAGCTCGGCACTCGTACCAAGATGTTCTGCGGCTGTCCCACTGACTTCGGCGCTGAGCCGAACACCCAGATCTGTCCGGTCTGTCTTGGCCTGCCGGGGAGCCTGCCCGTCGCCAACAAGGCGGCAATCGAGGCGACCATCCGCATCGGTCTCGCGCTCAACTGCAGGATTGCGCAGTGGTGCAGGTTCGCGCGCAAGAACTACTTCTACCCCGACATGCCGAAGAACTTCCAGATCAGCCAGTACGACGAGCCGCTGTGTGTGGACGGATGGCTCGACGTTGCGGTCGACGGCGAGACGGTACGGGTCGGCATCGAGCGCGTGCACCTGGAGGAGGACACCGGCAAGACGTTGCACATTGGCGGGGTGACGGGGCGGATCCACGGCGCCACCGAGTCGCTTGTGGACTACAACCGGGCCGGCATTCCGCTGGTGGAGATCGTGACGAAGCCGGTCCCGGGCACGGGTGCGCTGGCGCCGATTGTGGCGCGGGCCTATGTAACGGAGCTGCGCGAGGTCATTCGGTCGCTCAACGTCTCCGATGTACGCATGGAGCAGGGCTCACTGCGCTGCGACGTGAACACCTCGCTCAACCGGCCGGGCGAGCCGTGGGGGACCCGAACAGAGACGAAGAATGTCAACTCGCTGCGCAGCGTCGAGCGGGCCGTGCGCAGCGAGATCATCCGCCAAGCCAATGTTCTGGAGGCGGGGGACAGAATCATCCAGGAGACCCGCCACTTCCATGAAGAGTCCGGCGACACCACGCCGGGGCGCAGCAAGGAGACGGCGACGGACTATCGGTACTTCCCGGAGCCGGACCTCGTGCCGCTCGAGCCCGATCCGGCCTGGGTGGACCAGTTGCGCGAAACGCTTCCGGAACTGCCGAGGGTGCACCGCCGTCGGCTGCAAGAGGCGTGGGGCTTGGCGGACAAGGAGATGCAGGCCGTGGTCAATGCCGGCGCCTTGGAGCTCATCGAGGCAACGATCGCCGCGGGCGCCACTCCCGACGGCGCCCGAAAGTGGTGGATGGGCGAGCTCGCGCGGCGAGCCAACGAGCTCGGCGTCGACCTGGCCGAGCTCGGGGTTACCCCGCACCAGGTCGCCGAAGTGCAGCGACTGGTTGACGAGGGGAAGCTGACAGACAAGCTGGCCAGAACGGTCCTTGAGGGCGTCCTCAACGGCGAGGGCTCGCCCGCTCAGGTCATGGCGGATAGGGGCCTTGGCGTGGTCTCGGACACCGGGGCGCTCACGAAGGCCGTCGATGAGGCGATCGCGTCCAACCCCGACATCGCCGCGAAGATCCGCGAGGGCAAGGTGGAGGCGGCTGGTGTGCTGATTGGCGCCATCATGAAGTCGACCCGTGGCCAGGCCGACGCGAAGGCCGTACGCGAGCTGATCCTGGCCCGCCTCAGCGACGGCTAACCGGATTGGGAAGGGCGGCCTTCGCTTCCCAAGGCGGCCCGACGATGTGGCGTTCCAGAGTCCGCGCCGCACCGTAACGAGCGTCAATGGTCCCGATCGTTGTCCAGCGGGTCGGGCGATCAGGCCTTGCTGACTCCACTCACGCCGGCCACAACGATGCGGATCACTTTGTCGTCGCCGCGCTTCGGCGGAATGTGTCCGTCGCGGTTGGAGGTCGTGACCCAGATCGAACCGTCAGGCGCGACCACGGCGGCTCGCAATCGCCCGTACGTCTGGACAAGCGCGGCGGTCGGGGACCCGAGCACCTTCCCCGAATCCGTGATTCGGACCAACCACAGCCGCTGTCCGCGAAGGCAGGCGGCGACGAAGACGTTGCCGGTCATGGCCGCCCCCGAACAAGACGCGTCCTTGACGGCCCACTGCTGGATCGGATCGACGAACCCGTCCTTGTTGCCAATTCCCTCGATCATGGGCCAGCCGTAGTTCTTACCCGGCTCGATGACGTTGATCTCATCCCATCTGTCCTGGCCGAATTCGGTCGCGATCAGCCGCTTCCTCGAATCCCAGGCGAAGCCCTGCACGTTGCGGTGGCCGTAGCTCCACACCAACGAATTGGGGAAGGGATTTCCAGTCGCGGGCTTCCCGTCCTTGGTCATGCGCAGGATCTTCCCGCCAAGGCTGTTGAGGTCCTGGGAGCGCCCGCTCTGCGAAGCGTCGCCCGTCGATGCGTAGAGAAAGCCATCGGGCCCAAAGTGCAACCGACCTCCGTTGTGGATGCCAGAGACCGGGATTCCGGTGACGATCGGCACGGGTTTGCCGCCCAGCTTCAGGCGCGCGATGCGGTTGTCGGATTCGGACGTGTAGTAGATGAAGAGGGTTTTATCGATGGCGTAATCGGGCGAGACCGCGAGGCCCATGAGGCCGCCCTCGCCGCGCGAGTTCGCCTCTTGAATCGTCTGCACCGGCGTGACCGCGAGTCCGTCGGGGCCGCGATCGGGGCCGATCTTGACGATGCGGAGGGTGTCGCGTTCCGTGGCCAGGGCCGTGCCGTCGGGAAGGAACGCGACCGCCCATGGAATGTCGAGACCCTGCGCGATCACGTTGGCCACCGCGCTGGGCGGGCCATCCTCGCTCGTGCGGCTGGGCGACGGGGTGGGAAGTCTTGGCGGCCCGCCGCCGTCGGAGTCAGCCGGAGGGCCAAACGCGCACCCGACGAGCAGGCTCAAGCAGACGGCGGCAGCAACGACGCCGGGGATGCGCGAGGCTCTGACGACCTGGGTGGCGCAAGGCACGCGCGGTATCCGGGGGGATCGGGCAAGCACGGGCACGAGCCTAGCCGCATCCAGCCCGCCTGCCTTATCGCCCGAACGCCAAGGCTAATGTGAGCGTTCGTGCGGGTATGCGTCGCTCACGAGCTGGGCGTGAAACTCATGGGAGAACTGCCCCTGGACGTCGACGTCATGGTCGCGTCACACCCGATCACCGTGGACGCCGCCTTCGCCGGGGTCGAGTTCTGGGTGCCCCCGTTCCTGAAGGCCGCACCGGACCCGGAGATGATCGCGAGTCTGCCCAGGCTCCGCGTGGTGCAACTGCTCACTGCCGGGGTCGACATGTGGCTCGGCCAGGTGCCGCCCCAGGTCACGCTGTGCAACGCCAAGGGCGTGCACACGGCCGCGACGGCGGAGTGGGCGGTTGCGGCGATCCTGTCCTACCTGCGCGACTTTCCGTACTTTGCCCGCGCGCAGTCGCGCGGCGAGTGGGCGCATCGGCCCACCAACGAACTCGCCGGCAAGCACGCGGTCATCGTCGGCGCCGGGGCGATCGGCGAGGCGATCGCCGCCCGGCTCTTGCCGTTCGAAGTTTCGGTGGTACGGGTAGCGCGCTCACGCCGGGGTGAGGTGCGCGGCATCGACGAACTGCCGGTGCTGCTGGCCGCCGCCGACGTCGTGGTGGTGATCGTGCCGCTGACCGCGGCCACGACCGGCATGGTTGACGCGGCCTTCCTAGCCGCCATGCGCGATGGGGCAGTGCTGGTCAACGCGGCCCGCGGTCCGGTCGTCGACACGCCGGCGCCCACCGCCGAGCTCGCATCGGGTCGGCTCGGCGCGGCCCTCGACGTCACCGACCCGGAGCCGCTGCCGGCCGGTCACCCGCTATGGCAGATGCCCAACCTGCTGCTCACCCCGCATGTGGCCGGTTCCGTCCAGGGGACGATGCGCCGGGCTTACGCCCTCGTCGGCGATCAGGTGCGCCGATACGCCGCTGGCCGGCCGCTACTGAACGTTGTGAGCGGCGAGTACTGAATCAGGCGGCGGGTCCATCGTCGACTCCGCGGCCTAGCCTCGATCAACGATGAGGTCCTGCCCGGACGCGGCGACGATGCGGGGTATGTCGGTAGCCGAGACGGCCGTGAGGGTCACCGCCTTCCCCGAAGTCAGGTGCGCACTGACCCGTCCACGCGCGTCGGTGACCAGGCCGTTCACGTCGGACCACGGTATGCGGCGACTGCCGAACGCCGCGCGTACGGTCAATCCGCGTACGTCCGCGTCCGTTCCGGCCCGCCAACCCCACACCGCCACGACCAAGGGGACCAACAGCAGCGGAAGCAGGTAGGGCGCCCACGTGGCCAGCGACACTCCGGCGATCAACGCGATGACGGCGGCCACCGTCGTCGCCGAGCTGTTCCGCAGTCGGACTTGGGAGGCGGTGTTGCTCACCCGCCCATGCTCGCACGTCGGTACTTCGGCACCAGGCGTGGCCCGCCCGTAGCGTTACGTAGCGGTTCCGCTGTGTGCTCTGTGTCGGTCGTCCCGCGACGCTTCTGTCGTCGGTGGTGGTGCCGGCAAATTTGTCAGGGGCCGTAGGCATACTTGGGCCCACGACGACCGGAAGGGGAGCGCCCATGGCGACCAGCCTGCTCGCGATCGGCACCGGAAAAGGGCTCTTCCTCGCCCGCAGCGACGACGACCGGCGGACCTGGGAGGTCGACGGTCCGCATTTCCCGATGACGGGCGTGTACGCCGTCGGAATCGACTCCCGCCGGACACCGGCCCGCCTGCTGGTCGGCGTGGAGAGCTCGCACTTCGGCCCGATCGTCGCCAGCAGCGATGACCTCGGCGCGACATGGCACGAGCCCGACCAACGATCCATCGCGTTTCCGGAGGGCTCCGAGACCGCGGTCGTACGGGTCTGGCAGATTACGCCGGGTCCGGCGGATCAACGCGATGTTGTCTATGCGGGCACCGAGCCCCAGGGGCTGTTCCGGTCCACCGATGGGGGGAACAGATACGAGTTCGTTCGCGGCCTGTGGGACCACCCGCACCGGCCGGAGTGGGGAGCTGGCTTCGGCGGGCCCGCCATCCATTCGATCGTGCCCTTCCCCGACGACCCGAAGCGAATGCTGGTGGCGATGTCGACCGGTGGCGTCTACCGCACGGCCGACGCGGGAGAGACCTGGCAGGCAAGCAACACTGGCATCCGGGCATACTTCCTGCCGAACGAGTACCCCGAGTTCGGCCAGTGCGTCCACAAGATCGCCGCATGCCCGGCACGACCCGAGCAGCTCTTCGCGCAGAACCATCACGGCGTCTACCGCTCGGACGACGCCGGCGGGTCGTGGACGTCGATCGCCGAAGGGCTTCCGAGCGACTTCGGTTTTCCGATGATCGCGCACCCGCGGCGCCCCGGGGTCATCTACAACTTTCCACTGGAGGCCGACGGACGGCGCTTCCCGCCAGACGCGGTCTGCCGGGTGTACCGCAGCGAGGACGCCGGGGCGACCTGGCAGCCACTGTCAGACGGGCTGCCGACGGATCCGTTCTACCCGACCGTCCTTCGAGACGCGATGTGCGCGGACAACGCGGACACCGTTGGGGTGTATTTCGGCACCCGCGGCGGCGAGGTCTTCGCTAGCCGGGATGAAGGGGAGCACTGGCAGCAGGTCGCGTCGCACCTGCCCGAGGTGCTGTGTGTGCGGGCCGCGGTGGTGTGAGATGTCGGTGATCGTACGCATTCCTGGCGCGCTGCGGGCTGAGTCTGGAGGGAGATCGAGCCTCGAATGCGCGGCGGGGGACGCGACGACGCTCGGCAGCGTTCTCGACGAGATCGGCACCGCGTGGCCGCTGCTCGAACGGCGCATTCGCGACGAACGGGGCGAACTGCGCCGATATGTCAACCTGTATGTCGATGGCGAGGAGTGCCGACGACTCGATGGGTTGCATACGCCTGTATCCGACCGGGCCGAGATCCTCGTTATACCGAGCGTCGCAGGGGGCTAGCAGCGGGGCTTTTATTGCGGCGTCGGCGCCCACCCCGGCATGGGGAAGCCCGACAGCAGCTCCGCCACCTCGCCCGCGATGCGGTCCAGGGTCGCCTCGTCGTCCTTGACCGACGCGTTGACGGCCTCGTCCATCCACGCACCGATCGCGGGCATGTGCTGCTCGGTCAGGCCACGCGTGGTGAGCGCAGGCGTGCCCAGCCGTAGCCCCGATGGGTCAAACGGTTTCCGGGTGTCGTACGGGACTGTGTTGTAGTTCGTCTCGATGCCAGCCCGGTCGAGCGCCTTTGCAGCTGGCTTGCCGCCGATGCCCTTCGCGGTCAGGTCGATCAGGATGAGGTGATTGTCGGTCCCGCCGGACACGAGGTCGAAGTCGAGCTCGACCAGGGCCTGCGCGAGCGCCCTCGCGTTCGCGACGATCTGATTGGCGTAGGCGCTGAACGCGGGCTGGGCCGCCTCATGAAGCGCCACCGCGATGCCGGCGGTCGTGTGATTGTGTGGACCGCCCTGCAGACCCGGGAAGACCGCCTTGTCCACAGCCGACGCATGCGCGGCGTCGGTCAGGATCATCGCGCCGCGGGGGCCGCGGAGGGTCTTGTGAGTCGTGGTCGTGATGACTGCGGCATGCCCGACCGGGGACGGGTGCGCGCCGCCCGCGATGAGGCCGGCTATGTGCGCGATGTCCGCCGCCAGCACCGCATCCACCTCGCGGGCGATCTCTGCGTACGCCGCGAAATCGATCGTACGAGGAATCGCGGTCCCGCCGCAGAACATGAGCTTCGGCCGCTCCCGGCGCGCGATGTCGCGTACCTCGTCCATGTCAACCCGACCGGTCTGCCGGTCGACTCCGTACTGGACCGAGCGGAACCATTTGCCGGTCGCCGACACGGACCAGCCGTGGGTCAGGTGGCCACCCATCGGCAGTGCCATGCCCATCACAGTGTCCCCGGGGCTGAGGAAGGCCAGGTATACCGCGAGGTTGGCCGGCGAGCCCGAGTACGGCTGTACGTTCGCGTGGTCGACTCCGAACAGAGCCTCCGCGCGCTGCGCCGCGAGCGTCTCGATCGGATCGATGAACTGCTGGCCCTCGTAGTAGCGCTTGCCCGGGTATCCCTCGGAGTACTTGTTCGTCAGCACCGAGCCGCTCGCCTCTAGCACGGCGGTCGACACATAGTTCTCCGACGGGATCATGCGGAGTTTGTCGTGCTGGCGCTGCGACTCCCCCTCAATGAGTCGCGCGAGCTGCGGGTCAGTATCGGCGAGGTGGGGCAGGGGCGGTACGTGCATGGACGGCCTCCAATCAGCGGTGGCTTGCACCCAGGCGCGCGGTGCGGCGTCAGCCTTCGCTCCCCGGTGGTCGGTTCCACCTCAGCGCCAGTCGCGATTCGCCTCACCCTAACGCTCCCGACTCTCGTCGTCCGCACGCCGCCCGCGACATACCAAGATCGCCATGATCATGAGCTGGCCGTCGCCCAGTCGCGCCGATCATGACCTCCAGGTCATGATCGGCGCACGAGGGATTGTGGTTAGAGGTTGACGGTCTTGACGAGGGTCTCTGTGCCGTCCATGACCAGCCGGATCGTGACATCGTTGACGGTTGAGTCGCCGGTGGTTACGCCGTAGAGCACGTCGCTGCCAGCCGGTTCGCGGCCATAACGTTTCCGATAGTCGGCGAGGAACTGTGCCGAGAGGCCGCCGACCGCGGTCAGCGACTCGATCGGGAGGTCGGAGGCGCTGAGGTAGGCGCCGGCGGCCTCGGGCCGCTTGAGGAGGTCGGGGTAGCCGGCGAAACCGTCCGGGGCGATGAGCTTGACCCCGGCGTTGTCGCCGAGCACGGCGACCTTGTCTCGGATGAGCTTGTCGCCGCTGTTGTCATAGATCCCGCCAAGGTAGACGCAGTCCGCACGGGCAGCCTTGGCCGGGCCAAACAGTGCGCGATAACCGTCCTCGCCCCGCTGCTGCCAGCGCGCCTCACCGACGATCTCGATACCCAGGCTCCTCGCCGCGGCGGCGACGCCTTCGCCAGGCGGCTGCCGTAGGTGTCGCCGTCGTTGAGGACGAAACACCGTTTCACACCCAGATCCGCGGCCGCGAACTGCGCCGCGGCGTGTCCCTGACGCTCGTCGGTGGTGACGACCCGGGCATAGCTACGCAGGCCGCTGGGGAAGTTACTTCGCCGGCTCGCCCGAATTCCAGTTCTTGGTTAGGCCAGGGTCGTTGACGGTGTGGGTCACCATGAGCATCGGGCCGTCGGGTGCGGCGTTGAGGATCGGCATCTCTGCTTTCGAACAGCCGGCGAAGGTGGTGCCGATGACGGCGACCTCGCGCTCGTTGGCGATGTGACCGTTCGCGTTGCGAATGCACTCCGCATCGTCCCAGGTCGCATTCGGGGGCGGCGAGTTGTCGTATTTGATCAACTCGACCCGGTACGACCCGGCCCTATGCCCGACCTGTTCGAGATAGAGCTCCATGGCCCGCATCGTGTCGATGGATGTGTCGAGAGCGGATCCCAGGAAGGGCAGGTCGACTCCGATCGCCAGAGTAGTAGCGTCACCGGTGGTCGTATTGCCGGGCGCGGCCGCCCGGTTCGAGACGCAGCCAGCCAGGACCATGGCGGAGGTCAACACCGCCGCACCGCGCAGCAACCGGGAACTCCTCATCGCGCCATCCTCATCCACAGCCATCCTCATCCACAGCGATCGTCGCAACTGATCCACAGCGATTGATCCACAGCGATCGCGGCAACTGGCCTCACGATCCCACAATCGGACCGCCGCCGACGCATCAAGATCGCCGTGATCATGAGCTCGCAGTCGTCAAACTGCGCCGATCATGACCTGCAAATCATGATCGGCGGTCGATTTGGGGCGGTCGATTTGGGGGCGGTCGATGAGGGGGGCTAGAGGGGGACGTGGCGGTAGGCGCCGTCGCTGGCCGAGGTGGCCATGGAGGCGTACGCACGCAGGGCGGCGGAGACCGCGCGATCGCGGCTCACCGGGGTGTACGGGCGGTCGCGTTTCTCCTGCGCTATGCGCCGCAACTCCAGCGTGTCGGCCGGAACCTCCAACGTCATCAGTCGGCCCGGGATGTCGATGAGGATCTCGTCGCCGTTCTCGACCAGGGCGATCAGGCCGCCTCCGGCCGCCTCCGGCGAGACGTGGCCGATCGACACGCCGCTCGTTCCGCCGGAGAACCGCCCGTCGGTGATGAGAGCACACGCCCGGCCGAGGCCCCGTCCCTTGAGGAACGAGGTGGGATAGAGCATCTCCTGCATGCCCGGCCCGCCCCGCGGGCCTTCGTACCGGACGACGACGACATCCCCGGCGACCACGTCGCCGCGCAGGATCGCGTCGACCGTTTCCTCCTGCGACTCGAAGACGCGGGCCGGACCCCGGAACGTGAGGTTCTCCGCGGGCACGCCGGCGGTCTTCACGACGCAACCCTCGGGGGCGAGGTTCCCGTGCAGGATGGCGAGTCCGCCATCCACGCTGTACGCGTGGGTGACATCGCGGATGCAACCGTCGGCCGCGTCGAGGTCCAGTGTGGACCAACGGTTCTCGGTCGAGAAGGGCTCGGTGGTACGCACACCGCCCGGCGCGGCGTGGAAGAGCTCCTTAGCGACCGGGGTCGCCGATCCTCCCCGTACATCCCAATCGGCCAGCCACGACTCGAGCGAGGGGGCGTGCACCGAGCGCACATCGCGCCGCAGCAGGCCACCACGATCCAGTTCGCCGAGAATGGCCGGGATGCCGCCGGCCCGGTGCACGTCCTCCATGTGGTATTTCGGCGTGTTCGGTGCGACTTTGGACAGGCAGGGGACTCGGCGCGAGATCGCGTCGATGTCGGCCACGCCGAAGTCGACCTCCGCCTCGCGGGCGGCGGCGAGCAGGTGCAGCACGGTGTTCGTCGAGCCGCCCATCGCGACGTCCAGCGCCACCGCGTTCTCGAACGCCGGCCTGGTCGCGATCGCGCGCGGCAGGACCGACGGGTCGTCACCGTCATAGAAGCGGCGGGCCAGGTCCACCACGAGGCGTCCGGCGGTTTGGAAGAGCGAACGTCGTGCGGCATGGGTGGCCAGTGTCGATCCGTTGCCGGGCAGGGCGAGCCCGATCGCCTCCGTCAGGCAGTTCATCGAGTTCGCCGTGAACATGCCGGAGCACGACCCGCACGTGGGGCAGGCTGAGCGCTCGATCTCCCCGAGTTGCTCGTCGGTCACCGCCTCGTTGGCGGCGGCGGTCATCGCGTCGATGAGGTCGAGCTTGGAGTGCACAACGCCCTCGATTGCGACCGTCTTGCCGGCCTCCATCGGTCCGCCGGAGACGAAGACGGTGGGTACATTCAGCCTGAGCGCGGCGATCAGCATGCCCGGCGTGATCTTGTCGCAGTTCGAGATGCAGACGAGCGCGTCGGCGCAATGCGCCTGCACCATGTACTCCACCGCGTCCGCGATCAGTTCCCGGCTGGGCAGCGAGTAGAGCATGCCGCCATGGCCCATCGCGATTCCGTCGTCCACCGCGATTGTGTTGAATTCCCGGCCGACGCCGCCGGCCTCCGCGATGGCCTCCGCGACCAGTGCACCCAGGTTGCGCAGGTGCACGTGGCCCGGGACGAACTGGGTGAATGAGTTCGCGATCGCGACGATCGGCTTGCCGAAGTCCGCGTCGGTCATGCCGGTGGCCCGCCAGAGGGCCCGGGCGCCGGCCATGGTGCGACCCTCGGTCGAGGTGGCTGAGCGCAGCCTTGGCATCGGTCAAGTGTGTCATTGTTATCGGTCGTGACCATCCCGTGATCTGCCCGTGGACCATCATGTGGGATGGGTTGACTCGCCGACTGGGATTCAGGCACTCTAAGCCCATGTCCCGCACCCGACTGCAACGAGTAATCCTCAGATAGCGCGTCCGACATCCGTCCGACGCGCCAGCCCACGTGCCCAGCACGGGGGCTGTTTTCGTAGCGACCCCACCCCGCCGGGGCGGTAGAGGGGGGGGGGGTGCACCCCCCCCACGAGGCCCCCCGCCCTGGGCGGCCCCCCCCGGGGAAAAACGCC
>JAXIPB010000078.1:0-11611 GCA_045403155.1 Micromonosporaceae bacterium
GCCGGCCACATCGTACGACGTGCACGAGTTCGCGTACGACGCTCTCGCGGTCATGGACGCGACCGCAACCGAGAGCGCAATCCTCGTCTCGCTCTCACTGGGTGCACAGTGGACGCTGATCCTAGCCGCGGAACAGCCCGAGCGAGTCGACGGCGCGGTCTTCGTCTGTCCCGCCGTGCCGCTGAGTCAGCCGCCTTTGGGTCGGGGAAGCCTGGCGTGGCAAGAGGAGTTGAGCACCGACGACGGCTGGGCGAAGTACAACCGGCATTACTGGCTGCGCGACTACCGCGGCTTCCTCGAGTTCTTCTTCTCACGGATGTTCACCGAGTCTCACTCGACGAAGCCGATCGAGGACTGCGTCGGCTGGGGACTCGAGACGACCCCCGAGACGCTCGTCACGATTGAACTCGCAAATGAACTCGACGAGGCGACCGTGCGCGAGTTGTGTCGCCGCGTTCGTTGCCCGGTGCTCGTGATCCAGGGCACCGAAGACGCCATCACGGGCGCGAGCCGAGGTATAGCGCTGGCGGAGGCGACCGGCGGCGAACTCATCCTGCTGGAGGGCTCGGGCCATGGACCGCACGTGCGCGATCCCGTCAAGGTGAACCTCCTCCTGCGTAAATTCGCCGACGCTTGTGGAGGCGAATCATCCAAGCAGAGCACCGACGCCCGCGGAGGCGAATCATCCAAGCAGAGCGCCGCGCCGCCGCCGCGTCCCGTGCGATGGGTTCGGGGCAGATCGCGCCGCAAGCGAGCGCTCTACATCTCCTCGCCGATCGGACTCGGTCACGCCCAGCGCGACGCGGCGATCGCCGACGAACTGCGCAAGCTGCACCCCGACCTCGAAATCGACTGGCTGGCTCAGCACCCGGTCACGGCGGTGCTGGAGCGGCGCGGCGAGCGCGTCCACCCGGCCAGCGCGTACCTGGCCAGCGAGTCCACCCACATCGAGAGCGAATCGGCCGAGCACGACCTGCACTGCTTCCAGGCGATCAGGCGGATGGACGAGATCCTGCTCTCGAACTTCATGGTCTTCCACGACCTCGTCGGCGAGGAGGACTACGACCTCTGGATCGGCGACGAGGCGTGGGAGCTCGACTACTACCTCCACGAGAATCCGGAGCAGAAGCGAGCCGCCTACGTATGGATGACCGATTTCGTGGGCTGGCTCCCGATGCCTGACGGCGGCGAGCGCGAGGCGTTCGTGACCGCGGACTACAACGCCGAGATGATTGAGCACATCGCACGCTTCCCGCGCGTACGAGACCGTGCCGTTTTCGTGGGCAACCCCGACGACATCGTGCCGGACTCGTTCGGGCCCGAGCTGCCGCTGATCCGCGACTGGACGGAGCGGCACTTCACCTTCTCGGGCTACGTCACGGGCTTCGACCCGCGCGACGTCGGCGACCGCGACGCGCTCGGTTACCGCTCCGACGAGCGGGTCTGCATCGTGACGGTCGGCGGCTCCGGCGTCGGCGCGAACCTGTTGCGCCGCGTGATCGACGCGTATCCCGAGGCGAAGCAGCGCGTGCCCGACCTTCGCATGATCATCGTGGCTGGCCCCCGGATCGATCCAGCGAGTCTTCCGCAGCATGACGGGCTCGAGATTCGCCCGTACGTGCACGAGCTCTACCGACACCTCGCGGCGTGCGATCTGGCGATCGTCCAGGGTGGCCTGTCGACGACGATGGAGTTGACCGCGAATGGGCGACCGTTCCTGTACTTCCCGCTGCGCCACCATTTCGAGCAGAACTTCCATGTACGTAACCGGCTGCGGCGCTATGGAGCCGGCCGCTGCATGGACTTCCAGACCGACGGTCCCACCGAGATCGCGAAGGCAATCGCCGAGGAGATCGGCCGCCGCGTCGATTACCGGCCCGTCGAGACCGATGGCGCGGCGCGCGCCGCGAGGTTGATCAGCGAACTCATTTGAGTACCTCGATGGACGTGGACACCGATCGCGCCCCATGGCCGGCGAGATGCGCCAGGTAATCCTCGCGGTTGAGGGGATTGGGCGTCGTCCTTGGACGGGTCGGCGGGTCGCCGCTGACCGGTTGGTACCCGCCAAAGTGGGACTCCACAATCCCCTCACCGCCCGTGAGCCCAGGCAACTGCCGTTGGAGATCGTGCATCCGCGCCGTCGGCAGCAGCGTCTTGATCGTGGCCAGACTCCCGTACACCGACTGCGTTGGCCCGGCGGCACCGAGGCGCGCGAGAACGGTCAGCATCGGCCCGAGCGCGTCAGCCGGGAGCTCAAGGCTGATGCTGGCGATCGGTTCGCAAACCACGGGCCGGGCCCGCTCGAGCGCCTGCATGAGAACCAAGGGCGTGAGCTTCCGGAAGTCGGCGGCCGTGCTGAGCGGTCCCCGTGTTGACGGAGGACCGTCGGGCGAGCTGTAGTTGCATTTGATCATCGTCACGACGCAGTCGGTGACCTGCCAACCGAATACGCCTTCCTGCAACGTGCGACGGACGTACTGCTCCATGACGTCCCTGAAGTTGTCCACATTCTTGAAGACGTACATCGGCACCGTGCGGGCGTCGACCTGCATCCGGAACTCGATCCCAGCGTCGTACGGCGTGGGATCGATGCGAAGCCCAATTGTGGCGGCGAACGGATTCATCTCCCCGTGGATGATCTCGACGGCCTCGCCGCTCCCAGCCGGCCGTTCGACGCAGATCGGCGTCGTCTCGCGGAATGTGACGTCGACTCCGAAGTCGCTCGAGAGCGTCGCCTGGATTACCTCCTTCTGGACCTCTCCGTAGAGCGATACCGAGATCTCCTGGCGAGAGTCGTCCTGCCGTACGTTAATGAGCGGGTCCTGCTCGGCGAGCTGTCCGAGTGCGACTCGAAGCGCCCGCCGGTCGCCAGGCGTGCGGGGAGACACGACGGTCTCCAACGTCGGCGGAGCGAAATGCCGTGAATCCGTCGCGCGTAGGCGCCCGATCGCGTCGCCCACTTGGACTGGGCCGAGTCCCCACAGCTTCCCGATTTCACCCGCGCACACCTGGCCACGCCGGACCCACGCGCCCTTGTCGAAGACGCTGATCGCGGTCACCTTCGCATCGCCATTTCGGTCACTGCGATCGTTGTCGGCGGCACCGACGTTGAGTCGGTCCCGCGTACGCACGGTGCCGGAGAACAGCCGGACGTACGCGACCTTCTCCCCCGCGCGTCCCCGCTCAATCTTGAAGACGCGGCCCGACGCGGGCCCGACGGGGTCACCCACGGCCGCAGGCAGGAGTTCAACCAGTCCCGCCATGAGCTGCTCCAAGCCTGCACCGGTAATGGCGGAGCCGAAGAAGACGGGATGCACCTGAGCCCGCTTCGTCTGCGCCACAAGCTCCGTGCGCAGCCGGTGATACGTGAGACCCGCCTCGTCCTCGACGTACGCAGCCAGAAGCGAGTCGTTCTGGCCGGCGAGCACCTCGGTCAGCCTGGTTCGCAAGGCGACGTCGTCCGCACCCCCAGGGGTGAACTCCGCGGCTCGCGTCCCCAGCCGATCCACGAATCCCATCGGGACGATCGCCGCCGACAGTCGCCGCGAGATCGCCTCCAACACGCGATCGTCGCCGGCACCGCGTCGGTCGATCTTATTCACGAAGAGCAGCGTCGGAACGCGCAGACGCTGCAGCGCGCGCATCAACACGCGCGTCTGCGGCTGCACACCTTCCACGGCCGAGATCACCAGGACCGCGCCGTCGAGAACGCTCAAGACCCGTTCCACCTCGGCGATGAAATCCGGATGGCCCGGGGTATCGATGAGGTTGATCGAGACGTCGTCGATCGCGAACGACACGACGGCGGACTTTATCGTGATCCCACGCTGCCGTTCCAGATCCAGCGAGTCGGTCTGCGTCGTGCCGGCATCGACGCTGCCGATCTCGTCGATGACGCCGGCGGCGTACAGCAGCCGCTCAGTCAGCGTCGTCTTACCAGCGTCAACGTGCGCCAAGATCCCCAAGTTCAATGTCTTGCGAAGCAAGCGTCATACCCTTCGAATAGATGAAATCCGCTTCGATGGACATGAACACTGCTCGCATCTGAGGCTCCTTGGGTCGGCTGGTTTGACAGTCGGAGTCAATCACGACGTCACTCGTTGCACGACTCATTAATTGTAGATCTTGGAAAGCTGTTGTAGCTATAGCGCAGTAAGTCTTCAAGGTCTGCGACCCGCCGTTGCGTCCCGCCGACGTTCCGTGCGGTTAGTCGGGTTGGTGGAGGCCTGGAAAGAGGTATCCGATGTCACCGGGCGCATGGATGCGCGACACGGTGGCGACGTGGCCGTCTCGCAGGTCAATGGCGACGACAAACTCCGTCCGGAGCTGGTCTGACGGAGCGCTGACGTGGTCGATGACCGTCACGAGGGTACCGGTCAAGTACCAGCCCGTGGAGAGTCGAGACGGTACGTCGATCCGCCGAACGATCCGTCCGTCCGCCGTCGAGAACACGAGAAAATCCGAACTCGGCGGTTGCAGAGTGTCCCGGTGGATGCGGACCACGCCGTACTCTCCGGCGACGCGGACATCGACGAGATCCACGCCCCACTCTCCGCCGGACTTGATCAGGGACTCACCGGCCCGCAGGCGGCCGCTTCCGATCACCGTGTACCTTGTCGCTGTCGACCCGCCCGGGGCGTTGACGATCCTCATTGGAATCCGATCGGCCGCGGGGGTGCCGTCGGGGACGAGGACTTGGCCCGTGTCGAGTACGCCGAACGGGAAGAGATCTGTGCCAGCGCCCACTGGCCGCATCGTCCATGTCTGCGTGTCCAGCACGGCGTAGCCAGATTGGTCTGTGCCCAGGTGATAACGGCCGTCTCCGGACCACCATCGCTCGAAGACGATTTCGGTAGCCCGGTAGGTGGTCCCAGTGAGATCACGAACGCTGATGACGCCGTCCTTGCGGAGAGTCAGCCAGCGACCGTCCGGCGAGATGATGCTCGACTCCCCCATCGCCGGGTCGATCCGGTACTGCCGGCCGTCGCGCGTCACGAGGTAGTTGACCGGCGGCTGAGCCTGGGCGAAGACGAATGACGCGTTCCCGACGGCCCGGTCGGTCGGGAGCGACGGAGCGGCCGGGTCCAGTAGCACGACGTCCGCAGGAAAGGCGGCACTCGATTCGAACGGGAACTCGGAGTCGCGAACGGACGCCGTCGGCGTTGGTTGCCCGGTCGGGGAGTTGCCAATCGGTGGGTTGATCGCGGTGTGCCTTGGCGCGGCCACGCTCCATACCGTTACCGCGATGACCGCCACCGCAGCGCCGGTCATTGCCAACACACGCGTACGTCGGAGCCGCCGTGACCGGATGACGGCGAAGGGAGGCTGCGATACGTCGCTCTCGAGGTAATCTCGCAGCGCGTGAAACTCCGCGTTATCCACTGCGTTCGCCCCCCATCACCGTGTCCTCGGCGAGCAGCCGGGCGAGCGCCTGTCGGCCACGCGCAAGCCGTGCCTTGACCGTGCCCACCGGCGAGCCAATGCGGACCGCTATCGACTCAACCGGTAGATCCGCAAGGTAGTGCAGCGCCAGCGCCTCTCGTTGCTCGAAGGGAAGGCATCTGAGTGCGGCCAGCAGCATGAGGCGGGCGTCCGTCTCGGCGTCGGCGCTGGGGGCGACCTGGTCGCCGGCGCTGGGGGCGACCTGGTCGCCGGCGCCGATCCTCGTCGTGATCCGGCGACCGGTCATCAGACGCCGCAACCGCGAACGAGTTATGTTCACCGCCACCCGGTAGAGCCACGCCTCCGGGTCGTCAATCACGGCTCGTCGGCCGGTGAGGCCCAGCGCGCGTACGAACGCCTCCTGCACCGCCTCCTCGGCTTCCGAACGAGACCCCGCCACGGCGGTCACCAGCGCGACCAGACGGCGATACTGACTCGCGTAGACGTCTTCCCATCCCGCGCCCACACATCACCTCCGGCCGCCGACGACCATGACGGGGTAGCTCGAACCGTTGCGTGACACATCGCAGAGACGACGAACGAGCGCATAGGAAGGTTGCATCATTCGAGCCCCACTTCACGTCTCGTCGGACCGACGGGCCATGTCGAGCACGTCGGCCAGCATTCGCGGAGTCGGCAAGACGCGCAGTGCCTCCTCGATCTCGCGCACGGCCCAGTCGCGGTGGCGCTCCTCCGCCTCCGTATTGATCGCTACGCCCACCTGTGCCTGCAGGAACGTCACGCGACCCGCCACAAGCATGCTGAAGCGTTCCGGGTCTCCCAAGGCAAATTGGATGAGGCCGAGCACCTGCTTCGCGGCTACGATGACCTCCCCGAGGCGGTCCAGTCGATGGTCGGGTTGCACCTGGCTCGCGGCCAGAACGCCCTCGCCTCGGCCCGCCTGCACCGCCGATTGAATGAGCTCGGCCGGGACAACCTGGTCGCCGTCCCGTTCTCGCGCAGCTGGTCGAGGTGCAACTCGCCCAGCCGGACCTCGCGGGCGCGGAAGAGACGGCCGAGACCCTCGCCGCCATCGCCGGCCGGTCCGGGCAACCGCGAGCCGAAGCGGAGGCGGAGCTGGCGCTCGGAGCAGTCATGGCCACGACGGGTGATCCCGCGGGCGCCCGTATGCACCTCGACCGCAGTCTGGGTCTGTTCGTCCGGCTCAAGCTGCCGCATGCGGCGAGCAGGGTTCACCTGGCCCTGGCCCGGTCCCTGGCCGAGAGCGACCCGGCGATGGCCGTTGAGGAAGCCCGGCAGGCCCTGCGCACCCTCGAGGATCTGGGCGCGACGTACGACGCGGACCGGGCGGCGGCGTTCCTCCGTACGCTCGGCGCGGCCGGGCGAACCGGCCCGAAGCTCGTTGGCGAACTCAGCAGGCGTGAGGTCGAGGTGCTTCGCCTTCTGGGCGAGGGTCTGACCAACGCGGAGATCGCGGCCCGCCTGTATATCAGTACGAAGACCGTGGCCACCCACGTCGGCAACCTCTTCGCCAAGCTGCAGCTGCGCAACCGCGCGGAGGCCGCTGCTTTTGCCCATCGGCACCTCGCAACGAGCGGGCTGGGCGGCGACACTCAGTCTCCGACTCAGTAATTCTCCTGATCCTTGCTCGGGTCCCCGCTGCCACGCTTCTGCTGTTCAACCTGACAGGAGGAGAGAATCATGGCGAGGACAAACATCGAGCGGGACGGACGCCGGACCGCATGGCGCAACCCGGTTCTTCGGTTCGAGGGAACATGCCGTGCGCCGGCCGCAGTCGTGTATGACGTGCTGGCCGATCTCCAGAGCCACCTCGATTGGGCTGGCCAGCGGCAGCTGGAGACCACGCGACTGCTCACAATGGATGCTCCGCCGGGACCGGCCGTCATCGGGGTCGAGTTCGTGACAACCGGATCGGACGGCAAGCTCGCTCGTTGCCACTCGCCCTGAGGTGTTCGAATTCGTCACCGAAGGGCAGCGGCAGAGCAAGCCCGGCAGCAGTCCGTGGCTCGCCACGGCGGCGCATCGATACATGATCGCTCCGGCCGCGGCCGGCTGTCACGTGACATATACAGAGGACCTCACCCGCTTCGACGGCGCGCCCTGGGTCATGCGCGCCCCCGGCCTCAGCCGGCTCGTGTTCTGGATGAGCGCCAAATACATGCGGCGCGGCTTCGTTGGTCTCCTCGCAACGGCGGAGGAACGAGCCGGAGTGCCACCGACATAGCCACGGCACTCGGCGGGGCCGTCGAGCCGGGCGAGGGCGGCGGTGTGGGCGCGCTGCCCCGTAGTGTCATCACGTGTCCGTCACGGCCGGTCACCTCGTTGGCCGGGAAGATGAGGTGGGAGCGATCCTCCGCCTGCTCGGCGTCCCTGATCGCCTTCCCGGCCTCGCCGTGTTGCCGGGCGATGCCGGGATCGGCAAGACGACCCTCTGGCTCGCGGGCGTCGGCGCTGCGACCGACCGCGGTTATCGGATCCTGTCCGCTCGACCCTCGGAGGCTGAAACCCGATTCTCGTTCGCGGGGTTGACCGACCTCCTCGGCAGCGCGAGAGACGTCGTCGCCGAGCTGCCGACCGTCCAGCGTCAGGCTCTTGAAGCAGCGTTGCTGCTCGGCGAGCCGGAGATCCACATCGATGAGCGCGCAGTCGCCGCTGCCTTCCTCGAAACGGTGCGGCGGCTTGCCCGCGACGGTCCTGTCTGCATCGCGGTCGACGACGTCCAGTGGCTGGACGCGGCTTCGCTTGCGGCGCTTCGTTACGCACTCGCCCGCTTGGACGGTGAGCCGGTCGCCGCCCTGGTGGCGGTCCGCGGCGACGTGCCGGATTGGCTGCTTCGTGCCGTACGTGAGGACCGACGGCACACGGTCCACGTCAGGGGGCTGAGCCTCGGCGCGACCCACGAGCTGCTCCGCGTCCGCCTCGGCGCGACGTTTCCGAGGCCGACGCTGACCAGACTCTGGGAGACGTCGCGCGGCAACCCCTTCTTCGCGCTCGAACTGGCAGCCGCGCTTCAACGCAGTGGCAGGACGCTCGCGCCCGGCGACGACCTCCCCATTCCGTCGAGACTCGATGAGCTCCTGCACGCCCGTATCGATGTGCTCGGCACCGCGGCGCTGGATGCCGCCCGGGCCGTGGCGGCACTGGCCGACCCGAACGTCACGGTTCTGGAGGCGCTGCTGGGGTCTCGCTTCGATCGTGCGCTTGCTGAAGCGCTCGACGCGAGGATTCTCGAGCTCGATCGAGAGCTCGTGAGATTCACCCATCCGCTGCTCGGCTCTGCCGTCGCCGCACGTCAGACGCCCGCCCGCCGCAGATCGTTGCACGCACGCCTCGCCGACCTCGTGTCGTCCGCCGAAGAGCGAGCGCGCCATCTCGCGCTCGCCACGTATCAGCCCGACGGCGACGTCGCAGAAGTCCTCGAGCAAGCCGCCCGAACGGCACAACTCCGAGGCGCGCCAACCGCGGCCGCCGATCTCGCCGAGCAGGCGCTGCGACTCACCCCTCTTTCGAGCCCGGCTGACGCGCTGCGCCGCACCCTCGTCGCGGCCGACATGTACACCCGAGCGGGGGAAACCGACCGAGCAATCGCCTTGCTTGAGCGAGCGCGCGCAGTCGCAGCGCCCGGCGACGAGCGGGCGACCGTCCTCATCCGCCTGGCTGGCATCCGGCCCACACCAGGCTCGATTGCGCTCTACCACGACGCGCTCGCGGAAGCTCGTGACGATGCGCTCCGGGCCACACTCCACGTTCGCCTAGCGAGATTGATGCGCTGGGATGCGGGCTTCGGACCAGCCGTCGAACACGCGGAACTCGCTGTCCGCGCCGCCTCACGCGTCGCCGACGCTACGGTGCGTTGCCAGGCCCTCGCGATCCTTGGGGTGACACAGTTCTTCGCCGGCGGCGGCATCGCGACCGCGACGATGGACGAGGCCATTGCACTCGAACGGTCGTTGACCGAGTGGCCACTCGACGGTGGCCCGACAAGGCAGCTCGGCTTGCTGCTCTTCTGGTCGGCGGACATCGAGCGCGGACGCGAGATCGTGCAGGACCTCGAGCGCGCGGCTAAAGCGCGTAACGACCCCGTAGTCGAGTCCGATGCACTGTGGATCATGGGCCTCCTCGCTTGGCGAGCAGGAGATTGGGAGGATGCCGAACGGTACATCGCCGAGATGATTGTGCTGTCAACGCAGCTCGGAGATCTGACGCCTCCAGCCGAGTTCCCGGCCGCCGTGATTGCAGCCCACCAAGGCCGGATCGGCGACGCGCGAGCGATAGCGCGGAACGCGATCGCCCGGGCCGAGGGGATCCGCGCTTCGCAGTCGGGTCACGGCTGGGTGCTCGGCTTCGTCGAGCTGTCGCTCGGAGATGCGAGCGCGGCCCTCGTGCACCTGCGACGCTCGTACGAGATTCGCAACGCCTTTATGCTCGACCCGGCACAGCGGCTCGAGCTGGGTGATCTGCTGGAGGCGCTGATCGGGGTAGGCGAGCTCAACGAGGCCGAGCAGATACTCGCGACGTGGCAGGAGCGCGCCGAAGCGCTGGACCGAGCCTGGGCGCTCGCCATCCTCGCGCGGTGTCGCGCATTGCTCCTCGCGGCGCGGGGCGAAATCGAGGGTGCCTTCGCTCACTTCGACGACGCCCTCGCCCAACATGACCGAAGCACGGATCCCTTCCATCGCGGCCGAACGCTGCTCGCGCTCGGGCGAACGCAACGACGGGCGAAACGGCGCGCCGCCGCCCGCACCACACTCGAGCAGGCCTTGGCCGTCTTCCAGCGGCTCGGCGCGCCACTGTGGAGCGAGCAGGCTCGCGCCGAACTTGCGCGCATCGGCGGCCGCGCGCCCTCGCGCGGCGATCTGACGGAGGCCGAGAGTCTCATCGCCGGGCTCGTCGCCGAGGGCCGCACGAACCGCGAAGTCGCGGCTGCCCTCTTCCTCACCGAGCATTCGGTCGAGACAGCGCTCACACGCGTCTACCGCAAGCTCGGCGTCCGATCTCGCGCCGAGCTCACTCGCCGCCTGGCCTCAAAGACCTGAGGTTTCCAGCTTTAGCCGACGCTCCCTAACCGCGAGCCTATGGGCGAGCGAAAACAACCAACGAAAGCAGGGAGCACCATGAAGAAGCTCGCGGTGGCAGCGGCCGTCCTCGCCGGGGTCGCTGTCCTCACGATCACCACGACGGCCCAGGCGACACCCGGCGCCGGGGTGACCAGCACCGTCTTCGCGGTCGGCTCGTTCGATGTCCTCGAGGCCAAGACCATCTCGAACGACTGGCAGGCCCGCATCGACACGAAGGGCGCCACGGACGTTCATATCCTGGAGAACAGGATCGCGCCGGGCGGAACGTTTGGCTGGCACTCGCATCCCGGGCCGAGCATCGTGGTCGTCAAGTCCGGTGAGCTGACGCTCTACCACGGACACGATCCGACCTGCACACCGCACGTCTTCGCGGCAGGGTCGGGATTTGTCGACGACGGCGGCATGGTCCACGTCGTCCGCAACGAAGGCACCGTCGATGCAGTCGTCTACGTCACCACGCTCGTTCCGAAGGGCGCTGCGCGACGCATCGACGAGCCGAGCCCGGGGCATTGTCCCTTCTAGCGCCAACGGGAAAAGAGACGGAGGGCGGCTCTGGTCGCCCTCCGTCGGGAGGTCATATGCCCAGCTATCTCGTCGAGGTGTACCTGCCGCAGTCACGCGCTCATGAAGCGCGCGACTGCGGACGTCGCGCTCGAACCGCCGCTGAGCAGCTCGCCCGCGAGGGCGTGCCAATCCGCTACGTCCGCACGACATACCTGCCGGACGATGAGACGTGCTTCCACCTCTTCGGGGCGCCCACGGCAGCGGCCGTTGAGGAGGCCTGCCGCCGGGCGACACTCGGCCGCGTACGTATCACGTCAGTGATCGAAGCATTCCGAGCCGTCCGTCGCCGAGAAGAATGAACACGCTGTTCGTGCGATCACATGCACCCCAGCGCGCACGCCTGAAAAGGCACGGGCAGGTTCCAGACAGCCAACGGGCCAGCACCTATCGATGCTGACCCGCTCGGAATCTCGAACTGTGCTGGATGTCAGGAGGAGTAGCCGCGGCTGGCGACCCAGTCGGCCAGCTTCGTGATGCTCATCTTGTAGGTGTTGCCGCCCACCCGGTCGGCCGGGTCGGTGATCTTGACGGTCTTGCCGTTGTTC
>JAXIPB010000242.1:0-16526 GCA_045403155.1 Micromonosporaceae bacterium
ACCCGCCGTCGTGCGGTGCTTGGCTCGCACCGCAGTAATCCATCGCCCGATCAAAGCTGACGTGATCATGACTCTGAGGGGACTCAGATCAGCCGAGGCGTCAACGTCGTGTACCTCGCACCCTGGACTTTCGGGCGCGCCACGACTCACCATTACCGCTCGCCGACGCAGTCACGTGGGTGCTCCAAATTGCTGTTACCGGGAGGCCGAATAACATCAATCGGCGCACCCACCTCGTCGCGGCGGAACAGGAAGACAACGCGCATCGAGCGGATGTCATGACCCGGCAGGGGACCTATCCTGCCGAACGCAAATGACCCAGGCCGCGGCGACTCAAGATCGCCACGATCATGAACGTGGCGTCGCTGAAAGCCGCCGATCATGACCTCCAAATCATGATCGGCGGGATCTTGGGGGGGGCTCTCGGCGCCGTTCTGGAGGTAGGCGGGGACGTCGACGTCGTCGAAGAGGACGCGGCGGGGCGGTTGGACCGGCACCTGACGGGCGACGATCGGAGCCTCACCAGTGCTGGAGAAGACGGACCGGCGTTGCGCGTCGGCCGGCCGGTATGCGGGCACGCCTCCGTCGAATCCGGCCGCGATCACGGTGACTCGGACCTCGTCGCCGAGCGCGTCGTCGATCACGGCCCCGAAGATGATGTTGGCGTCGGCGTGGGCGGCGTCGGTCACCAACTGGGCCGCGTCGTTGATCTCGAACAGGCCGAGATCGGAGCCGCCGGCGATTGAGAGCAGCACGCCGCGGGCGCCGTCCATGCTCTGCTCGAGAAGCGGGCTGGAGATCGCCCGTTCGGCCGCCTCCACGGCCCGGTTCTCGCCACGGGCCGCACCGATGCCCATGAGGGCACTGCCGGCGCCGCTCATCACACTCTTGACGTCGGCGAAGTCGAGGTTGATCATGCCCGGCGTGGTGATCAGATCGGTGATGCCCTGCACACCGGAGAGGAGGACCTGGTCGGCCTGGCGGAACGCGTCCATCATGCTGACGTTGCGGTCGCCGAGGGCGAGCAACCGGTCGTTGGGGATCACGATGAGCGTGTCGCACTGCTGGCGCAGCTCCTCGATGCCGGTCTCGGCTTGGACCTGCCGCCGCTTGCCCTCGAAGGAGAACGGCCGGGTCACCACGCCGATCGTCAGCGCGCCGACCTTGCGGGCGATGCTGGCTACTACCGGCGCCCCGCCGGTGCCGGTTCCACCGCCCTCGCCGCAGGTGACGAAGCACATGTCGGCGCCGCGCAGGACCTCCTCGATCTCGTCGCGGTGATCTTCGGCAGCGTTGCGCCCGACGTCGGGGTTGGCCCCCGCGCCGAGTCCGCGGGTGAGCTCCCGGCCCACGTCGAGCTTGACGTCGGCATCACTCATCAGCAGCGCCTGCGCGTCGGTATTGATCGCAATGAACTCGACACCCTTGAGCCCGACTTCGATCATCCGGTTGACCGCGTTCACGCCACCGCCACCGATGCCGACCACCTTGAGGACCGCCAGGTAGTTGTGCGGAGGTGTCATCAATGCTCCCTGTGAGGCTTTCGGAGGCGGGCGACGTCGGTCCTCAATGGACGCCGACGTCGAGTCAAACCCTAACCCTTTACTAGAGACTCACAGTTGTGTCAACTAACGAGTCCGATTCGGACCGTATGCTCCGCAACGGCTCGGTCCAAGCAACCCTGCGGCGTGTCGCCCGTAAACGCTCAAACGGGCGGCCAAAAAGCGTCTGAACTAGCCGCTGACCGTGGCCACCTCGGGAGCGCTGACGTCGATGGTCCGGCCGGGTCGCGGCAGCAGGGAGGTCGCTACGCCCGCCTTGGTCTCGCTCTGCTCGGCGTCGCCCCACACGACGACCCGGCCGTCGCTGAGTTCGAGGCGGATGCGGCTGGCGGACTCCGCAACGAGCCCTGAGGCGAGCGATCGCAGCCGAGGCGTCAAGGTTGCCAACACCCGAAGCGCCGCCGACGTCGCCGGGTCATCCGGCCCGGGTGAGTCGACCCGGAGCAGAACCACGCCAACCGGCCGAGTCGTGACCGTGTTGAAGACGACGCCCTCGGCGTCGACTACCAGGAAGCGCTGCCCGCGCGCGACAACCGCGGCCGGAACCCTCTCGGTGATCTCCACAACGATCGTGTGCGGCCAGGCCCGGCGGACGACCACCGCGGCAACGGATGGCAACGCGCCAATCCGTTGCTCGACCCCGTCGGTGTCCAGCCGCGCCAGCGGCGTGCCTTCGACAATCCCGGCGACTGCCCGCACCCGCTCCTCGCCGACGATCTGTGATCCGCTCACCCGGACATCGCGGACGCCTAGGAGGGAGGTGAAGAACACCACCCACACCAGGCCGACGATCGCAAGCCCACCGGCCACCCACGGGGCGGCGACGCGCAGCCGCGGCCGCTGGCTCCGCCGTCGTACCGACCCGGGCGCCGGGTCGCGGCGGGCCCGGACCAAACGCCATCTGCGCCCGCGCGGGCCGCGGGCGACTGCCGGAGACCTCACTCCGTTGGCCTACGCCTCGGCGGGCGCGACAGGCCGGGACCGCCCGCCCTCGCCCGAGACATCGTCGCGGGAGGCGTGCTCACGGGCACGGGCGGCGAGGGCGGCCAGCAGCTCGTCCCCCATCAGCGATATCGGCGGCGCGCCCATCGTCACCACCACGTCGCCCTCCCCGGCCCGCGCGCTGACCTCGCCGGGGACGTCCTCCCATGAGGCCACGAAGACCTTCTGCTGGGGCGGCAGCGCCACCGCGGCGGTCAACGCGATTCCGCCGTCGCCCGGATCGCGCGCCTCCCCGGGACCGAAGACCTCCATGATGATCGCCTCGTCGGCGATGGCGAGCGCCTCCGCTATCTCCGTCCGCAGGTCGCGGGTGCGGTAGACGCGGTACGGCTGAAAGACCACCAGCAGGCGGCCGCTTCCCGCCACCTCACGCAGGGTCCGAAGCGCGGCCGTCATCGCCGTTGGGTGGTAGGCATACTCGTCGTACACGCGCACGCCGTCGGCGAGTCCCTTGAGCTCAAACCGGCGACGGACGCCGGGAAACGCGGCGAGCGCTTCCACAACCTGCGCAGCGGGAAGGCCCAGACGTACGGCGATCAGCAAGGCCGCGGCGCTGTTCAGACCCAGATGACGGCCCGGAATGGGCAGGCTGACCTCGCCGAGCGACTCGCCGTCGAGGGCGGCGAAGTAGCGTACGGATGAAGCAGACGACCGGAGCTCGGTGAGCCGGAGCGTGGCATCCTCGGCTTCCCCGTAGGTCTGCACGCGCACACCGGCGGCGGCGGCCCGAGCGGCAAGTCGTTGTGTACCAGGATCGTCGGCACACATCACGACGAAGCCATCAGGCTCGACGAACGAGCAGAATTCGGCGAACGCGTCGGTGAGTCCGTCGAGATCGCCATACGTGTTGAGGTGATCGGCGTCGATGTTCGTCACGATCGCGACGGACGGGCGGTAATGAAGAAACGAGCGGTCGGCCTCATCCGCTTCGAAGACGAAGTGCTCACCCGTGCCGTGGTGGGCGTTCGAGCCGACCTCGGAGATCTCACCGCCGATCACGAACGACGGATCGAGTCCACAATGCTGCAGGATCGAGGTCACCATCGACGTGGTCGTGGTCTTGCCGTGCGTGCCGGCGACGGCAATCGTGCGCCGACCGGTCATCGCCGCGGCCAAGGCCTCGGACCGGTGCAGCACACGCAGCCCTCTCGCCCGCGCCTCAACGAGCTCAAGGTGATCGGAGGGGATCGCCGTCGAGTACACCACGGTGTCGACGCCATCCAGATTGGTCGGATCGTGTCGCATGTGGATAGTCCCACCAAGGGCGCGCAACGCCGCCAGCGCGGGCCAGTCCTTGAGTTCGCTGCCGGAGACCGGGATGCCCCGGGTCAGCAGCAATCGACCCAGCGCGCTCATGCCGACGCCGCCGATGCCGACCAGATGCACCCGGCCCAGGTCCTCGGCGCTCGGAGCAACCGGCCCGGTACTGCGCGAACCGCTCATCTCCCACCCGCCACGGCCTCGAGCATGAACGCGCGCAGCGCCTCGTCGCCGTCGCGGCGACCGAACCGCGCCGCGGCCGCGCCCATCTCCGCCAGCCTGGCGGCATCGTTCGCCAACGGGGTCACCGTCCTCTCGATCCACTCCGGCGTCAGCTCAGCGTCGTCGACCAGCACCCCGCCGCCCGCCTGTACGATGGGCAGCGCGTTCCGGCGCTGCTCACCGTTACCGTACGGCAGCGGTACGTAAATGGCCGGCAGGCCCACGGTCGTCACCTCGGCCAGCGTTATCGCGCCGCCGCGACTCAGCACGAGGTCGGCCGCGGCGTACCCGAGCTCCATGTCGGCGATGTAGGGCACAGTCACGTACGGCGCGGGCAGATCCGGCGGGATTTCAACCGGCTCGTTGCGCGCACCGATGACGTGCAGAACCTGGATGCCCGCGGTCGTCAGGGCCTTCGCGGCGCCGGCCACGGCGAGGTTGATCGACCGCGCGCCCTGCGACGCCCCGAAGACGAACAGCGTCGGCCGGTCCGGGTCGAGCCCGAAGTGTTCCCGGGCCCCCAGCCGGCTCGCCGCGCGATCCAGCGACGTGATCGCCGGCCGGAGCGGCACACCGACAACGCGGGCCTCGCGAAGCAGCGTCGAGATGGCCGGCTGAAACGGAAAGCCCACCCCGACGTGCTTGGTGAAGCGCATGCCGAGCCGGTTGGCCACGCCGGGGGGCACGTTCACCTCATGGATCACGATGGGCGTGCGCCGACGCCACGCCGCCAGGTACGCCGGTACGGCAACGTAGCCGCCGAATCCGACCACCACGTCGGCGTCCACGTCGTCGAGCACCGCCCGCCCGGCCTTCATCGACCGCAGCATCCGGGTCGGGGTCCTGGCCAGGTCGAGACTGACGGATCGGGGGAGCTGGTACGCCGGTACCTGGCGCAGGTCGTAACCCGCCGCCGGAATCAGCTCGCTCTCGAGGCCCTTCGGGCTGCCGACACACGTGATTCTCAGGCCGGGCTGATGGCGTCGCAGGCAGTCGGCGAACGCGAGCAGCGGATAGATGTGTCCCCCCGTGCCACCTCCGGCCAGGACCACCGACTTCACCTCAACCATCGCCGCCACCTTTCTTCGCGCCGGCCGCCGCCCGACTCGCGCGAGCCCGACTGCCCGCGATCGCCTCCCGCGAAGCGAGCGGCAGGGGCGGCAGCGGAGCCCAGAGTAACCGGGCCAGCAGGCCGGGCGGATGGGCATGCAGGGCACGTGCGGCCTCGGGCTCGGCGCGGGCGAACGAGGCGAGCATTCCGATCATGGCGAGGGTCACCACCAGCGCGCTACCACCGTCCGAGATCAACGGAAGCGGGACGCCAGTCACCGGCATGAGCCCCACCACTCCCGCGATGTTGATGGTCGCCTGCCCGGCGATGAGCGCGGTCACGCCGGCGGCAACCAAACGGCGGAACGGGTTCGTGCAACGGCGGGCGATGCGGAATCCGGTGTAGGTGAGCACGCCGAACAGGCCCAGGACCACCAGGCATCCCACCACGCCCAACTCCTCCGCGATCACCGCGAAGATGAAGTCGTTGTGCCCGTTGGGCAGCCAGCCCCATTTGACCCGCCCTTCGCCGAGCCCGACGCCGAACCAGCCGCCGTTCGCGATCGCGAAGAAGCCTTCACGCACCTGATACGCGTCGCCCAGTTGGTGCAATTCCGGGTTGGTGAAGGCGTCGATGCGGGCCTGCCGGTAGCTGTTGCCGGGCAGGTAGATCAGTCCGACGATGCCGGCCGCCGCGACCGCGAGCATTCCCGCGAAGATCCGCAACCGTACGCCGGCGGCCCAGAGCATGGCGACGAACAGGATCACGAGGCAGATCATGGTCCCGAGATCGTTGTAGCCGACCAGGACGAAGAGCAGACCGGCGATAGGGAAGAGCGGGCGCGACAACTCTCGCCACAGGCCGGCCTCCTGGCCCTTACGGACGAGAATGTCGGCGACCCACACCGCCAGTGCGATCTTGGCAAACTCGGACGGCTGGATCTGCAGGGGGCCGACATAGAGCCAGAGTTCGTCCGCGCGGACCGGCCCGAACGTCGGATTCTTGAGAACACCCGCCTGCGACAGCAGCGCCAGGGCATCCAGCGCGAAGATCAAGATAAAGGCGACGAGGAGGCCGGGCCGGACCAGGGCGCGGTAGGTACGGACCGGAAGACGCTGGCAAAGCCAGAACGCGAGCAGGCCGATGCCCGCCGAAAGTGTTTGTTTCTCGATCGAGGTGAAGGCGTTGCCCTCGGTCACGAAGGCCTCGACCCCCGTGGCCGAGAGGACCATGGCCAGCCCGATCACCAGCAAGAGCCCCGCGCTGGAGATCAACAAATAGTACGACGCGAGCGGGCGCCCGAGTATGCCGCGGAGCAGGGCAACGACGGACTCGACGATCTCCTGGCCGCCACCGCGCGGCTCCGGCGGCCGTGGACCCGCGGACGGCGATCCGCTGCTCATGTGTGCCCCTGTCTCTGCGGTCCTGACTCAGCCTCAGCGCTGTGCCATGGCCCTGACGGAGGAGGCGAAGGCGTCGCCGCGGTTGGCGTAGCTGCTGAACATGTCCTTCGACGCCGCCGCGGGTGCCAGCAGCACGGTGTCACCCGCGCACGCCATCCCCGCCGCGGCGCTCACCGCCTCGGCCATGGCGCCATCATCCGTCCTCGCCACGTCCACGACTGGGACGTGCGGGGCGTGTCGCGCCAGTGCCGTGGCGATCTCTGCCCGATCGACCCCGAACAACACCGCGCCGGCTAGCCGCCCGGCCACGGCGCGAACCAGATCGACAACGTCGACTCCCTTGAGCTGGCCGCCGGCGACCCAGACGATTCGCGAGTAGGCGGTCAGGGACGCCATGGCGGCATGCGGGTTGGTGGCCTTGCTGTCATCGACGAAGGCCACGCCGTCGACGATCGCGACCAGGGCGTTTCGGTGCGGCTCGGGCGTGTAGCCGGCCAACCCGCCGGCGACCGCACCCGCCGGTACGCCGTGCGCGCGGGCCAGCGCCGCGGCGTGCAGCGCGTTGCTGACGTTGTGGGCTCCCGCCGGCCGTACCCCGCCGACCGGCCCCAGCTCAACCGGGCCGTCCCCGAAGGCGCGATCGACCATCGTCGCGTCGACCACGCCGAGTTGGCCGGGGCCAGGTGCGGCGAGGGTGACGCCGATGGCCCGGCCGCGCACGTCGGCGAGGGCGGCGGCGACCAGGGGGTCGTCGAGGTTTCCGATCGCCACGCCACCGGGCGGTGCGCTTCGCCAGATGGCGCGCTTGGCGCTCGTGTAGGCCTCGAATGTGCCGTGCCACTCCAGATGGTCATCGGCAAGGTTGAGCAGCGCCCCAGCCTCGGGCGCGAGCGTCGATGACCAGTGCAGTTGAAAACTGGACAGCTCCACCGCGAGGGCGTCGAAGCGGCCGCCGTCGCGCGCCGCGAAGACGAGCGGTTCGCCGATGTTGCCCAGGGCCGCGGCACGAAGGCCGGCCGCGCGGAGGATCGCCGCGAGCATGGTGGTGGTCGTCGTCTTGCCGTTGGTGCCGGTGACCGCGAGCCACGCGGGCGAGCCGACCTCACGCAGCCGCCAGGCCAGCTCCGGCTCCGAATAGACCGGCAGCCCGGCCGCGACCGCCGCTCGGACCAGCGGTGTATGCGGCGCAAAGCCCGGCGACACGACGACGTCGTCCGTCGCCGCGATCACCTCGGGCGGCACCTCACCAAGCACAACGACGGCGCCGGCGGCGCGCAGTCGGGTGATCGCATCGCTGTCCACCCGGTCCATCACGGTCACCCGCGCGCCGAGGCTCAGCAACACCTCCGCGCTCGCCGCCCCGGCCACGCCGGCACCGGCGACGAGAACCCGTCGGCCGTCGTATCCGGCCGCTCCCGCGGTCACTCGAACTCCATCACCCGCAGGAAGTCGGCATAGAAGAGGCCGAAAGCGGCCGCGACACCCAGCCCCGCGATGATCCAGAAGCGGATGACGATATTGACCTCACTCCAGCCGGCAAGCTCGAAGTGGTGCTGCAGTGGAACCATTCGGAACACGCGGCGCTGCCACAACTGGTACGAGCCGATCTGGATGACCCAGGTCACCGTGATGATGGTGAAGAGAATGCCGAGCAGCGGCAGCAGCAGGACGGTACGGGTCGAGAACGCCAGCCCGGCGATGAGCCCGCCCAGGGCGAGCGATCCCGTGTCGCCCATGAATATGCGGGCGGGCGAGGCGTTCCACCAGAGAAAGCCGAAGCAGGCCGCGGCGGCGGCCCCAGCGATGATGGCGATCTCCAGTGGGTCGCGGACCTCGTAGGTGTACAGGCCGCGATAGTCGGGGTCCACGTCCCAGTGGCGGTATTGCCAGAAGGCGATCAGGGCGTACGAGCCGATGACCATCACAGATGTGCCGGTGGCGAGGCCGTCAAGTCCGTCGGTCAGGTTGACCGCATTCGACATCGCCATCACGACGAAGATGAACAGAATGAGCGCGCCGACCTTGGTGATCTCAAGCCACTGCAGATCCTTGACGAATGAGATGGTCTCGGCGGCGACGGTCTCCTTCTCCGGAGCCGCGCTGGGAAACCAGAGCGCGGCGACGCCGAAGATCGCGCCAATTATCATCTGACCGATCAGCTTCTTGCCCATGCTGAGCCCGAGACTGTGCCGCCTGCGCACCTTCAGGAAGTCGTCGATGAAGCCGAGCAGTCCGAGGCCGACGAGCAGACCGAGCAGCACGACGCCGGTCGTGGTGACGCCGGTCGGCGCGCCGAGCTGGTCCGGCGGCAGGGTGGCCAGGACGAAGTGGCCCGCGACGTACGCGAGGACCGTGGCCAGGATGAAGACCACCCCGCCCATCGTCGGCGTGCCCCGCTTGATCAGGTGCGTCTGCGGCCCATCGGCGCGGATGGGTTGGCCCGCCTTGAGCCGGGTGAACGCCCGGATGGCCAGCGGCGTCCCGAAGATCGAGACCAGGAAGGCAACGGCAGCGGAGACGATGACCGCCCTCACGGCGCCACCGCCGGAACACCCGGATGATCGCCCCGTAACGCATCGCCCCGTAACGCATCGCTTCGTAATGCGTCGCTTCGTAATGCGTCGACGATGTCCCAGGTCCGGTAGCGCGAACCCTTCACCAGCACGACATCGCCCGGCCGCAATTCCGCCCGCAGCAACGTCACCGCCGCCTCCTGATCGGTAACCTGCACCGACGCTCCTCCCCAATCAGCAACCGCGGTCGCGCCCTCGTGGATGGGCCCGGCAGCCGCCCCGACCACGACGACGCGATCAACGCCGAGCTCCGCGGCGAGTCGCCCGACCTCCTCGTGCCCGGCCCGCTCCAGCGAGCCAAGCTCGGCAAGGTAGCCGAGAACCGCGACCCGCCGACGACCCTGACCGATTGCGACCAGTGCGCGCAAGGCCGCCGCGGTCGATACCGGGTTGGCGTTGTACGAGTCGTCGATGACCGTGACACCATCGGCACGGTCGAAAACATCCATCCTTCGGGTCGAGACGAGACGAAGATCGCCAAGCGCGGCACCGACGTCGGGCAGTGGCACGCCCTCGCCAAGCGCGATTGCCGCGGCCAGGAGGGAATTGCCGACATGGTGGCGTCCACTGATCCCGAGCCGCACGGGCACCTGTCCAGTTGACGACAGGAGTGTGTAGGAGGCTCGTCCACGCTCGTCGAGGGTGACGTCGATGGCGCGGAGGTCCGCCTCCGCTGACTCACCGACCGTGACCACCTCGGCGGCGGTGAGTGCCGCCATCGCCCGTACCCGCTCGTCGTCGGCGTTGAGCACGGCCAGGCCGTCGGCCGGGAGCGCCCGAACAAGCTCGGCCTTCGCGGCGGCGATCGCGTCGACCGAGCCGAACTCGCCGATGTGCGCCACCCCCACGTTGACCACGACACCGATTCGTGGCGGCGCGATCTGGCAGAGGTAGCTCAGATGGCCGGGACCGCGAGCGCCCATCTCGAGAACGAGATAGCGCGTGCTGTCATCGGCCCGAAGGACTGTGTGCGGCAGACCCAGCTCGTTGTTGAACGACCCGGCTGGTGCCACGGTGGGGCCGAGACGCCTCAGGGTCTGCGCCACGAGGTCCTTGGTGGACGTCTTGCCGGATGACCCGGTGATGGCGATGGTCGTCAACCGAGGCAGGCGCTCCGCGACGGCACGGGCGAGGGCGCCCATGGCCGCGAGGCAATCCGCGACGACGATCGTCGGCCCGTCGACGGGTCGGGTCGCCATGACCGCCGACGCGCCCGCCGCCAACGCGTCGGCGGCGAAGTCGTGGCCGTCGACGTGTTCGCCGGCGAACGCCACAAAGAGGCCGCCTGCCGCGATCCTGCGGGAATCGAACTCGGCGGGGCCGCTCACCACGATTGCCTCATCGCCGCCGACGACGGTTCCGCCGGCCGCCGAGGCGAGCTCTCTGAGCGTCATGGCGATCACGTACGCACCCCCGCGAACCGCGCCGCCAAGCCCGCGGCCAGTTCCACCCGATCGTCGAACGCGGCCGTCACGCCACCGATCTCCTGCCCGCGCTCATGCCCCTTTCCGAGCAGCGCCAACACGTCCCCAGGCTCGGCGATGCGCACCGCCTCGGCAATCGCCTCGCGCCGGCCGGCCACCTCGATCGGCACCGCACCCGCCGCCAGCACGCCGCCACTGACCTCGGCGCGAATGCTTGTCGGGTCCTCCGTGCGCGGGTTGTCGTCGGTGACCACAACAATGTCGGCTCCGCGCGCCGCCGCCTCCCCCATGTGCGGGCGTTTGCCGCGATCACGGTCACCGCCGGCGCCGATGACGCAGATGAGGCGACCCTGCCCGCGGACCTCAATCAGATCGCGCAGTGCCGCCAGGGCGGCCACGATCGCGTCGGGCTTATGGGCGTAGTCCACCACCCCCAGCACGGGGCCGGGTGCATCCACGACCTCCAAACGGCCCGGCACACCCCGGCAGGCGGCCACGCCGGCCGCGGCCGTGGTCGGGTCCACGCCCGCCTCGACGAGGCAGGCGATCGCCGCCAGGGCGTTGGCGACGTTATGTCGCCCGGGCAGCCCGACGCTCGCCTCGACGGCCACGCCATCCGGACCTCGCGCAAGGAACCGCTGCGCGAAGCCTTGGGCAGCGATCTGTTCCGCGCGCCACGTGGCCGCCGGATCGCCGCTGGCGGAGAAGGTCACCCGGTCGGGCCGCACGATACGCCGCACCGCCGGGTCGTCGAGGTTCAGGATCTCGCGACGGCACCGGCCGTCGAAGAGGCGCGCCTTCGCGCCGAAGTAGTCATCGACATCTGTGTGGAAATCAAGGTGGTCGAGGCCGAAGTTCGTCCAAGCGCCGACGTCGAATCGAACTCCGCCGACCCGGCCATAGGCGAGCGCATGGCTGGAGACCTCCATGACCGCGGTCTGCGCGCCTCGCTCGAGGCCGGCCGCGAGCAGCGCGTGCAGGTCGGTTGCCTCCGGAGTGGTGCGCACGCTGTCGATCACGTCATCGGCGAGGCGGGTCTCCACGGTCCCGATCATGCAGGTCGTTCGGCCGGCTGCCCGGAGCCCGGACTCCACGAGGTACGCCGTCGACGTTTTGCCGGCGGTACCGGTGATCCCGATGACCTGAAGGCGTTCGGTGGGCCTTCCATACACCGCGGAGGCCACGTCGCCGAGAACGGCCCGCGCGTCGGCAACGACAAGGATTGGTGCGGGCGCACCCGCTCCCGTGAGCGCGGCGCCCCGCTCGTCGGTGAGGATGGCGATCGCGCCCGAGGCGAGCGCGGCTGCGCCGAACTCGGCGCCGTGACGGCGCGCGCCGGGCAGGCCCGCGTAGATATCGCCCGGCCGGACCGCCGCGCTGTCATGGGTAATCCCGGTCGCGCCGTGGGCCGCCCGCTCGGAGTCGCGGACATCGCCGGTGGGATCGAGAACGCGCGCGCCCGCTATCGCGGCCAGATCCCGCAGGGGGACCGCCTCGACGCGACTGGGACGCGGATAGCCGGACACGGCACATGACCCTACCCGCATCCGTCGCGCCGACGGCGAACCTGACCCGGGCGAGCGGTCACGGATATACGCGGAACCTTGGGGGATTTGTACCGGTGGGAGGGATGCGGAAGTGACTCAGCGTGTGCTTCATCATCTCGGCGAAGGCGGGCCCGGCCACACCGCCGCCATTACCGCCGGGGGTGTGGGCGAAGACCGCGATCACGTAGCGCGGCGCCTCTGCCGACGCGATGCCGACAAACGAGGCCACCTCGCCCGCGGCGTACTTCCCGTCCTTCACCAGCTTTCCGGTGCCGGTCTTGCCGGCGACCCGATATCCGTCGACGCGCGCCGACAGCCCGGTGGCCCCAGGGACGGTCACGACGGCCTCGAGCATCGTGCGCAGCGCCGCCGCGTTCGCCGCCGACATGACTCGCCGGGTGGGTTGTGCCGGTGCGGGCGTCGCCGTTCCGTCCGGCGCGATCACCTCCTGCACAAGGTGCGGACGCACCCAGACGCCGCCGTTGGCGATGGTGGCGTAGACGGCGGCCATCTGCAGCGGCGTCACCGACACACCAAAGCCGATTGGGATCGAGCCGTGGCTCGCCTCGCTCCAGTTCTCCGGCGGCTGCACGAGTCCGGCCGCCTCGCCCGGGAGATTCTCTCCGGTCGGATCTCCAAGCCCGAACGCCCGCTGGTATTCGTACAATCGCTCCGGGCCGAGCCGATCGGCGAGTGCGATCGTGCCGAGGTTCGACGACCAGGCGAGGATGCCCGGCAGCGTCATCCTCGTTGGCACGGCGTGGGCGTGCGTGTCGCTGAAGCGCGTGCCCCCCTTCGTGGTGGAGGCCGGCACCAGCACCGAGTCGTCGGGCGCGACAACCCCTTCCTGAAGGCAGGCGGCCATCACGATGGCCTTATGCACCGAGCCGGGATCGACCGCCATTCCAGAGGCGGCGTCCCCGCGTTCGGCGGGTTGGTATCGCAGCGGGTCGGCGGCGTCGTAGAACGGGTAGCTCGCCTGTGCCAGTACTTCGCCGGTACGGACATCGAGCACCACCGCCGAGCCGGTGATCGCTCTCACCTGCCGCATCCTGACACCGAGGATGCGCTGGATCTCGAACTGAAGATCGCGGTCGATGGTCAATCGCAACGAGCTGCCCGGCCGGGCCTGGGTCTCTTCCCGGTAGCCGCCCGGGATCTCCCGGTCGAGGTTGGCCTCGCCCTCGGCCTGCCCGATCTCGACGATCCGCCTCCCGTCGATGCCACGGAGCAGCTCGTCGTAGCTCTCCTCCAGGCCGGCGAGGCCGGTGAGGTCGCGTCCGGTGAAGCCGATGAGGTTCGCCGCGAGGTCGTGGCCGGGCACGACCCGACTCTCGTCCCGCCGCACGCCTATGCCGGCCAGGTTGAGCGCGCTCACGGCCTGACCGGTGGCCACCGCGATGCCGCGCGCGAGGTATTCGAAGCGCACGTCGGTGCCGTCCGGCCGCGTGTGGGGCCGGAGCTTGGGCAGCAGCTCGGACCGCGGGATTCCTAGCAGGGCAACGAGCGCGTCCGCCGTCTGCGCCGGATCCTTGATCAGCTCCGGATCGGCGAAGACGTAGCGCGCCTCGGCGCTACGGGCGAGCACGGCGCCATTGCGATCGAGGATGCTTCCCCGCGGAGCCGGCAGGTCCACGGGCTGGAGCCGGGCCTCGAGGCCAATCGCGGCGTAGGCCGCCGCGTCGGTGAGCTGAAACTGAACCAGGCGACCGGCGATGACGAGAAACATGGCGAGAGTGAGCGCCGTGCCGAATCGCAGGCGCTTCGATTGATCGCCCAGCTGCGGCGCTCGAAGCCGGCGCGACCGGGGGGAGTCTGAGGTCAGTCCGGCGGCGCGGCCGCGCGGGATTGCGGTTGGCTCGTCATCGTCCGGAACCATCCAGAGCCTCGGGCGCGCCTCCTTCTTTGCGGACGGTGCCCTTCGATCGGACTCGCGGGGGGCTTCTCCTGAGACGACGGGGTCGAGGGTCGACTCACCGACGGTACGGCCGCGGGGATGATACCCGCGCGCTTCGGTGAAACGGCTGCGCCGTACTCCCGATCCGCTGCTGTTCAGGCGGTGCCCATGAATGCGGTGGGGGGGCACCGCCGACGGCCTGCCGTCGGGGTCGCGGCGCGCCATGGCCTACCGCGCCGGCTCGGAACTCGTCGGGGTCCCGCTCGACTGCCCGCCCGCCGGCTGGGGTACGCCGACGACGCGGCCGTCCGGCAGGTTGATGAAGGCCGGATTGCCGGCCGGCACCAGGCCCAGACGCTTGGCCGCAGCACGCAGGTTTCCCGGCGACTCCCGCTCGGCCAGCTTCTGCGAGAGTTGCTGCTCCTGCAGATCGAGCGCGGTCTTCTGCGTCCGTAGGTCGTTGAGCCGGAACGCGTTTTCGTTGATCTTCGTATTGATCACCAGGACGCCGAGCACGCCGACGACGACGAGGGACGCGATCGTGACGAGGAAGGATGCCCTCGGCAGCGCCACGGGCAGTGGCGACTTGCGGGTCTGCGGCGCCTTGCGGGTTTGCGGCGCCGCAGCGGTTGAGCGCCCACCACCGCGCGATGCCTTCGCCGGCGCGCGAAGGGACCCGGGGGGCGCGAGCTCGTCCGGCTCTTCGTACCCGATCTGAAGCGCGTTGGCGCCGTCGACGTATCTTCCTCGCGGTGCCCCGCGAAGAACGTCGCGGACCGGGTGGGCCTGAGGCCGGGAGCCTCGTCGTGAGTCGCTGCTGCGGCCTGTTTGGGCGCGGGTTGTTGCCCCGATCATCGCCCCTCCCCCTTGTCGTCGTTGTCTCGGTGGTGGGTGGTGCCGTTCGTGCCTATGTCGTTGATGGGTCGGTCGCCGACGGTGCCGCGTCGCCCCCGAGTGCGCGGTTGGTGCATCGCCCCGGTTCGTCGGGGCGCGTTCGGCCGCCCCCCGGGCGCGTCCGGGTCGACGCGCTCCGCGGCGCGCAGTCGGACCGACGCGGCGCGCGGATTCGCCGCCACCTCGGCCTCGCTCGGCAGCTCCGCCCCCCGAGTGAGGAGGCGGAGGCTTGGTCCGCTTCCCGGCGGCTCCACCGGGAGGTCGATCGGTGCTGTCGACCGCGCCCGCTCCGCGATGGCCCGCTTGACGATGCGGTCCTCGAGTGAGTGGTACGCGAGCACCACAACCCGTCCACCAATAGCGAGCGCGTCGAGCGCGGCCGGCAGCGCGGACTCCAGCGAGGCGAGCTCGCCGTTGACCTCGATCCGCAGCGCCTGAAACGACCGCTTGGCCGGGTTCCCGCCGGTCCGCCGCGCCGGGGCGGGAATGGAGTCCCGAACCAACTCGGCCAACCGGGCCGAGGAGGTGATCGGTGCCCTGGTTCGTTCGCGAACGATCGCCGAGGCGATGCGGCTGGCGAACTTCTCCTCCCCGTAAACGCGCAGCACCCGGGAGAGTTGCGCCTGGGGGTAGGTATTGACGACCTCCTCGGCGGTGATTCCCCCGGACGGGTCCATCCGCATGTCCAACGGGGCGTCCTGGGCATAGGCGAAGCCGCGCTCTGGATCGTCGAGCTGCATCGATGAGACGCCAAGATCGAAGAGGAAGCTGTCCACTGTGCTCACCGAGAGCCGCCGCAGGAGATCGGGCAGCTCGTCGTACGCGGCGTGTTCGAGTGTGATCCGATCTGCGTATGGCGCGAGGCGCTGCCGCGAGAACGCGAGTGCGTGCGGGTCGCGGTCGATGCCGATCACGTTCACGGCCGGGTCCGCGGCGAGCACAGCCTCTGCGTGGCCGCCGAGACCGAGCGTGGCGTCGACGTGGACGGGGTGCGCCCGCTGCCACGCGGGGGCCAGGAGCGCTAGGCAGCGCTCGAGGAGCACAGGCGTGTGCCCGCCACTACGTCCACTGGCTCGAGACACCCCCACCCCGTCGGACCCGGGCGTGCCTGAACCGTGGGAAGCATGGTGCTTCCCCACGACGACCCCCTATGTGTGCCCCCACGGCACACGGATTCGCGGTCCGGTGCCGGAGGATGGTGCCAGTGGCCGGTTCGCAAGCGGCCGGCCGTAGTGCCTGTGTGCCGGGCCTGAGCTCGGCGGTATTACCCGTGCCGGGCGCGAGCCCGGCTGTGATGCCTGTGCCGGGCGCGAGCCCGGCTTGTATTACCGGTGCCGGGCGCGAACCCGGCTGTGATGCCTGTGTGCCGGGCGCATAGCTCCCGACCGGATCGGGCGGCTCGTCGGCCGTACCGCCAGATCCCCACCCGCTCGCTCGCGCCTGGCACCGGGGAAGGAGTGTCAGGAGCCGGTGAGCGGCTGGAGATCTCGCGGTACGGATGTCCCATCGCCACGGTGTCGCGGAATCCCGTGCGACTGCGCATTTCGCGTGCGCTGGCGTCGCGATTCGCGTCACCGGCGGGCCATGGGCCGGCCGCCAGACTCCCTGCGGGCATCACGGCCCGCCGGGCAACACCCCTTCCTCGATCCCGGCGAAGCCATCCTCATTGCTCGCCAGGTATGTCTCCCATG
>JAXIPB010000095.1:0-39377 GCA_045403155.1 Micromonosporaceae bacterium
CGATGCTCGTAATCGTCCGGCCGCGCCGCCACTGCGCCTCCAAAATCTGCCGATGAGCAAACGTAATCACGCCCGGCCTCGCCACCAGAGCCTCCAAGATCCAGACAACTTCACTCGTTGCACTGAACCCTAGAATCCGCCACGCCGATCATGACCTTCAGGTCATGATCGGCGCTCGAAGGGGAGGCGGGGGGGCGGGGGGGCGGGGGGGCGTGGGGGCGTGGGGGCGTGAGACAGTTGCCTTGTGCCGAGCTCTGCTGATGCGCTGCTTGGCCTGCTCCAGCCAGCGTGGCAGGCCCTCATCGCAGGGTGTCTGCTCGTGGTGACGGTTCTCGGGGTCCGGCGGCTGGCCGTGCGCGGACCCGCGCGGATGACCAATGCCGTCTTCGTGACCGGATTTCTCATCATCGCCATCACAGCGCTTGGCACGCTGGCGGTGAGCTGTTCCGATTCCCCAAGTCGCCGATCTGCGCAGCAGCCGTCGACCCCAAGCGAGTCGCGTCCCACCACCAGATAAGCCCGCCTTGATGATCACAAGTGTCCGGAACCTGCCCGGTTGGGCCTCAGCGGACCGGGCGTGTGACGGACACTCGCGGCGATCACGACGGCCTGGGCACTGGCCGACTCCGTCAGACCAACCGCCGGTTGGCCAGGCTCGGAAGTTCCTGACGGATCCGCCGCGCCCGGTCGAGGTCCAGGTCGGCCACGGCGACACCGACCCCGTCCGGCACCTGGGCGAGGACGGTGCCCCACGGATCGACGACCATGCTTCGCCCGTAGCAGCTCCGACCCGGCTCATGATCGCCGGTCTGGCCGGCGGCGACGACGAAGCACTGATTCTCGATGGCCCGCGCGCGGATAAGGATCTCCCAATGATCCTTCCCGGTATGCGCGGTGAATGCGGCCGGGACGAGCAAGATCCGCGCACCAGCCACCGCCAGCCGGCGATAGAGCTCGGGAAAGCGCAGGTCGTAACAGATGGACATGCCGACCGGCACGCCGTCGACGTCGACCGTCACGACATCCTGCCCGGGCGCCACAGTCCGGGATTCCTGGTAGGACACCCGGTCGGGGATGTCGATATCGAAGAGATGAATCTTGCGGTACGCCGCTGCGAGCTCACCCTCGCGGTTGAATACGAGTGACGTGTTGAAGGTATGCGACGCATCCGGCCCGGACTCGTGGAAGGACCCCGCCACGACCCACATCCGTAGCCGGCGGGCCGCCTCAGCGAAGGACGAGGCGAACTCGCCATCCACTGGCTGCGGTTTGGGCTCACCGTCCACCGGGCCCAGATAATCCACGTACTCAGGGAGCACGGCGAGGTCGGCGCCCGCCGCCGCGGCCCGTTCAAGGATCTCGTGCGCCATGGCGATGTTCGCGGTGCGGTCGTGACGCGAGTTGACCTGGCAGACGGCGACTCTCATGGCCGAAGCGTAACGCCGGCATGGCCGAGGCACGGATCGACTTAGACGGCCGTGAGACCTTGACAGCGGTGAGACCTCGACAGCGGTAAGACCTAGACGGCGGTAAGACTTAGACGGCGGTGAGAACCAGTGCGGCGGCGGCGAGAGCGAGGCCGGCGATCTGGATCGGTCGGACACGCTCCTTGTCGAGCGCGAGCGCGAGGAGCACTGTGCTCACCGGGTAGAGCGCGACGATCGGCGCGACCAAGGTGAGCAGGCCCGCGCGGATCGCGAGCAGGTACGTCGCGTTCGCGGCGATATCCCCGATGCCGGCGAAGGCGACCCAGCCAACGATCGCGCGGGGCATTCGCAGCGAGGCACCAGCCAGCGCAACCAGCACCAGGCCGAGTGGGACGGACAGGGCTCGTGCCGCGACCAGCGGCCACATGCCCGAGTCGTCATGGGTCTGGGCGAGGAGCACGAAGAAGATCCCGAACATTCCCCCCGAGGCGAGCGCGAGACCGACGACCCGCGGCGTTACGCGTCCGCCGGAGTGGGCCGGACCGAGACTCACAAGGGCAATCGCGATCACCGCGCAGCTCGCGCCGGTGAGCGCCACCGTGGAGGGCAGCCGCTCGACCAGCAGCCCAAAAATCATGGGGACCAGGGCACCGGTGACCGCCGTGATCGGGGCGGCCACGGCCATCGCGCCAGTGGACAAGCTGCGATAGAGCAACACGATCCCGAACGTGCCGGCGGCACCAGCACCGGCGCCCCACGCCAGATCGCTCGTATGAAGCACTCCCGGCAGCAATACGACGCCGACCACGAGCACGGGTAGGCCAAGAATCTGTGAGACCACGGTTACCCCGAGGGCACGACTCATCGGCCGCGCTTCACCGGTCGATCCGGGCAGGTTGTTGCCCCAACCCGTGGCCCGCCCACCGCAATAGTCCGCGGTTCCCCACACCAGCGCGGAGAGCGCGGCGAACACGATGGATGTCACGGAGTGAGGGGTTACGCCGACTTTTCTTCGCGGTCGTGCCGGCTCGACCGCCGCGGCGCGATCGTGCGGGGCACGATCGTCGGGTTGACGTTCTCCAGCACGACCTCGCGGGTGATGAGCACCCGGGCGACGTCGGGATTGCTCGGCACCTCGTACATCACGGAGAGCAGGACCTCCTCCAGGATCGCGCGCAGCCCGCGCGCTCCCGTCCCGCGCAGAATCGCCTGGTCGGCGATCGCCTCGAGGGCCTTGGGCTCGAACTCCAGCTCGACGTTGTCCAGCTCGAACAGGCGCTGGTACTGGCGGATGAGCGCGTTGCGCGGCTCCGTCAGGATGCGTACGAGTGCATCGCGGTCGAGGCTGCGGACGCTGGTGAAGACGGGCAGCCGGCCGATGAACTCTGGGATGAGCCCGTACTTAAGCATGTCCTCCGGCATTACCTCGCCGAATACGTCGTCGGTCGTACGTTCCGAGACCGAACGAAGGTGGGCGCCGAAACCCAGGCCCTTCTTGCCCACCCGCTGCTCGATGATCCGCTCAAGGCCGGCGAAGGCGCCGCCGCAGATGAAGAGCACGTTGGTCGTGTCGATCTGAATGAACTCCTGATGGGGATGTTTGCGACCACCCTGCGGCGGAACGTTGGCGACGGTCCCCTCGAGGATCTTCAACAGTGCCTGCTGGACACCCTCGCCCGACACGTCGCGGGTGATCGAGGGGTTCTCCGACTTTCGCGCGATCTTGTCGATCTCGTCGATGTAGACGATGCCAGTCTCGGCCCGTTTGATGTCGTAGTCCGCGGCCTGGATCAGCTTGAGGAGGATGTTCTCGACGTCCTCGCCGACGTACCCGGCCTCGGTCAGCGCCGTCGCGTCGGCGATGGCAAACGGCACGTTGAGCATCCGAGCCAGCGTCTGGGCCAAGTGGGTCTTGCCGCAGCCAGTGGGGCCGATGAGCATGATGTTGGACTTCGCCAACTCGACCGGCTCGCTGTCGCCGCGCTGACCCGATGACTCCGCCTGCACCCGCTTGTAGTGGTTGTAGACCGCGACCGCGAGCGCCTTCTTGGCGGTGTCCTGGCCAACGACATAGTCGTCGAGGAACTCGCAGATCTCCATCGGCTTGGGCAGCTCGTCCCAGCGAACCTCGGTGGATTCGGCGAGCTCCTCTTCGATGATCTCATTGCAGAGGTCGATGCACTCGTCACAGATGTAGACGCCCGGCCCCGCGATGAGCTTCTTCACCTGCTTCTGCGACTTGCCGCAAAATGAGCATTTGAGCAGGTCGCCG
Source organism: Micromonosporaceae bacterium (assembly GCA_045403155.1). GTDB lineage: Bacteria > Actinomycetota > Actinomycetes > Mycobacteriales > Micromonosporaceae > JAXIPB01. The sequence continues at coordinate 3,700 of JAXIPB010000095.1, forward strand.
CCGTCGCCGATCCGTGCCACCTAGGTTTCTCCCTGCTCTTGCCACTCAAGGGCATTCCGGACCCTGGCATCGCAGGTCCGTCGTGTCGACGGTACCTGGTCGGCGGCGAATTCACCGACCCGTGGGCGTGTGGTGTTTGCGTGTGTCGCGTCGCTCTCAGCTCGCCCGCGCGGTGGCGACGGGCGTCTTCTTGCGGCTGGAGAGCACCTGGTCGATGAGACCGTAATCCCTGGCCTCCTCCGCTGTAAGGATCTTGTCCCGATCGATGTCCTTGTGGACCTGCTCGATCTCGCGGCCGGTGTGCTTGGAGATCATGTCCTCGAGCAGAGTGCGCATGCGGAGGATCTCGCGAGCCTGGATCTCGATGTCCGAGCCCTGGGCGTACCCGCCCTCCGTCGCCGGCTGGTGGATGATGATGCGCGAGTTCGGCAGCGCCATCCGCTTGCCCGGCGTGCCGGCGGCGAGGAGAACCGCCGCCGCGCTGGCCGCCTGGCCCATACAGACGGTAGCGATGTCCGGCCGGACGTACTGCATCGTGTCGTAGATCGCGGTGAGCGCGGTGAACGAGCCACCCGGCGAGTTGATGTAGATGGTGATGTCACGGTCCGGGTCGACCGACTCCAGCACCATGAGCTGCGCCATCACGTCATTGGCGGAGGCGTCGTCGATCTGTACGCCGAGGAAGATGATCCGCTCCTCGAACATCTTGTTGTACGGGTTGGACTCCTTCACTCCGTACGACGTGCGCTCGATGAAGGACGGGATGATGTAGCGGTTATGCACCTCGCGCAATTTGTTCACCTCGCTCAGGCCCGGCGGCAACGTCAGGTCAGTCATGATCGTGGCTCCTTCTATCGTCAGCCGCGGGTACCGGCGCCTTCGGGAACCTGTGTGGCTCCCGTGATCACCTTGTCGATGAAGCCGTAGTCCTTAGCCTCCTCCGCGGTGAACCACCGGTCGCGGTCGGAGTCGGCTTCGATCTGATCCGCTGGTTGCCCCGTGTGGAAGGAGACCCGCTCCTGGAACATCCGCTTGGTGTAGAGCATCTGTTCGGCCTGGATCGCGATGTCCGCGGCGGTGCCGCCGATGCCGCCGGACGGCTGGTGCATCATGATCCGCGCGTGCGGCAATGCGTACCTCTTGCCCCTCGTACCAGCACAGAGCAGCAGTTGACCCATCGATGCCGCCATGCCCATCGCCACAGTCGCGACGTCGTTGGCGATGAACTGCATCGTGTCGTAGATCGCCATGCCGGAGTAGACGGAACCACCCGGCGAGTTGATCCAGAGGTTGATGTCCCGCTCCGTGTCCTCCGCGGCGAGCAGCAGCAGCTGCGCACAGATTCGGTTGGCGACCTGGTCGGTGACCTCGCTGCCAAGCACGATGATTCGCTCCTTGAGGAGCCGGTTGTATACAGAGTCGTCGAGGGTGGCGGCGAGCGCGTCGCTTCCCCGCGCGATAGGGCCCCGCGCGATCGGCGTGGCGGGCATGTGCAGTTCAGGCATGGCTGCCTCGTCCTTTCCCCAGCTCAGCATTTTCGCGGGCACCGCGTTCGCTGCCCCTTCGTGTCAAGGGTCTCGCTAGGCCGACCCTAGCCGGTGGCACCGATCGACTGCCCGCGCGTCGGCCCCGTTTCGCTGTGAGCGCAGCGCGTCCGTACCGCCAGTCAGTCGTGGTCGTGTCCCTCGTGATCATCGCCCGATTCATCCTCGCCGCGCAGCTCTTCCAGAGATACGGGAGTGCCCGAAGAATCCTTGATCGCCACCCGCTCGAGAAGGCCGGCCAGCGCCTTGCCGCGCCTGACGTCGGCGTAAACCGAGGCCGCCAGACCGGCGCGAACGATCCGGTCGTAGTACTGCTGCGGAGCCGTGCCCGCCCGGTTGGCGCGGTGCACGATCTCGTGCCCGTACTCATCGTCGGTGACCTGGATCTCCTCGGCGTCGGCAAAGGCGTCCAGCAGAAGCTGGATCCGTACGCCCTGCTCCGCGGCGGAGGTGATCTCGGTGTCGAGCTCCTCCTCGGACTTCGCCTCTGAGGCGAGGTAGTCCTCGAGGGAGAGCCCCATTCGCTCGAGCTGGTCGGCCAACGCCTGCTTGCGGCTGTCGACCTCGTCCTTGACGACGCCCTCAGGCGCCGGCACGTCCGACGCGGAGATGAGCGCCTCGAGGGCTTTGTCGCGCGCCGCGTAGATCTGCTCGACCCGCTTCACGCGCCTGATCCGCTCGGCAAGATCGCCTCGCAGCTCGTCGAGGGTGTCGAACTCGCTCGCGAGTTGGGCGAAATCGTCGTTGATCTCGGGCAGGTCGCGCTCTTTCACCGTCCGGACGGTGACCGCGACGTCGGCGTCTCGACCGGCGAAGTCGCCACCGACGAGCGCGGACGTGAACGTCGCCGTCGAACCCGCCGTCATGCCGACCAGCGTGTCATCGAGACCTGGCAGTAGCTGATTACTGCCGACCTCGTGGGAGAGATTGGTCGCGGTGCCGCCAGGCACCTCTGCCCCGTCCACCGTCGCGGCCAGATCGATCTGGACGAAGTCCCCCCTGTCCGCCCCGCGCTCGACACTGCGAAGAGTCGCAAACCGCTGGCTGAGCCCATCGAGCTGAGCGTCGATGTCCTCGTCCTTGACCTCCACCTCGTCGACGATCACCTCGATGTCCTTGAGGTCAGGCAGGGAGATCTCCGGTCGTACGTCGACCTCGGCGGTGAACTTGAGCGGCTTGCCGTCTGCGAAGTCGGTGATCTCCACCTCGGGACGGCCGAGGGTTCGGACCTCGTGGGCGCGCACGGCGGCGAGGATCTGCTCCGGGATCGCTTCCTGGACCGCCTCGGTGAGGATCGTCTCTCTGCCGACCCGCTGATCGATGACCGACGCGGGCACCTTCCCCTTGCGAAATCCGGGGATGGTTACCTGGGAGCCGATCTCCCGGTACGCCTTCTTGAGGCTCGGCTCGAGTTCGGCGAACGGCACCTCGATCGCGAGCCGCACCCGAGTCGGGCTCAGGGTCTCGACGGTGCTCTTCACAGGCGTACTCCTCTGGCGGATGTCATGCGGTCACACGGTTCCGCGTCAGACCGTGAACCGGCAGCGTCGATGAGTCTAGGCGAGCGCAATGGCCCATTTGCGTACGGGCAGCATTTGACCCCCACGTGCGAGGTGCGTCCCATCGGTCGGGGTGGCGGGATTTGAACCCACGGCCCCTCGCTCCCAAAGCGAGTGCGCTACCAAGCTGCGCTACACCCCGGTGGCGAGGAGCAAGTGTACGGGTTAGACGGCGCGCTGCCCGAATCGCCCCGGCGTCTGCCCCGATCGCCCGGCGTGTGTTCGAGACTTGCCGCAATCCGGCGACCCCGATGCGGCAAGAGTTCAACACTTCCGGTGATCTTGGGCGTCGGTATGTCGGACGTCGCCCGCCGTCGGGCACCGGATAGTCTTAACCCCGGCCGAGCGCAAGCGCGGCCGGCGCGGCCGTAGCTCAATGGCAGAGCTTCAGTCTTCCAAACTGACGGTGAGGGTTCGATTCCCTTCGGCCGCTCCACCGAAGGGATGCCGGTGCATTTACGCCGCGCCCGTGTCCCGTCCCCGCCGCCACCATGGCGTCTCCTCTGTCTCCGGCATCTCCTTCGTCGGGTGCAGCACCGACGACAGCGCGGGCATGATCTGTGTCGGGGCGAGCGCCGCCGTCGCGCCGGGTGCCGGCTCATCGACTGCGGCTACGTCCGGCCCGATGTCGTCGGTCGGGTGATCGATTACGGGATCGAACGCCTCGGACGCATCCTCGGTGATCGTCATGATGCCGCTGTTGACCTCGTCAAGGGTGGCCTCGACCGCAGCGAGTCGTTCATCGAAATCGCGCGATGCCGCCTGGACCTCGGCGGCCGCCTCCTCGGCCGCCTTGGCGACCGCGATCAGCCGATGAACCCGCTGGCGCGACCCGAGCCCGGTCAGTGTCGCGACCTCGGTCAGGGTGTGGCCCGAAGCGCTGAGCTCGGCGAGCGCCCGGCCGCGCTCGCGCTTGATCGTCGCTACCAGAGCGGCGTAGAGCACCTGCTCCCGGGTCAGCACCGTGTAGCGGAAGACCGGATCGCGCTCGGCCAGGTGATATCCGCACAGACTGTTCAGGACGGCCTCCACCTCCTCCGGCTCGGCAATGAACCCCAGGGTGGTTTTGTCGATCATTCACTGCTCCTCAAACCGCCACGTTCGACGCGCGCGGCATGCCGCAGCCAACGCCGCATGCCACCGATAAGCCCGCAGTGTGCGCGCGATCGCCGTCACCATGCGTTAGCGACACGGCTCAGTTTCTTCGCCAAACGCTCTGCCACTGCTCCTGGAACCAACCCCAGAGCCAGTCCCATCCGCTGCCCGCCCAGTCGCCGGCGTCGGTCAACCAACTCGTGTTGGCGAAGTACGACACACCGGCAGCCGTGAGGAAGAGCCCGGTCATGAAGTGCGACCACCGTGCGTGGGGGCGGCGCCGCCGCAGGATCTGCTCAAGGACGATGTAGCCGAGCAACCGGGTGAGGACGAAGACGACCCCCGCCACCACGAGCATGAGGATCAGTCCGAACACCGGCGACGAGAGGCGACCCCGCCCGGCCGCGGCCCACAGGCCCCAGCCGCAGAAGGCGACCAGGACCCCGAACGCGGAGAAGCCCCACCCGTCGGAGAGGCTGCGCAGCGACGCTCGGCTGGCCCGCTGCCACGACACGCCCTTCGGCGGGCGGGGACGAATCTTCGGCGGCGCAGACGCGGCGGTCATTTCGAGAGTGAAATCGGGTGATCGGTCCGGTACGGGCACGGCCGCGCGCCCGTACATTGGCGCCGGCGAGCTCGACCGTGGCTGCGGCTCGGTCGGCGCGTCCCACGGGTCAGCCGGCGGATGCATGTGCGACTCTCATTCAGGCTCCCCCGCCGAGGGTAGCGACGGCTGTCACGTACGGCATAGCCGGCCGACGACTCCCCGGGGCCGGACCGTGCTCCAGGCAAATTGGTCGGCACAGCCACCAAACTGCGGGTAGGACAGTGATGTGAGCACAGACACAGTGATCGACGTCGCGAAGCCCGACGACTGGGACGCCATCTACCGCGCCAGCAATGCCGCGTTCAACGAAGACGCGGACGACGAGATCTCGCCCATCGAACGCCTGCTCTTCGAACCCGAGCGCTGTCTCGTCGCGCGTCGCGGGGGCCAGGTCGTCGGCACGGCCGGTATCTCCACTCGCGACCTCAGCGTCCCCGGCGCAGCGGTGCCGGCCGGGCACGTCACCCTCGTCACCGTCGCGGCGACGGCACGGCGCCAAGGCATTCTGACGCAATTCATGCACCAGCAGTTCTCGGACATGAGAGTCGCTGGCGAGCCGGTCGCCGCGTTGTGGGCGAGCGAGGGGCGGATCTATCAGCGATTCGGCTACGGCCTGGCGGCGCGCAGGCTGAGCCTGAACATCGAGAGCCGCGAGGTACGGCTGGCATACGACGATGCCGCGCAGGCCGGGGGCCGCCTACGCGAGGGCACCGCGGACGAGCTTCGAGGGGCCATGGTGGCGGTCTACGACCGGGTACGTGCCGACCGCCCCGGCTGGTCGGAGCGTCACAGCCGAAACTGGGACTACCGCCTCGCCGACCCGGCGCAGTGGCGGAGGGGGTCGAGCGCGCGGCGGGCAGTCGTCCACGAAGGCCAGGACGGCATCGACGGGTACGCGCTCTGGCGCGTCGCGAATGCCTGGCACGACAGCGGCCCGGCGGGCGAGGTGAGGGTGATGGAGCACGTCGCGGCCACTCCGACGGCGTACGCGGCACTGTGGCGATTCCTGCTGACCATGGATCTCACCCGTACGACGAAGCATTCGTACTGCTCCGTCGACGAGCCGCTGCTGTTCATGGTGGACGAACCGCGCCGGCTCGGCCCGAGGACGGGCGACGCACTCTGGATCCGCGTCGTGGACCTGCCGACGGCGTTGGCGGCTCGGCGTTACCAGTCCGAGGTGAATGTCGTACTCGAGGTGACCGATGAGCTCGTGCCCGCCAACGCGGGGCGATGGCGGCTTACCGGCTCTCCGCTGGCGGCCGCGTGCAAACCCACAGGAGATTCGCCGGACATCGCCTGTGACGTGCGAGCCCTCGGTGCGGCCTACCTCGGCGGCACGCCGCTGACCGCCCTCGCCGACGCGGGACTTGTCCGTGAGCGTCGACCCGGCGTGCTTTCGGCCGCGACGACGGCCTTCGGCTGGCACCGGTCGCCGTCCGCGATCGAGGTGTTCTAACCTCGCCCTGTGGGTGTTGAGCTGTGAATGACTCTGTACGCCGCCGACGGCGCGTCCGGCTGCCGGGCGACCCCGGTTCCGGTGCTCCGTCGGCGTGGGCGTCGGCATCGGCCGTATCGGCGGTTGCGGCCAGCACGGCCAACGTCGCCGACGAGTCCAGCGGTTCGGTCGCCGAACCGGCGGTTGACGCCGAGACGACTCCGGCCGAGCGTGGGCTGCGGGGTCTGGTCGGCGGGGGATCATCTCAGGTGAACCCGACCGCGGCGCTGCGCGCGCGCGACGCGTCCCGCCCCCGGCCTGAGGATCTCGCTCGCGCCGAATCCGAGCTCACGATCGTCCGTCGCCACTGGACCCCACGCGACTAGCGCTCAAGATCGCCTCGATCATGATTCGCGCGTCGTGAAACCTCGTCGACCATGACCTCCAAATCATGATCGGTGCTCGAATGGGGCGGCAATCTCATGATCGGCGCTCGAATGGGGGCAATCTCACGATCGGCGCTGGAACGGCGGGAGCAGTCAGAGGAGAGGGGCGAGGAGGTCGCCGTCGGCGTCGATCCGGGCCAGCACCTCATCCGGCCGCAGCTGGCGAACGGCTGACGACTCTACCTCGTCCCAGGTGAAGGGGGCGGAGACGGTGGGAGTCGGCCCGGCCCGCAACGAGTAGGCCGACACGGTTGTCTTCGCCGCCGCGTTCTGGCTCCAATCGAAGAACACCTTGCCCGGCCGTAGGCTCTTCGTCATCTTCGCGGTGACCAGCTCGGGGAGCGCGCGCCCCAGGTCTTCGGCGACAGCGCGGGCATAATCCGAGACCTCGTCGGACGACTGGCGGCCGGGCAGGCGGCACAGCAGCTGCATCCCCTTCTTCCCTGACGTCTTCGCTAGTGGGCGGAGGCCGTCGACCTCGAGCCGGTGCTTGGCCGCCACCGCGACCAGGCAACACTCGGCTAGTCCTGCCGGTGGGCCCGGATCGAGGTCGGCGACGAGCAGGTCGGGCTGGGCCGCGCTGCCGTCAGAAAGCCTCCACTGTGGGGTGTGCAGCTCGATGGCGGCGAGGTTGGCCAGCCAGGCCAGCGTCGCGATCTCGTCGACGACGATGAAATCGAGAGTCTCCCGACCCGAGCTTGACCCAGGCACGGGCAGCGTCTCCCGCCGGACCCAGGCCGGCGTTCCGCCCGGAGCGTTCTTCTCGAAGAAGCTCGCCGCGTCAACGCCGTTCGGATATCGGATGCGCGTGAGTGGACGACCCTTCAGGTGCGGCAGCAACACGGGAGCGACTCGGACGTAGTAGTCGATGATCTCGCCCTTGGTGAAGCCAACGGAGGGGTAGATCACCTTGTCCAGATTGGACAGCTCCAGCTCTCGTCCGGCGATGGACACCCATACCCGGTCAGCCATCCTCGGTCTCCTCCGGTGACTTGTCCGGCCGCAGCCGCAGGAAGCGCGGGAACCGCAACCTTCCGTCCGGGGTGACGTTTCCAAACTTCACCTCCACGACCAGCGCCGGCCGGGTGTACAACGCGCCCTTGGCGTCCTCCCGCGGCAAGGGCTCGGCGAACGGCGACTCGGCCACCTCCAGCGACGCCAGCCTGGTGAGAAGATCGCGTTCGGTCGCCGCGGTGAAGCCGCCCCCGACCCGGCCCCGGTAGCGCAGCCCGGCCGGCCCGACGCTGCCGACCAGCAGCGCGCCGAGATCGCGCCGCCCGGCCCGCCATCCACCGATCACGTACTCCCCGGTCCGATCGTCCTTCACCTTGATCCAGTCGGGCGTGCGTGCACCCGGCCGGTAGACCGAGTTGAGGCGCTTGGCCACCACTCCCTCGAGACTGAGGCTCCGGGCCGCCTCGAGAGTGGCCTCGCCATCGGCGAACTGGGGCGGAATGACCCAGCGTCCCGAGCCACCCAACCGCTGCCCGACGGACTCGAGCCACGCCCGCCGCTCCACATAGGGCACCGCGCGGATATCGGTTCCATTGGCCGACAGCACGTCGAAGATCATGTACGTGACCGGGAGCACGGACGAAAGCTGGCGGGCCCGGCCCGGTTCCCGCACGTGCATACGCTCGGCCAGCGCGGCGAACGACGGGCGGCCAGATGGGTCCAGGACGACGATTTCGCCATCCAGGACCGCGTCCGCTATCCCCGCCTCTTCCAGGGCGTCGCGCAGACCCAGCAGCTCCGGGTACGCCGTCGTGATCTCCGCCCCCGAACGGGCATATAGCCGCAGCCGGTCGCGCCCGGCCACTGCGAGCGCCCGGACGCCGTCCCACTTGAACTCGAATGCCCAGCCCGCGGTGACTGGCAGCGGGCCTGCGCTGGCCAGCATTGGCTGCGGCACTCCGGGCACCTGCTCACCTTATGTTGCTGCGTTGGTCGCCTCCGGCGCCGATGCCGCGTTGATCGCCTCCGGCGCCGATGCCGCGTTGATCGCCTCCGGCGCCGATGCCGCGTTGATCGCCTCCGGCGCCGATGCCGCGTTGATCGCCTCCGGCGAAGCCAAAAGAGACTTGATCGACGGATGTCCGCCCGAGGTGCGATGCTGGAACGTACGGCGATGCTAGTTCCGACGGCGGCGGAGGGAGCCGGGCGATGCGGGCGATATGGAAGGGGGCGGTCTCGTTCGGGCTGGTCTCCATCGGGGTGAAGCTCTACTCAGCGACAGAGGAGAAGGACATCCGCTTTCACCAGGTGCACCGGGCCGACGGTGGGCGCATCAAGTACAAGCGGACCTGCTCGGTATGCGGCGAGGAGGTCAGCTACGACGACATCGCAAAGGGGTACGACCTCGGCGGTGGGGAGATGGTGATCCTGACCGACGAGGACTTCGCCGATCTCCCGCTGTCCACGAGCCGGGCCATTGATGTGATGGAGTTCGTTCCTGCCGAGCAGGTGGACCCGATCCTCTACAACAAGGCGTACTACCTCGAGCCCGAGGGCATCGCGACCAAGCCGTACGTGCTGTTGCGGGACGCGCTCATCGACTCCGATCGGGTCGCCATCGTCAAGGTCGCCCTGCGCCAGCGGGAGCAGCTGGCGACGCTGCGTGTCCGCGAGGGAGTGCTCGTCCTCAACACCATGCTGTGGCCCGACGAGATCCGGGCGGCGAACTTCGATTTTCTCGACGAGGATCTGACCGTACGAAAGCAAGAGCTCGAGATGGCGGCTTCGCTCATCGATTCGATGGCCGCGGATTTCAAGCCCGAGGAGTTCGCCGACAACTACCGGACCGCCCTTCAGCAGGTGATCGACGCCAAGGTGAGCGGGAAGGAGATCGTCGCTCCGCCCGAGGTCGAGGAGGCGCCGACCGGGGCCGTCGACCTCATGGCCGCGCTGCGCGCCTCGGTGGAGCGGGCAAAGGCGGCCAGGGAGTCGGGCGCCACGCCGCGGGAGCACGAGCCGGTCGCGCCGACTCCGATTACCTCCGCGAAGTCGGCCAAGAAGGCGGCCGCCAGCAAGGCTCCGGCCAAGGCCACCAAGAGCATTGCGGCCGCGAAGACTGGCACCGCTGCCAAGAAATCCGCGCCGGCGAAGAAGGCGACCGCCAAGGCGGCACCGGCCAAGAAGGCGGCCAAGGCGGGCACCGAACAACCCGCGAAGAAGACCACAGCCAAACGGGCGCCGGCGAAGAGCCGTCGCTCAGCCTGATCAGCCGCTCAAACACGGTACCTGGTGGGATTCTCCGTGTTCTCTGACACGCAGAATCCCACCAGATCTTGGTTAGAGCGGGGCGGCGACATCGGCAACGCTGAGCGAGCCCTCAGCGTACTGGGCCCGGACACGTTTCTTGTCGAACTTTCCAACCGACGTCTTCGGCACCGCCTCGATGAAGGCCCACCGCTCGGGCAGCTGCCACCGGGCCAAGGCGCTGGCCAGAAAGTCGCGAAGCTCCGAAGGAGACGCCGAGGCGCCCTCCCGCAAGACCACGGTCGCGAGTGGACGCTCACCCCAGCGCTCGTCAGGCACGCCGACGACGCACGCCTCAAGCACCGCGGGATGTGCCATGAGTGCGTTCTCCAGCTCCACCGAGCTGATCCACTCCCCGCCGGACTTGATCACGTCCTTCGCCCGGTCGCTCAGGCTGAGATAGCCGTCGGGGGAGAGCACGCCGACGTCGCCGGTGCGAAGCCACCCGTCGCGGAACTTCTCCTGGTCCGGTCCGACCTCGCCGATGTACGCCTTCGTGACCCATGGGCCGCGTACCTCGAGCTCGCCAACCGACTTGCCGTCGTTGGGCATCACAGTGCCGTCCGGACCGACGATGCGCGCTTCGACGCTCGCCGGCACCCGGCCTTGGGTGTAGCGGTAGGCCCACGCCCCGGGGCCGGATAGGCCGGCCGGGGGTCGGGAGACCGAGCCCAACGGGGACATCTCGGTCATCCCCCACGCGTGGATGACCTCGACGCCGTGCCGTTCCGAGAACGCGTGCATGAGCGCCGGCGGGCACGCCGACCCGCCGACGACGACCTCACGCAACGACGCGACATCGGTGGGGTGCGCGTCGAGGTACGCGAGCAGGTCGGTCCAGATCGTCGGAACGGCGCCGGCCAGCGTGGGCCGCTCGGAGCTGATCATCGCGGCGAGCGGCGCCGCCTGCAGGAACCGGTCGGGCATGACGAGCGAGGCCCCGGACATGAACGACGCGTATGGCAGCCCCCACGCCATCGCGTGGAACATCGGCACCACGGCGAGGACCTTGCTCGCCGGCCCGAGACCGAAAGCCTCGGCCGAGCACACGTGCATCGAGTGCAGGTAGATCGACCGATGGGCGTAGGCGACGCCTCGGGGATTGCCGGTCGTGCCTGAGGTGTAACACAGCGCCGCCGCGTCCCGTTCGTCGCCGACGGGCCACACGTAGCGATCCGGCTTGTCCGCGAGCAGATATTCCCACCGATGAACTGCGACCCGATCGGCGACCGCATCCAGCGGTGCGGTATCCCCGCCACCCACCACAATGACGTGACGCACCGTCGGTAGATGCGGTAGCACGCCCGCGAGCAACGGGATCAGCGTCGAGTCGACAACGATCACCCGATCCTCCGCGTGGTTCGCGATGTAGATCAGCTGCTCCGGGAAGAGGCGCAGGTTCAGCGTGTGCAGGACGGCCCCCATGCTCGGCACGGCGAGATACGCGACCAGGTGCTCGGCGTTATTCCACATCAATGTGGCGACCCGTTGGTCGCCGACGACGCCGAGATCATCGCGGAGGGCGTGAGCGAGGCGGGCGGCCTGGGCGCCGACCTCTTCGTACGACATCCGGCGCGCGCCCTCGGCGGTCCACGTGATCACCTCCGCGGATCCGTGCACGGTACGGCCATGGTCAAGCAGCCGGGAGACCTGAAGCGGGGTGTCCATCATCGTGCTACGCATGAGCGAACGTTACCGGCATCGTCGCAAACCGGCACCGACGCAAAACTGATCGACAGACCATGCCCCGGTAGTGCACGATCCGTGCCCGTGAGACCTGGCCAGCGCCTCGGGATCGACCTGACGCCACTGCGGACCTCGCGCGACTTCGCGCTCGTCTTTACGTCGGCCGGCGTCTCGATGCTGGGCTCGTTCATCACGTACGTCTCGATCCCGTACCAGGTCTATATCCTCACCGACGATCCATTGCTCGTCGGCCTGTTGGGGGTCTGCGAACTCGTACCGCTGCTCTTCATGGCGTTCGTTGGCGGTGCGCTCGCCGACTATGTCGATCGCCGCAAACTCGTGGTCTTCACCGAGATCGCGTTCACGCTGCTGACCGCTGCCCTTCTGGTCAACGCCCTCCTCGGCTCGCCCCAGCTGTGGATCTTGTTCGTCATCGCGGCGCTGTCGACCACGGTGGACGGACTTCAACGGCCCGCGCTCGACGCCATGGTGCCCAGGCTCGTACCACCGCAACAGATCCCGGCCGCCACCGTGCTCAACTCCTTCCGGGGGAATGTCGCCTCGCTCGCCGGCCCGGCAATCGCCGGTGTTCTGTTGGCCACCGTCGACATCGCGTGGGTGTTCGCCATCGACCTCGCCACGTTCGCGGTCAGCCTGATCTGCCTCGCGTTCGTGCGCGCGGTCCCTCCGCCACCGGCACCGGAACGCCCCTCGTTGAAGTCGGTTGCCGTGGGGCTCCGCTACGCCCGCGGGCGCCCGGAGCTCATGGGTACCTACCTCATCGACATCAACGCGATGTTCTTCGGGATGGCCCAGTCGCTCTACCCATTCGTCGCCGAACGGCTGGGCGGACCGGCGGTGCTCGGCCTGCTCTACGCCGCACCGTCGGCTGGATCGCTGCTGGCCACGGTCACGTCACGATGGAGCGCGCGGATCCACCGCCACGGTCTGGCCGTCACGCTGGCCGCCGCGGCGTGGGGCGTGGCGATCATAGGGTTCGGCCTGTCGGGTACTCTCTGGCTCGCGTTGGTATGTCTGGTCATCGCCGGCGGCTCGGACATGATCTCCGGCATCTTTCGCAGCATCATCTGGAATCAGACGATCCCGGACCACGTGCGTGGCCGGCTGGCCGGCATCGAGATGCTCTCCTACACGATCGGACCGACGCTGGGCAACGCGAGATCTGGTGTTGCCGCCAGGGTTGTCGGGGTGGGCGGTTCGATCGTATGGGGTGGCGCCCTCTGCGTAGTCGGGACGGCGGCTCTGGCCGCCGCGATGCCCGCGTTCCTGCGCTACGACGGCCGTGAGGGTCTGGCCCGCAAGATCGCCGAGGACGAGGCCTGGGCCGCACGAACGCGTGCGACAGGACGCGTGGATACCAAAGGCAGCCTGGGTCCGGCGGACAACGCGGATGCGGCAGCGCCAGTCGCCTAGCTCAAAAGACTCGGCAAGCGCACTTCGATCGACTCGACCGCACCGTGCGCGGTGACGAGGCCACGAGCGAACCAGCCGCCGGCGGCGCCCGCGGTCAGGGCGACCACCTCAAGGAGCAGCAGACCCGCGCTGGCTTCTGGCTGGCCATCCGTCCGGATCCACCACACCAAGGCGAAGAGAACGACCATGGCCGATGTGGCGGCGCTAGCGAATCCCAATTCGCGCCGTGCCGCGGTGCCGACCGGCGTCGTGATGACATCGACGAAGAGCACGACGAGCACCCCGAGGCCGGTGAGCACACCGGCCAGGAGATCCCACCGCGCGACGATGGCGAAGAGCCCGACACCGCTGGCGACGGAGCTGAAATCGAAGAGCACCACCGACGCGAACAGCCCGATCGGCAGCGTGGCAACCAGCGGATTGACGTGCGGGCCAAGCACCCTCGTTCGGCTCTTCACTCCATACCCTCCGTGATGAAACAAGCGACGCATCCGAATGCCAGCGGGACGGGAAACCGCATGGAGCCGCCTCCGAGAATCGAACTCGGGACCTACGCATTACGAGTGCGTCGCTCTGGCCGACTGAGCTAAGGCGGCAACGATGTTCGAGTGTACGCGACGGCCGCGTGACCTTTCGGTTGGGATGCCCGCGCGACGATCATCCTTTGACCGTGCGGCCGGTTCAGCACAAGCCGATCATGGTCTAACGTAGCCGGGCGTGACCCATCCCTCAGGAGATGCCGAGCGCCAAGGCATGGATCAGTCGGTCGCCGCCCCTCGCCCCACGTCGTTGGACCCCCAACAGCTCGGTTTCCGTCGACGGCGGCCGGTCCGCTGGCTCGGCCCGGTGCTTCTCGCCGCGACCGGCGCGCGGGTGGCCCTCGCCGAGCAGTTCGGGGCGTACCTTGACAAGCGCGAGCTTCAGTACCCGTTCCCGAAGCGGCTGCACGATCACAGCGATCAAGACGAATTCTGGTTCGACTTCGTCGCGGACGCCGGGGACGGCTTCGATGCCACGTACTCGGTCGCCTACCTTCTGGCCCAGCCGGAGCTCGACCTCGGTGCCGCCCGGCTGCCAAGGGGGCAGGCGCTGATCTTCGGCGGCGACCAGGTTTACCCAACCGCGAGCGGAATCGCGTACGAGGAGCGCTTTCGCGGGCCCTACCGGGCGGCGCTGCCGGCGGTCGCGGAGGGTGAGCCGGCGCCCCGCCTCTACGCACTGCCTGGAAATCACGACTGGTACGACGGACTCACCGCGTTCCTGCGGGTCTTTGCCCGTCGCGAGGGGACGCACATCGGCGGCTGGGAGACCGCGCAGACGCGCAGCTATTTCGCGCTCAAGCTGCCGCAGCGATGGTGGCTGTTCGCCATCGACACGCAGGAGGGCGCGTACCTTGACGACCCGCAGCTGGAGTACTTCCGCGACGTCGCCGCGCAGGTCGAGCCCGGCGACCGGGTCATCGTCTGCACCCCGTACCCGGCCTGGGTGCAGGCAGCGGAGGTGCCGACGCTGTACGACACGACCGACTACTTCCTTCGTAAGATCGTCGCGCCGACCGGCGCAGAGGTCGCGCTCATGCTCTCCGGCGACATGCACCACTACGCCCGCTACGCCGCCGCCGGTCGCCAGCTCATCACGTTCGGCGGTGGCGGAGCGTATCTCTACGCCACCCACGAATTGCCCCGAAAGATCAAGGTGCCGCCGAAGGAGACGCTGGTACGGTCGGCCAGCAGGTCGGTCGAGTACCGGCTCGCGAAGGCGTACCCGTCGAAGATTCGCTCGCGCACGCTCGGCTCCGGTGTCTTCACGCGGCTGCCGTTACGCAACTGGGGCTTCCTGGTCATGCTGGGCGTCCTGCATTCGCTGCTGCTGCTCGCCCTTGATAACGCCGAGGTACGGGTGCTGACCCTACCGGGCTTCATCATGATCGCCGTGATGTTCGGCCTGACTCTGTTCTTCGCCGCCGGCCTCACCGCCGGTCGACGCAGCGCGAAGCATTACGTGCTCGGCGTGCTCCATGGCGCCACGCAAGTCGGCCTGGGCGTCGCCGCGCTGCTCGGCTGGCGCATGCTTCCATTCGATCGGCTTGACTGGCCACTGCCGATCATCGCGGCCGTGTTCCTCTATGGACCGATCCTCGCCATCGCTTCGGCCGAGGTCGTCGCGCTCTACCTGGTCATCGCGAGCCGGTTCGGTGTGAACGTCAATGAGCTCTTCGCCGGTCAGGGCATCCAGGGCTACAAGGGCTTCCTACGCATGCACATCGGCCGCGACGGCACGCTGACCGTGTTCCCCATCGGGCTCGACGTGGCCGGCAAGCGATGGCGGGCGAACCCGGCCGCTCCGGCTCACACGCCCTGGATCGTGCCGAAGCGACCGCTCCGGCCACGACTGATCGAGGCGCCGATCGTGGTTGGCCGGGCTACCGCGGGGACAGCCCCCGTGCTGCCGACGATGCGTCAGGCCCCGGCTGAGCGTGACTCGATGGAGCGCGACTCGGTCGGGCGCGACTCGTAGGCCTGGCTCGGAGCGTCTCGCATTACGTTCCGATAGACATGGCGACGATGATCGATATCGACGACGGTCACGCTGTGGGACTCCTCATCGATGCGGTAGATGATTCGGTAGGTACCGCGACGTGCGCTGGATCGGTCGTCGAGCGGGAGGGTCATCACCGCGGTGGCGGACTCAGCTTCCAAACGGCTCCGACTTCGACTACTATTACGCAGCACGTAATATCGCCAAACGTAGGAGCCGGGCTTGAAATCACGCATCAATGAGCCGGGCATGCTCGTCCTCGCGAGTCTGTGCGGCGGTCCCAAACACGGATACGGCCTCATCAAAGACATCGAGGGCTTGGCCGGCATCACTCTCGGCCCCGGGACGCTCTACGGTGCGCTCGCTCGCCTCGAACGCGACGGCCTTGTCGAACCGCTGCCGTCGCCGGACCGGCGCCGGCCGTACCGCCTGACTCCGGCCGGAGCAGATGTCGCCAGGGCGACCCTGGAGAAAGCGCAGCGCGTTGCGACCGTTGGACTCAAGCGGCTGGCGGCGTTCGCGTGACCCGACTGCTACGTCTCTATCCCGCCAAATGGCGCGCACGGTACGGCGCCGAGCTGTCGCAGTTGGTGCGTGACCTCCGACCGACCACACCCACCCGCGTCCTCGTCGGCGACCTGGTTCGAGGCGCGGTCGAAGCTCACCTTGAGGAAGGGATCGGATTGCAGAGATCAGATCGATCGGCCGTAACGCGCGGGCTCCTTGTGGCTGTCGTAGTCTCACTCGGTCTGTCAGTGGAGATCGTTCTCACGAACGTCGTGTTCCCGTCGCCCACCGATGACGACGCGGTCGCCGTGATCGTGTCCTACCTGAGCGTCTTTGCCGCGCTGTTCCTCGTCGGCATTCTGGCCGCCCGCGCCGGCGCGAGCCGGCGTGGCCTCGTGCTCGCTGGTTTGACCGCTAGGCTGGTCGTCGGCCTTGTCACGATCGCGACGTTCATCGTCGTGGACAACGTCTGGCTCGATGTGGTCAGCCTGCAACCACAGAAGATCGAGGGCTTTGCCCGCAGTGGCCAGACATCCATGCGGTCATACATCAATCATGGGCTGATCGGACCAGGCGTGTTCTTCACTCTCGCATTCGGCACCCTCGGCGCCGTGCTCAGCCCCATCGGTGGGCTCGTGATTGGCCGTTCACCGTCGACCTAGTCACGTCCCGACAACACCGCAGTCAGTGGTCGTTTCTTGACTCGTACGCCTTCCGAGAACCGCACACTGACGCCCTCGAGCACGAGCACCGTGAGCCATCCGCATCCAGCCGTACGGTCACCGCGTCTCTAGGAACGCTGTGTCCGACAACGCGGCCCGATCCATCGGGGGTGTCAACCCTTTCGCCAACGGCCGGCGCGGAGGCCTGGAACTGCTGGTACAGCGGATGCTCGTACTTCAGACAGCACATGAGGCGCCCACACGCCCCGGAGATCCTCATCGGGTTGAGCGGCAGGTCCTGGTCCTTCGCCATCCGTATCGTCACGGGTTCGAAGTCGGTGAGGAAGGTCGCGCAGCACAGATCCCGTCCGCACGAGCCGATGCCGCCCTGCACCCGTGCCGAGTCACGCGCGGAGAGTTGGCGCAGCTCGACCCTGCATTTCAGCGTCGCGCCGAGGTCGCGAACGAGTCCTCGGAAGTCGACCCGATGCGGAGCGGTGAAGTAGATCGTGGTCCGCGCGCCCGTCGTGGTCGACCCGGCCGGGGATACGTGATCCACAGCGACCACCTTCATCGGGAGGTCGTGCTCCCGGATGAGCCGCTTCGCGGCGATCTTGGCGTCGGCCTTCGCGCGCCGGGTCTGCTCGTCGCGTCGGATGTCGTCCGCACCGGCCAGGCCCAGCAAGCGCGGAAACCCCGCGCTGTCCTCCTCCATCCGCTCCGGCGCCCACACGCACTCGGCCACCTCCGGGCCGTCGTCGGTTGGCACAAGGACCAGGTCACCCACGCTGGGCCGCAGATCTCCCGGATCGAAGTAGAAGAGGCGGCCGTAACGGTTGAAGCTCACGGCGCAGAGCTGACCCATGCCGCCCACCCTACGTGCCCACCCCAAGATCCCGCCGATCATGATTTGGAGGTCATGATCGACGGGTTCTGGCGACCCTCACGTCATGATCACGGCGATCTTGAAAGGGTCCTCGACCCGCAGTCCATCGTAGACGGCGCCGTGCGTGAGGTCTTCGGTCAGCAGCCGGTCGCATCCGGCTCGCCGCGCCGCTTCCACCATCAGCGCGTCCCAATGCGACAGCTGCCACCGACGCCCGGCGCGGATCGCCGATTGGACCAGGCCCGTGTCTACGACGACACAGACGAGCTTGGCCATCTCCTCGACGACAGCACCGGCCGCGTCGGGGTGGAGTGGAGTCGCCAGCTTCCGTGTCGTCACAACGAAGAACTCATTCATGACCTGCGTCGAGACCGCGGCATCGGCCGTGTTGCGCAGGACTGCCTGCGCGACCTTCTGCTTGTCCGGGTCGGCCTGGTCGACGGCGTACACGAAAATGTTCGTGTCGATGAACGCCCGGTCACTCATACGCGTCGTCTCGTCGCCACTGTCGTCCACCTGGACCGCTCGAGGCGTGGCTGTGTTCGGCGATCTCAGCGATCCGGTTGAGGGCTCGCCGCAATTCGTCGGGTTCGGCGAAGTGCTCCAGATATTCGCGCACGAGCGCGTTCACGGTGGTGCCCCGCTCCAGCGCCCGGATGCGGGCCCGACGCAGCAGGTCGTCATCCACACTCAGGGTCAGATTAGCCACGGGTTCAGTGTAGCACGGATCCCGTGTAAAAAGATCATCAGTCTCGGCTGGACGGGGCAACGTCAGTGGATCACGTGAATGCTCGAGTCGCAGCCAGGAGTGCGGGCGGGGGCCTGGTAAGGCAGCTCGGCCAGGCGCCCGTCGAAGGCGGCGGCTAGCTCGCGGCCCTCGGCCAATGCGTCGTCGGCGACGTCGAGAACGCACGCGCCGATGTCGGCGGCGGCGGATAGGGCGGCGATCGGGACGCCTGAACGCAGCCGAGCCAGCTCAGCGAGGCCGCCGCCCAGAGCCGGACACGACCGGACCGTAAGCGCTTGGGCCGAGGTGAGGATCTCGGCGAGCAGGCGACTCAGTCGTCGACGCGATGCTTCATACCAATCGGCGACGGAGTCCACATAGGCGGCCGTCGCCCGGAGCCGTCCGATCATCGTGGCGGCGCCATCGGGATCCCCGCCCTCGCCGAGGTGCGCGCGGAGCGCGGTCGCCTGGGCCGCGTAGGCCCCGCCGGCCGCTCCCTGCCACCACTCGGCGGCGGGGATGATCACCACTCCGTACGCCTCGGCCTCGCTGCGAAGGCTTCGGGCAAGTGTCCTCAGCTCGTGAGGATCGACGTCGGCCAGGTACGCCACGACGCCACCCGGCGACGTGCCGACCTGGCGGAAGAGGGACCAGATCCTGTGCTCGGCCGGTGCACCCAGCGACAGCAGAGCGTTGTCGACCTCACGCATCAGTGGTCGCGCCGCTGGCTCGACGCGGGCGAGCGCGTCCATCACGTCGTCTCCGGCCGGCGCTGGCGTGCCGCACTGTCGACGTCGGCGTAATCACGGGCGGCTCGGGCGATGGCGTCCGCCGCGTCGTCGAGGCGGGCGGCGTGTGCGGCGGCCTCCCGCGCGCGGGCATCCAGGGCGTGCTGACACTGGCTGTGCAGATCTGTGGCCACGTCGCCGAGGCGACCCGCCCTCGCCGCGCCGTAGGCAGTAGCACCGAAGGCAGCGGGACCGGCGCCGAGGCTGGGGAGCCGATTGGCGGCCTCGGCGAGCATCTCGCCCGCCATTCGCAGCGCGGTCACCGCCCCGGAGAGGGAGTCGTTCATCGGTCGCTCCTTGGGTTGGCGGGCAGAGCCCGATCGCCACCGTCAGCGAGGCGGGGCCAGTCCCCGAACATGTCCCTGTGCAGCCTGGTCCGCGCCCAGCTCGCCGCGTCCGCGGCCGCGGCGACAGCGGCCCGCACTGCGCTCGACAGGTCGCGCGCCGACCGGCTCATTCCCGACTCGCTGATCATCACGTCGCGGATGGTGCCGTCGGCGGCAACGACGACCTGCACGAGCCCATCCGGCGATCGGACGGTGACATCGACCTTCGCGATGGCCTTGTCGAAGTCGGACAGGAGGCGCTCAACGCGCCGGTAGCGTTCGATCGCCTCCTCGATCCACACCTCATCCACTCGCACCCCTCACCCACGCGCCGCCATCGTCGGACGGCACGCTATCGCGAGATAGGCCGCGGCCGATACCTCTGGCGAGGATCTGTGGATAACCGCTAACCGCGCCAGAGCGAGACCATCATCGCCTCGACCGCGATCTGAGGCTTTACGTTCGCTTCGATAGCGGTGCGACAGGCCAGCACGGCGTCGAGGCGCTTCAGCGCGCTCTCGGCGGTCCACTTCCGCGCCGCCGCGGCCGCGTCCCCCTCCGCGTCGACATGGACGGCCGCCACCTGCGCACCCAGCCGTCGCGCGAGCACATCGCGATAGAAGCCGGCCAGATCGACCAACGCTCGATCAAGCGCGTCACGCTTGGCCCGCGTCGACCGCGACCTCTGCTTGCGCTCGAGCTCCTTCAACGCGGCGGCCGCGCCCCTGAGCGCGCCGGCCGCTCCACGGCCCGTGCCCCCCGCACCGAGTGCGATCTCGAGGTCGCTGCGCTCCTTGGCACCCACGTCGGACATGGCCGCGGCGGCCTCGGACTCCGTCGCCGTGATCAGGACCGACGCGGCATCGAAGCACGCTCCGATGCCGGTAAGGCGGCGGGGTACGGCGAGCACGGCGGCCCGGCGTGACCGCGCCTCGGGGTCGCGTGCCAGGCGCCGAGCCCGCCCGACGTGGCCCTGGGAGGCCGCCGCCGCCCAGGCTGCGGTCGCCGGTTCGATGCCGTCACGGCTGACCAGCATCTCCGCGATCGAGTCAGCGCTCGGCGTATGCAGGGTGACCACACGGCACCGGGATCGGATCGTTACCGAGACGTCATCGGGGTGGGTCGATGGCGTGCACAGCAGGAAGACGGTTCGACGGGAGGGCTCCTCCACGGCCTTGAGCAGGGCGTTGCCGGCTCTCTCGGTCAACCGGTCGGCATCCTCGATGAGAACCACCTGCCAGCGCCCGCCGATCGGCGCGCTCGCGGCGCGCAGCACGAGCGCTCGCATCTCCTCGACCGGAATCGACAGTCCATCGGGGACGACCGAGCGAACGTCCGGATGCGTCCCGGCAAGCGTCGTATGGCACTGCCTGCACGCCCCGCACCCACCGTCGGGGCACTGCAGCGCCGCGGCGAAGGCGCGCGCGGCGACGGATCGCCCAGACCCCGGTGGGCCGGTGAAGAGCCACGCGTGCGTCATCGACTCGGCCCCGACCGTCTCGCCACGGAGGATGGCGTCGGCCGCCTCGACGGCCGCCGCCAGCGCGGCAACGGCGTCACCTTGCCCAACCAGGCTGTCGAAGACCGGCGGGTACGTCGCCGTCATCGCGGCCAGCCGTCCACATTCGACAGCGCACGTCTTGTCGCGGCGGATTCGTCGTCTGGACGAGCGCCGCGGTCCCCGGTTTGATCGCCGTGCTCGCCGGCCCCCCACCCGCTCTCGACGCTGGGCTCAAGGGGTTCCTCCGGAGCGAGTTCCGGAACCGGCGGCGGCGCCGGCACAACCTCCGACGTTCGGCTGTCGCCGTTGACTTGCGGACGATCCGGAAGCAACGACCTGACCCGTTCGAGCACGCTCGCCGCGATCTCCGCGATCGGACGGGTGGCGTCGACGATGAGGTAGCGGCGAGGATCGACGGCGGCGAGATCCAGGAACGCGTACCGCACCCGCTCATGGAAGGGCAGGGACTCGCCCTCCAGCCGATCGGCCTCTCCGCGACCGCTGACCCGGGCCATCCCCACCGAAGGGTCGATGTCGAGAAGCACGACGAGGTCGGGGCGCAGTCCTCCGGTCGCCCACTTCGACAGCCAGGAGACCTCCTCCACCGGCAGCGTCCGTCCCGCCCCCTGATAGGCCAGCGAAGAGTCGATGTACCGGTCGCTGATGACCATCGCACCCTTGGCGAGAGCGGGGCGGACCACGCTGGCGACATGATGGGCGCGGTCGGCGGCGTACAGCAGGGCCTCAGCCCGCGGGGCGAGCACCACGCCGGCTGGACCCGACGCGGCATGGCGATCGAGCAGGAGGCTGCGGATGCGCAGGCCGACGTCGGTGGCCCCGGGTTCGCGGGTGACGATGACATCGCATCCGTCGGCGATGAGGGCGGCCGCGAGCAGGTCGACCTGGGTGGACTTGCCGGAGCCCTCGCCGCCCTCGAAGGCGATGAAGACGCCGCGCCGTGGGGCCACCTCCGGCACGCCGAGCGGCCTTCCACGCAGCGATCCCCAGAGATCCGCCAGGACGGGTACGCCACGCTTGTCATCCATCTGCCGGAAGGCCCCGATGCCGGCGAGGACGCCCACAGCGCCGGCGGCGAGCAGCAGGATCCGGGTCGTCGAGATCGTGACCGTCGCAGTGCCGATGTTGATCACTCGTTCGCTGCCCACACCGACGAGCACGCTGGAGATCGCGATCGCGAGCATGAGCACGACCCGGGTGGCCATGTTCACAAAGCCGAAGACACGCCCACGTACCTCATCCTCGACCTCGCCGCCGAGCAGGGTCGTGCCGGAGAGGAATGCCATGCCGGCGGCCACGCCGACGAGCAGTACGAAGATGACCGCGATCGACAGATGCCAGGCGAACGCCATCAGCGCCACGGAGGCACCGGCCAACACAATCGAAAATCCGAACCAGCGCCGCCGGGACAGTCCCCCGATCAGGCGAGGTCCGGCCGAGATTCCGATCGCCAACCCGACGAAGATCATCGCGAAGAGTATGTAGAACGTCGACTCACCACCACCGAGCGACTTCGCGTAGAACTGCGCGCTTCCGACGACCATGCCGCCGCCAGCGAAGGCGGCGAGAATGCCCAGCACCAGGCCGCGCACGAGCGGTGTCTTTCCCACGTATGCCCAGCCGTCGATGAACTCCCGGAAGACTCCGGGCGTGGTGTGGTGGCGGCCGTTGTGCCCGCTGATCTCCTTGATGCCGAAGAAGACGACGAACGCGGTGGCCAGGCGAGTAAGGGCCAGGAAGTACAGCGAGAACGTTGTCGGGTCGAGGAAGCTCTGGTCGGTTGCCTGATAGACCCCCGACAAACCCGAGGTGAGGCCGGCGAGCAGGAATGCCGCGGCGACGGGCGTGATGCCGTACGTCGTGGCGAGCGTGAGTTGGTTGGCCGTCTCCAGCCGCCCCTTGGGCAGAAGATTCGGCACTGCGGCGTCCTTGGCGGGCAGCCACGCCATGGTCACCGCCTCGACGAGGAAGGTGGCGATCGAGACCCAGGCGATAACGACGGCGCTGCTGGTCGTCAGCAGCGCGGCAACCGGCATTGACGCGAAGAGCACGAAGCGGATCAGGTCACAGACGACCATCGTGTAGCGCCGGTCGAACCGGTCCGCGAGCACTCCGGCAATCGGTCCGAGCAACAACGCCGGCAGGAGCCGGACGGCGATGACACCGCCGAACGCCACACCCTTCGCGGTTGGATCCTCCACCTGTTGGGCCGCGAAGATCGACGTCGCGAGTAGGCCGAGCCAATCGCCCAGGGAGGCTATGCCGAGAACGATCCAGAGTCGCCGGAACGGACGAATCCGCAGGATTGACCGGAGCGCGTGGAATCCGGTGGGACCCGCCTGCGCCGCCGCCGCTCGTTCCGTGTCGGACATGTTCCGGCGGCTCGAACCGCCCTTCAACGCGCCACCATTGGGCGCGGCGCCCGAAGCGGCGGCTCCTTCCGCGGGGTCACGCGAATGTCTGGCTATGGCGGCACCTCCGCGTCGGCCCTTCGCGAGTTGGGAACAAGCCCTTCTCGGCAAGGGCACACGAGCGCGGCCTCCACATGCCGAGCTGACCGCTCGCGCACCACTCTAGCCCGGCTATGGATCATGCGCTCTCCCGCAACACCCTGAGGTTTTCCGGACCTCAACCCTGAGTTGGCCCTTACCTGAGTGTGCCTCTGTGGCGGCCGAGGCGCATTAATGCGAGCAGCTTTCGCATTCTGGCGGACGGGGTTACCGTGCTCATGTGGCAGACGTGCGGGCCGACCACAATAGGGACGAAGCGGGCGCGCCGTTCGCCTCCGGCGAGGTTCCGCACGACGGGGGCCGGACCAAGGACGAGCGGGCTCGGCTCGACCATGCCACGGGTCACCTCGATCCACCGTTCGCCGTTCTCGATGCCGAGGCGCTCGCGACCAACGCGGCCGCGCTGACCGATCGCGCCGGCGGGAAGCCAATCCGGGTGGCGAGCAAGTCGGTCCGCTGTCGCGAACTGTTGCGCGACGTCCTTGCCAGCCCGGGTTGGCGCGGCGTGATGGCCTTCACACTGGCGGAGGCGATCTGGCTGAATCGCGGCGGCGTCAGCGACGACATCCTGCTCGGATATCCAACGGTGGACCGGGCCGCGCTCGCCGACATCGCCAGCGCCGATCAGCTATCGGCGCAGATCACCCTCATGATCGATAGCGTCGATCAGCTGGATCTCATCGACTCGGTCGTGCCGCCGGGGCGGCGCCCATGGACGCGTGTGTGCCTGGACCTCGACGCATCCTGGCGTCCATTCGGCGGACGCGGTCACATCGGGGTTCGACGCTCCCCGCTGCACTCCCCTACCGCCGTCGGCACGCTCGCCGCTCATGTCGCCGCCCGGCCCGGATTCCGCCTCGTCGGCCTCATGGCGTACGAGGCCCAGATCGCCGGCCTCGGCGACGAGTATCCCGGCCGGCCGCTGTATGGCCGGATCGTGCGGACCGTCAAGCGCCTGTCGTACCCCGAACTGTTGGCCCGCCGGGGCGCCGCTGTCGTCGCTGCCCGTGAGCATGCCGATCTCGAGTTCGTCAACGGCGGAGGCACCGGCAGTCTCGCCGCCACCGCGGCTGACCCGGCCGTAACCGAACTGACGGCGGGGTCGGGGCTCTACGGCCCCGCTCTCTTCGACGGCTTCCGCGGGTGGCGGCCAGCTCCGGCGGCCTTCTTCGCAACCTCCGTGGTGCGCCGACCCGGCCCCGGGCTGGTGACGGTTCACGGAGGCGGCTGGATCGCCTCCGGCCCCGCCGACCCCTCGAGGCTGCCGCGTCCGGCCCTACCCGTCGGGCTGCGGCTGCTGTCCTCGGAGGGTGCGGGGGAGGTCCAGACGCCGCTGGCCGGCCGCGCCGCCGACATGCTAAACGTGGGCGACCGGGTGTGGTTCCGTCACGCGAAGGCGGGGGAACTCTGCGAGCACGTCGACGCGCTTCACGTCATTCGCGGAGACGCCGTGGAGCGCACCGTGCGGACCTACCGAGGCGAGCGCGCGCCCGCCTTCCTGTAGCGATCCGCGGGCGGCTCAATCGATCTGGCGCAGCAGGTATTCGCGGGTGACATCCTTCGCCTCCGCGAGCACCATGTCGTCGCCGTCCGGGTGGCGCCGGAAGGCGAGTTTGATCAGCGCATCGCCCATCTCGACCGCGATGGCGAGCGCGAACCGCAGCTTGGGAGTCTCGGCGACCCCGAATCGATTGACGAGCAGCAGGCCGAGTTGGTCAACGATGACCAGATTGTTGTCCCGCTCGTCGTCGAGCAGGTTCATGTCGACCACATCGCCGAAGTGCAGCGTCCGGAAGCCTGGCGTGGTGCGGTGCATGTCGATGTACTCGTCGATGGCGGCGTCGACGGCATCCCACCATTTCGTCAGGCCGCCCTCGGAGATCCGGGCGGACAGCCGCTCGACATACGCATCGAGGTTGCGCAGTGTTAACGCCTGGACAATGGCACGCTTGTCCGGAAAGAACTGATACACCGAGCCGATCGCGACGCCGGCTCGCTCGGCGAGCAGGGTGGTGGTGAGACCGTCATAGCCGACCTCGTCCACGAGCTCGGCACACGCGTCGAGCATGCGATGCACCCGCGCGAGGCTCCGGCCCTGCACGGGCACGCGCCGAAGCCGGCCAACCGGAGCCGGAGTGGCCTGAGTCACCAATGTCGGACCTCCTCGACGGCGGTAGCCAAGAAAGTGGAGCCCTTTATTCTGCACTACACACCGCACACGCGTGTTGACGTCATGCTTATGTGAAAGGTATTCACATCCCATGCCCAAGCCTCCGAGCACTGCCTGGCGAAACTGGGCCGGCACTCATCGTGCCGTCGCCGCCGCCGTGGCTCGGCCGTCCACCACCGACGAGGTGGTCGCCGTCGTGCGCTCGGCGGCCGCCGAGACGCTCACGGTCAAGCCGGTCGGCAGTGGCCACTCGTTCACTGCGGCCGCGGCCACGACCGGCGTACGAATAGAGCCCGCAGGTCTATCCGGAATCGTCGCGGTCGACCCGGCGTCGAGACTCGTCCGGGTGCGGGCCGGCACCCCGCTCTCGACGCTCAACTCCGAGCTGGCCGGCCACGGGCTGGCCATGCCCAATCTCGGTGACATCGACGTACAGACGGTCTCGGGGGCACTGGCGACTGGAACGCACGGCACCGGCGTCGGGTATGGCTGCCTGTCCACCTTCGTCACGGAGCTCGAACTCGTCACGGGCAGCGGCGAGGTCGTGCGCTGCTCTCGCGCGGCCAACTCCGACCTGTTCCTGGCCGCGCTGGTCGGCCTCGGGGCGGTCGGGGTCGTCACCGAGGTGAGCCTTCGGTGCGTCGATGCCTTTATCCTCCACGCCGAGGAACGCCCAGCTCCGCTCGCACGCGTGCTCGCCAGCATCGGGGAGCAGACCGCCCGCAACGATCACTTCGAGTTCTACTGGATGCCGTACACCGAGCGCACGTTGACCAAGGCCAACAACCGGGTGCCCGACGACTCGGCGCCTCGGGGCCGCTTCGCGACCTGGTTCAATGACGAACTGCTCGAGAACACCGTCATCGGCGGGGTGTGCCGGCTATGCCGCGCGGTGCCCGCGCTGACCCCGCCGCTGCTGCGGACGACCGCCCGGTTCTTCTCGCCCCGCGTCTACACCGAACGATCGGACGTGGTCTTCACCTCGCCACGCCGGGTGCGGTTCGTGGAGATGGAATACGGAGTGCCGCGCGCGGCACTGCCGGAAGCCTTCGCCGGCCTGCGGCGACTCGTTGATTCCCTTCGGGTCAAGGTCGCGCTTCCGGTGGAGGTGCGCTTCACCGCTGGCGACGACATCTGGCTCTCCCACGGCTACGGGCGCGACAACGCGTACATCGCCATCCATCAGTTCGTCGGCATGCCGTACGAGGAGTACTTCCGAGGATTCGAGGCGATCTGTACGCCACTGGGAGGGCGGCCGCACTGGGGCAAGGTGCACTACCGCGACGCCGAGTCGCTGCGCCCCGCGTACCCCCATTTCGATGATTTTCTCGCCGTCCGGGACAAGGTCGACCCGGCCCGGGTCTTCGCCAATTCGTACACGAGGCTGGTACTGGGGAACTAGGCCCCAGGAACTAGGTCGCCTTCTTGGGCGCGGCCTTCTTCGCGGCCTTCTTGGGGGCGGCCTTCTTGGCTGCCTTCTTGGCGGGCGTGGTCTTCGTCGCTCGCTTGCGCGGCGCGACCGGACCCTTCGCTCGCTTCTCGGCGAGCATCTCGCTCGCCAACTCCACCGTCATGCCCTCGATGGTCTGCCCCCGACGAAGCGACGCGTTCGTCTCGCCGTCGGTCACGTACGGACCGAACCGGCCGTCCTTGATGACCATGGGCTTCTCGGTGATGGGATCTGGGCCGAGTTCGCGCAGCGGCGGTGCCGGTGCGCGGCGCTGCCGCGTCTTCGGCGCGGCCAGCAGGGCGAGCCCTTCCTCGAGGGTGACTGTGAAGATCTGCTCCTCGTCCTCCAGCGAGCGGTAATCGTCGCCCCGGCGCACGTATGGCCCGTACCGCCCAGGGCCGGCGAAGACCTCAGCGCCCCCGGGGTCCGTTCCGAGCAGGCGCGGCAGCGACAAAACCTTGAGGGCGTCGGCCAGCGTCAGGGTGTCGGGGGACTGCGACTGGAGCAGCGAAGCGTTGCGGTCGCCGGTCGTGACGTACGGCCCGTAGCGGCCAGACTTCAGAACGATCGGCTCGCCGGTCTCCGGGTGCTCGCCGATCTTGCGTTCGCCCCCACCGCCCAGGAAGAGCTCGTCGACCTTTTCCGGGGTGAGCTCATCCGGGGCGATGCCCTCCGGCAGCGAGACCCGATCCCCGCTACCGCCGTTCCCATTACCCTCCTCTGTGGAGGCCGGCTCCGCCCCGGGCATCGTTCGCTGCAGGTACGGACCGTACCGACCGACCCTCACGACGACATCCCGGCCGGCCTCGTCGCGGAGGAGCGGGATGGAGTTCACGCCCCGCGCGTCGATCTCCCCGAGGTTCTCGGTGACCATCCGCTTCAGCCCACCGCCGCCGGCGATGGTATGCATCTTCGCCGAGTCGCTGCCGAAGTAGAAGGCGCGCAGGAAGTCCAGCGCCGCGGCGTCTCCGCCGGCGATGTCATCGAGTTCGTCCTCCATGGCGGCGGTGAAGTCGAAGTCCACCAGGCGGGGGAAGTGCCCCTCGAGCAGCCCGACCACGGCGAAGGCGAGGAAGGACGGGACCAGCGCCTGGCCCCGCTTGAAGACGTACCCGCGGTCCTGGATCGTCTGCATGATCGACGCGTAGGTCGAGGGGCGGCCGATGCCGAGCTCCTCCAGCGCCTTTACCAGCGACGCCTCCGTGTAGCGCGCCGGTGGTTGGGTCGTGTGGCCGACCGCCTCCACGGAGTCCGCGGTGAGGGGCTGGCCCTTGACCAGGTTCGGCAACCGGTGTTCAACGTCCTCGGCCTCGACGTCGGCGTCGTCGGAGGACTCCACATAGGCCTTCAGGAAGCCGGGGTCGGTGATTGTCTTGCCGCTGGCGCCGAAGTCGCACTCCTCGTTGGCCGTCGAGACCGCGCGGATGCGCACCGACACAGACGAGCCGACAGCATCGGTCATCTGCGACGCGATCGTGCGCCGCCAGATCAGCTCGTAAAGCTTAAACTCCTCAGTGGACAGCTCGTTCGCCACCTCGCCAGGGGTGCGGAACGTGTCTCCGGCTGGGCGAATGGCCTCGTGCGCCTCTTGGGCGTTCTTTACCCTGCTTGTGTACTGGCGCGGCTGCGGCGGCACGAAGCGCTGGCCGAAGAGGTCGGCGATCTGCGCGCGGGCGGCGCCGAGCGCGGTCTCGGAAAGGCTCACCGAGTCCGTGCGCATATACGTGATGTAGCCGTTCTCGTACAGACGCTGAGCGGTCCGCATGGTCTGCGCCGACGAGTAACGCATCTTGCGCGCCGCCTCCTGCTGCAGCGTCGACGTGATGAACGGGGCGTACGGTCGCCGCCGGTACGGCTTCTCCTCAACCCGGATCACCTCGAACGGCCGGCCGTCCAATCGAGCGGCGAGGCCCCGGGCTCCGTCACCGTCAAGGTGAACCACGCTGGCCCCGGCCCGCACGGCCCCGGTGGTGGGCTCGAAGTCTTTACCGGTCGCGACCCGATCGCCCTCGAACGAGATCAACGTCGCCGGGAAGGTGCGCGGGCCGTCGCCCACCCTGGCCGCGTCGACCGCGAGCACCGCGCGGATGTCCCAGTACTCCGCGGAGCGGAACCGCATCCGTTCACGCTCACGCTGTACGACGATCCGGGTCGCCACCGACTGCACCCGTCCGGCGGACAGCGCCCGGCCGTCGGGGCCCTTCGGCATGACCTTCTTCCACAGCACCGGCGAAATCTCGTAGCCGTAGAGCCGGTCGAGAATTCGCCGCGCCTCCTGCGCCTCCACCAGCGCCTGATCGATCGCGCGTGGGTTCGCGACGGCATGCTGGATCGCGGGCCGGGTGATCTCGTGGAAGACCATACGCTTGACGGGCACTTTGGGTTTGAGCGTCTCTACCAGGTGCCAGGCGATTGCCTCGCCCTCGCGGTCCTCGTCCGTGGCGAGCAGCAGTTCGTCGGACTCCTTGAGCAGCGCCTTGAGCTTGGTTACCTGCTTGGCCCGGTCGGGACTGACGACATAGAGCGCGGCGAAGTCGTTGTCGACGTCCACGCCAAGACTCGACCATGGCTCGGACTTGTACTTCGCCGGGACGTCGGCGGCGTTGCGCGGCAGGTCACGCACGTGGCCGAGGCTGGCCTCCACGACGTAACCGGGGCCAAGATACCCAGAAATCATCTTCGCCTTGTTGGGCGACTCGACGATCACCAGGCGCTGCGACTTGGCGTTCGGCACCTTACTCCTCACGTCTGTATCGGCGTCCCCGCGTGCCGGAGACCGGCAACGACGGCTGACGGTTGTCAAACGGTACACGTCCGGTCAAGCGCGCCTGGCCGAACTTGCGCATTCGTGGGCGCCATCCCGGGCGGGCGCGAACGGGATTAATCACCCAACTGGCCCTAAATTGCACCAGCCGCGACGGGCCACCTTTCGCGAGGCTAGCTCGGCCAGATGTCGGGTGGCGCGTGCTTGGGCGGATCGCCGACCATTTCGGCGAGCCGGGCCAACCGCCGCTTTCCCACGATCCGAAGTGACGGACTCACCGCCCCGCGCGGGCTCACGAGTTGCGCACCGAGCCCGACAGCCGCCAACGCCGCACCGATCGCTGCCCAGGCCGGCTCGTCCGCTCCACCCAGCGGCAGCACGTACGCCCCCGACGGCTCGGTCCGGCCTCGCGCCTCCACCCAAAGCCTGAGCAGCCGGCCGTCGATCATGAGCCCGTGCGGGGCGCGTTGGACCGCGCCGACCGTCCACGCGTCGGCGAGTGGAACGAGAATGGCGGAGTACGCGGTCCGCACCCCGATATGGTCCTCCACTGTGGAGACACTCGTCGCCGCGAGACCGCGGAGCGCGCACTCGGTGATGAGAACGGACGAGCGCCACGGGTGGTCGACCACGATTGAGACTCGGGCCGCGCCGCCCAAGCGAGTGGTCTGACCGCCCGCGGCGAGCAATCCGGCGAGGTCGCCCGGCTCCGGCGGCAACGCCTCGGCGCCGAAGAGGGACAGTTGTCGGATTACCGACATTGATCCACTCCGTCGAATGCCTCGCGCAGCTCGACCGACTCGAGGTGAGTGGTGTCCACGCCGGTGCTGGCGTACTCGTGGTTCAGCGTCGCCATGACCGCGACGACCCCGTTGTAGAACGCCGTGGCGTCGTCGGTCGGTAATGCCTGCAGATCCGCGCGAGCCCGGGCATAGGCATCCCGGGTTCCGGTCAGAGACGCCACGAAATGCCGGGCCACGTCGTCGCCACCGTCCACATCGGGGATTCCCGCCGCCGTCACGGCAGTACGCGCGGCCTCGCTCGCCGCCTCGGCGCCCGAGAGCAGCCCAAGGAGGCTCTCGCGGGTCTGGACCGGGGTGCTCGCCGTGGACATCTGTTGCTGCGCCCGCGCGTTCAGCTGCGAGATGTCGGTGCGCCACGGCGCGAGCGCACCGCAGACCCGACCGGCCCACTCGTCGGCCGAGACCCCCGATCCACATGCGGCGAGAACGGCGAGCACGCAGACGCCAGCAGCCACGGCGCGCGGGCCTGGAAACCTCATGCGTATGCTCGCTCACTCGTCTGGGGGCGGACCTGCCCGCAGCCTATGGCCTTTGGCAGAGCAGATAACAGCGTTTGCTTTCATGCTCGGCGCCGGGCCAGGGTTCCCGGTCAGTACGGGACATGACGGTGAAACCGGCCTCGGTGACGCCGGCGACGACCTCGGCCGGATCGATGCAATAGAAGTCCAGGTCGACCGGCTCACCCCACCACTCGTCGGCGTGCATGACCTCACCGCGTTCGTGGCCGGCCAGGCTGATATGGAAGGCGAGAAGCAGCCACCCCCCGGGCCTGATCACGCGATGCATCTCCCGGTAGGCGGCCGGGCGATCCTCTGGCTCGAGATGAATGACGGAGTAGAACGCGATCGCTCCGGCGAGTTCGTGATCCGTCGCCGGCAGCGCGAGCAGCGACCCGACGCGGAACTGGATGTCGGGATAGCGACGTCGGCCCGACTCCACCATCGCCGGCGAGATGTCTATGGCTGTGGTGGTGACGCCGAGTGTGGCGAGGTAGGCCGCAATGTGACCGGGCCCACAGCCAAGATCGGCCACCCGTCCGGATCCGCTGCTCTCCTCGACCCCGGACACGAGCTCGGCCAGGCACCTCAGCAACGCCCGGTCCACCGGCTTCCCGGCGAGCTCGCCGCCGAGCTCGTCGGCATAACGATCGGCCACGCGGTCATAGCTGTGTCGCACCCGGTCATACACGTCGTCACCGTAGCCTGTGACGTGAGATCGACCATCCTCCCTCGGATCGGTTGCCGTCGTGCGGAATGCCTGCGTACGGTGGCGCTGGTCCGCACCGCTCCCCCACGTGAGGTGACCATGCCAACCACCAGGGTCTTTGCCCGCTTGGCCGCTTTGTTGGCGGCCACAGCCGGCGCGGTGCTCACGTCGTTCGCGCTCGCCAGCCCCGCGTACGCTGCCGATGTCGAAGTTCGCATTGGTAACTTTCCCGGCAGCTTTACCGCCGGAGGCCAGCCCCGAAGCTTTGACGCCTCTACCACCAATAAGGACAAGCAGCCGCTGGGCAATGTGCGCCACTTCATCGAACTGCGCCTCGATGGTCTCCAGCCTCATCAGATCAAGATCGCCAAGGGCGCTCTCGGCGGTCAGGAATTGCAGGTCGAGGCCGCGGGCGACAAGGTTCGGGCCGTCGATGGCGAGTCCGTCGACCTTGCGTCGGCGGGCGAACGGGGAAGCGTCCACCGGACGCGGTATTGGATCGCGTTCATGTCGGATGCGCCGAGCGGCCGGGCAGATCTGACCTTTGGAGCAGTCCAGGGTGATGGCAGGATTCTGGACACCACGTCGCGTGACTTTGCCGTCAAGGGTGGGTCCGGACAGAACAACCCTCCGACCTCTGCACCCGCCACCCACGTCGGCCCGGTCCCGACCTTCACGGCCGGTCCGCAGTACTCGATCGCGCCACTGCAGGACAGCCAGAACCTGACCGACCAGGGCTCCGGCATACCGGTGATCTTCTACGTAATGGGGACCGTGCTCATGGCCGCGGGCGGCGCGATCCTGTGGTTGCTGTTCCGGCCGCGACCCGAGTTGGCCGGCGCGGCCTATCCGGCCGGCGATTACGAGACGGCCAACCCGACGTTGGGGTACCCGTCCACATCTCCGACGTATCCGCCGTCATCACGACCGGCGAACCTGCGTCCGACGGCGGTCCTTCCGACCATCCGCGACGCGCCCCCGCCGGGCGTCGACCCGTGGTCGGCCGACCCACCCTCCGCCCCGCCCACCCCTCCCCCTCCACATCGTCGATCATGATTTGGAGGTCATGATCGGCGCGGTTTCACAACGCCCGGGTAATGATCACGGCGATCTTGAGAGTGATCCCCAGTCCGGCTACCGCTTCACGGCGGTTTTCGTCGGTCCCGGCGGCTTGGCTCGCGTTCCGCCGTCGGCGTCGTCAGCGATGGCGATCGGCTTGCGCTTGCTGATCGTGACCGCCACAACGATCACGAGAGCGGCCACGACCGCGATCGTCAAGCGAACGGCCGTGTTTGCGCTCGATCCCGTGCTGAAGAGGATGACAGCCGGCGCGATCAGCAACGAGACAAGGTTCATGACCTTGAGCAGCGGGTTGATCGCCGGGCCGGCGGTGTCCTTGAAGGGGTCGCCGACGGTGTCACCGATGACGGTCGCCGCATGCGCATCGGAACCCTTTCCGCCGTACGCCCCGTCCTCGACCATCTTCTTCGAGTTGTCCCAAGCACCGCCGGAATTCGCCAGGAACAGCGCCATCAGGGTGCCGGTACCAATCGCGCCGGCCAGGTAGGACGCGAGCGCGCCGGCGCCCAGACCAAAGCCGACCGCGATCGGAGCCATGACGGCCAGCAGGCCGGGCGTGAGCAACTCGCGCTGCGCATCCCGGGTGCAGATGTCGACGACCTTGCCATACTCGGGTCGCTGCGTGCCGTCCATGATCCCCGGAAGCTCGCGGAACTGCCGGCGGACCTCAAAGACCACGGCGCCGGCCGATCGCGAAACGGCGTTGATCGCCAAGCCGGAGAAGAGGAAGACCACCGCGGCGCCGACCAACAGTCCTACCAGGTTCCTGGGGTTCGACACGTTGAGTAGGCCGAGGATGTCCTCGGAGATCCTGAGGTCACCCACGTCCGTGTTCAACGCCTCGGCCATCGCCGCGCGCAGGCTGCTGGTGTAGGAGCCGAAGAGAGCCGTCGCGGCGAGCACCGCAGTCGCGATGGCGATGCCCTTAGTGATCGCCTTGGTTGTGTTGCCGACGGCGTCGAGTTCGGTCAGTATACGAGCGCCGTCCTTGTCGATGTCGCCGGACATCTCCGCGATGCCCTGGGCGTTGTCGCTGATCGGACCGAAGGTGTCCATGGCGACGATCACGCCGACCGTGGTCAGCAGACCACACCCGGCCAGAGCAACGGCGAAGAGCGACAGCACGATGCTGCCACCACCGAGGAGGTACGCGCCGAAGACGGCGGCGCCGATGACGAGCGCCGAATAAACCGCGGATTCGAAACCGACGCTGACGCCGGCCAGGATCACCGTGGCGGCGCCGGTCAGTGAGCTCTTGCCGATGTCATTCACCGGTCGACGACCGATCTCGGTGAAGTAACCGGTCAGGGCCTGGATCACCGCGGCCAACGCGATGCCGATGACCACGGCGCCGATCGCGACCAAGCGGGGGTTGCCCTCGGTCGCCGCGAAGTCGGGGCCGAACTCGGCGAACGTCGCCGGCAGGGTGAGGAAGGCCGCCACCGCGACCAGCACTGCCGAAGCAACGGCCGAGATGTAGAACGCCCGGTTGATCGCGGTGAGCGCTGAGCGGTCCGAGGCGCGGAGTCGGGTGATGAAGACGCCGATGGTCGCCACCAGCACACCGATGCCGCCGGTAATGAGCGGGAAGACCAGACCGTCCACGCCAAAGGCGATCTTGCCGAGGATCAGCGCAGCGACCAGGGTTACCGCGTACGACTCGAAGAGGTCCGCAGCCATGCCGGCGCAGTCGCCGACGTTGTCGCCGACGTTGTCAGCGATCGTGGCGGCGTTGCGCGGGTCATCCTCTGGGATGTTCTTCTCGACCTTGCCGACCAAGTCGGCACCGACATCGGCGGCCTTAGTGAAGATTCCTCCGCCGACTCGCATGAACATGGCTAGCAACGCCGCGCCGAAGCCGAATCCCTCGAGCACAGTCGGCGCGTCGCCTCGGTAGATCAACACGACCATCGACGCGCCGAAGAGGCCCAGACCGACCGTAAGGAAGCCCACGAAACCACCGGTGCGGAAGGCGATCTGCATCGCCTTCTCCCGGCCCCCGCCGCCCTTTCGCGCTGCCGCGGCCACGCGGACGTTGGCCCGGGTGGCCAGCGCCATTCCGGCGCCGCCGATAAAGGCGCTAAACACGGCGCCAACCACGAAGAAGAGTGATCTTCCGATCTTGATTGCGGTTTCGTTGTCGCCCGCTTCGCTCACCGGGAGCAGAAAGAGCAGCACAACGGCGACGACGACGAAGATGCCGAGCGTCTTGAACTGGCGGAAAAGGTACGCCGTCGCACCCTCCTGCACCGCACCGGCGATTTCCTGCATTTTCTGGGTTCCCGTGCCGGCAGAGAGAACAGCCCTGACGAGTGCCGCCGCGAAGCCAAGCGCGACAAGCGCGATGGCCGCGGCGACGATCACATACGTCAGGTTCTCTCCGGCAAGGGACAGCTCGCCATTTGCGACGAAGCGGGTCCCGGACATTCGTTGTCCTCCTGTGCCAAACATGTAATGCCGAGCGCCCTGGGCGACCGGCTGAACACCTCGCGAGCGGAGCCTACGCGGCGCCTTTTCACACCGGGCCCCTGGGGGAGCGCCGATCATGACAGTGAGGATAAGGGGAGCGGGTCACCCGGCGGTCTGACTCGGATCATGACTGACGCGTGCTGTCCTTTGCAGGATCTGTCGGCTGTCCGGGTGGCTTGCTCGTGCGGCGTTACCGGTGAGACTGA